>DAOMPL010000010.1:0-76199 GCA_035444785.1 Edaphocola sp. | reverse complement strand
AAACGTTCTGGAAGCATTAACCCTTATCTGTAAAACTTAGACTGAATAGTTACAATTATTAATTGTTGAAAAAAGAAAAGTAAAATTAGCGTTTAGCGATTTAACGAAGCTGCTGTTTAAAACCTGAGAAATTTTAAGAGTGTACAGCCGAGTAATATGCTAAACGTCTGCGATATAAAAATCGTGGGCGTTTTAGTATTGCTTGTACACAAGGTTTCTCAGGACCTAAACAGCAAGTAGTGCAAAAAATGCCCAAGATTTTTATACATGGACATAAATATGGTGGAATAAAGACGCAAATTAATTAAAAATTAAATTAATTTTTCAGTAGCTACGAAATGCGGTCTTTTACACCTTAATTGAGACCAAAGAAAAACTAAAAAAAAGGTTATTGGTGATTGAAATGCACTCCGAGATTAGAGTTATATAAATAACAAAGACAATCGGACTATTTTTAGTGAATTTGGAAACCTGCTTTATTCCATGTGCAGTAAGGAGTTCTTATTATTTTATTTAAATTATTATTAATCATGAACAGAATTAAAATTACATTAGTAGCCGTTGTCATTGCTATTACCGGCTTTTTCTTGGCTTGTCAAAAAGAAAAGCCAAAATATTCTTGCGATTCTAAAGTTGAACAATTTGTAACAACCAATATTGAATCTTTTAAAAATATATCCAGAGATGATTTAGGCAGATATACGCCAGATACCATGCAAGGGATATATAATTCATTAACACCTGAAAACAAATTAAATATTTGACAATCAAAAATAAACATTGTAATATTGTCAGATGAATTTAGTGATGAAGAAAAAGCATATCTTACTGAAGTAAAAGATATGCTTACCCGAGATTTGTTTGATGATAATATAAAAAAGGACAAGGAAGTATTTATTGACCGATAATCAACCAAGCTCTTCAGTTTGGATGGGACGACAATAAAATAGCAAGAGTTTTTAGCACCCCTTACAGTTTTCCTGAAATAGTTAAAATTTCGGGAAAAAGACCGGATTTAGAAAATAATGGTGGAAATGGTGGCGGAGGAAGCAATAATTGCGATTGCTCGGCTACTTCCTATAACCTATGCTGGAACTCCTGTGGATACTTGAAAAATAATTGTTTTGTTACATCTTCAGGGTGTGGAGTATTATTTCTAAGTCAATGTAATGGTCAATGTAATTAAATAATAACCTTATCAATAAGCCAATAAATTTATTGGCTTATTGATAATAATAATTTTAACATTATGAATTGGAAAAACATTTTAAAGCAAATAGGTATCTTCCTACTATGGTTTATTATTATTGTCGCATTTGAAGCCCTTACTTGTTTTGGGAGAGGGATAGATGTAATTGGTATTAAATATGACAATATAATAATGCTGGTTAAATATTTTTTACTGACCTATTGGGTATTAAGAAAATGGGAAAAATATACCCTGTATTATTTATGGGCAGTAAATATTTTCTTGTTAATTTTAATTTATCCATTTGTAAATGAACTATTATTAGACAGAGAGCCAACAATTATTGCTTGGACTAATACAATAATGGGCATCTTGGGTATTTGGTTAGGATACTGGTTTTATAAAACCCGGAATAAAGCATATCGGATTTCAATTATTGGAATGTTATTTTTATTACCCACAATACTCTTATATAATTATAGATATATAGATTATTATAACGCTTATGGGCAATTTAAACTTGTTACTAATATTAAACTTAAGGACACTTCCTTTCAACTGTTTGATAAGCAAAAAAACGAGATGACCTTTCAAAAAGATCATTTATATATTCTTGATTTTTGGTTTACCGGATGTACTTGGTGTTTTAAAAAATTTCCGGAATTTGAAAAAAGATATAAAACCAACAAAAATCCGAATATAAGCTATATTTCGATTAACAAACCTATGGTGCAAGATAACGAAAACCTTGCATTTGAAATGGTGGAGAAAAAAGGCTTTACTTTTCCGGTATGGAAAGGAGCAGAAAATATTGGAGAATATTTTGACATTTATAGTTATCCTACTGTTATAGCTTTGAGAAATGATAGCATTCTTTACAAAGGCAATCAAGAGCGTTTAGATGATTTTTTGGAAACCATAAAATAATTCCTATTCAGCTACCAGAACTGTTTTGATATTGACAAACTCACGGATGGCATAATAACCCAGCTCCCTGCCGTAACCACTATTTTTTATGCCTCCAAACGGCAGTTTAGCGTTGGAGTGTACCATAGTATTTACAAAAACAGAACCTGCATCCAAATTTTTAGCTGCCAACTCCTTTCCTTTTTTAAGGTCAGATGTAAACACAGCACCTCCCAAGCCATATTCTGTATCATTTGCTATGTGTAAAGCCTCTGCTTCATCTTGGGCAATAATAATGGATGCCACCGGGCCAAAGAGCTCTTCATCATAAGCCGACATGCCTTTGCTCACTTTAGTCAATATGGTAGGTGGATAAAAAATGGCATCACCTGACGGGATATAGCCACCACAAAGAATTTGAGCTCCCTTTGTCACACTATCTTCCACCTGCCGGTGCAAAGCAGTTCTTAAATCTGCTCTTGCCATAGTGCCTACTTGAGTATCCATTCTTGAAGGGTCTCCAAAAGGTTTTTGTTCAAAAGCCTCCATTAATAATCTTTCAAAATGAGGGGCTACAGCTTCTTCTACTATCATTCTTTTAGCAGCGATACAACTTTGACCGCTATTGTTTAATCGAGACTCGGCACAAATTGCCGCAGCAGCCTGTAAATCGGCATCTTTTAAAATAACATAGGCATCACTTCCGCCTAGTTCCAATACTTGCTTTTTGAGGTGTGAAGCAGCTATCCCCGCAACTTTTTTTCCAGCTTCTGTACTCCCGGTAAAGGTTAAGGCTTGCACAAAAGGATGGGCTATTACAGTGTCTATAGCTTTAGAGCTTAATGGCAAAAACTCAAAAACCCCTTTCGGGAAGCCACATTCATCCATTGCTTTTTGGATGGCATATCCACATCCGGTAACATTTGAAGCATGTTTTAACAGCATAGTATTGCCTGAAACCAATATTGGACCCATCGCTCGAAACACTTGCCAGTAAGGGAAGTTCCAAGGCATGATGGCAAGTACAATTCCTAAAGGTTCATAGCAGATATAAGCCATTCCGTTCTCCATCTTTACTTTTTCTTCTTTTAGCATGGATGCTGCGTTTTCTGCATAATATTGGAGGGTAAAGGCACATTTTTCAAGTTCAGCAATAGCCTGACTAATGGGCTTACCCATCTCATCTGTAGCTATTTGTCCCATTGTTTGTTTATGAGTATTGATGTATTCGGCTAATTTGCTAAGATAGGCAGCACGTTCTTTAATACTTAAATTTTTCCATTGCTCAAATGCTTGGTGGGAAGAAGTAATTTTATTTTCAACTTCTTTTTTTTCTAATTCCGGATATTGTGCGATTTGAAGGTTAGTATATGGATTAATAGAGGATAGCATAATAAAGTACTTTACTAATTGAAGTAAAATTAAGAAAAATTTTAACCACTGCCAAAGATTATCTTGTTATACGTTTTTTCAAAATAATAATAAAAATTAATTTCAAACCAACCTTTTGCTATTGTTTCACCTCATGCAATGCTATATAAAATGGGATTTCAGTAATTGTTCCACATAGGCACATAGACTTTAAATAACCATCAGGAATTTTAAGTTTAGAAGCTTTGTTTTCACAATGGCATAAAATATTAATGTAAATGTCCTGGAAAGATTCTAATATTGATAATGTTTAAAAATAACTGAAAATTTTGGAACTCTGGATGGGTAGGATTATTTTTGCTATAAATAAATAGAAATATTAATAATGAAACAATATATTTTAGCATTAGGCTTTATCTCGGTAATTTCTTTCAGTATGACAGCTTGTAAAAACAATTCTGATACGGAGCAAGAAGGAACTGAAAGTACGGCTCCTGACACTGCCCCCACAAGCAATCCGGAAGCTTTTACACCTGAAAGTTTTGATAAACTTTTAAAGGATAATGAAATCGTTGTAGTTGACTTTAAAGCAGACTGGTGTGGCCCTTGCAAGGTTTTAGGACCTATTTTGGAGAAAGTTCATGCAGATTATAAAGACAAAGTAATTTTACAAAAAGTAGATATTGACAAATCCCAAGCTTTGGCACAACAAATGGGTATTACTGGGATTCCTTTAGTAGTAAAATATGTAAAGGGGCAAAAAGTGAATGAAATTTTAGGGGTTACCTCAGAAGAAAATGTTAGGGCATTCTTTGAAAAATAAAAGTTATAAAAGATAATTTTTCGTTTTTGTGTAGCACCGTTGCTTTGCAACGGTGCTACATTTTATCAAAAAACAATTAAAAAAGGACCATCCAAATGGATAGCCCTTTTTGTATATTTTGAATAAAGATTAATAACCCATATCCATACCACCACCACCTGGCATTGCAGGCATGGCAGCTTTTGGTTCTGGTTTATCAGCAATCACACATTCTGTGGTCAATAACATTCCGGCAATAGATGCAGCATTTTCTAATGCAACACGGCTTACTTTAGCAGGATCAATAACTCCGGCAGCGAATAACTTTTCAAATTGCTCGGTGCGGGCATTAAATCCATAATCACCTTTACCTTTCTTAATTTCTTGAACAATAACAGAACCTTCAAGACCAGCATTGGCTACGATAGTACGAATAGGGGCTTCAACGGCAGCACGAACAATTTTCACGCCGGTAGCTTCATCCACATTATCGGTAACAACTTTATCCAAGGCTTCAATAGCACGGATATAAGCAGTACCACCACCCGGAACAATACCTTCTTCTACGGCTGCTCTGGTAGCATGCAAAGCATCATCCACTCTATCTTTCTTTTCTTTCATTTCTACTTCGGTGGTAGCTCCAACATAAAGAACAGCAACACCACCTGCCAATTTTGCCAAACGCTCTTGCATTTTTTCTTTATCATAATCGGAAGTACTCACTTCCAATTGTGCTTTTATTTGTGCAACACGGGCAGCAATATCCGCTTTTTTACCTTTACCACCGACGATAGTAGTATTATCTTTATCTATTGTAACGGTTTCAGCAGTACCTAAATAAGCCATATCGGCATTTTCCAATTTATAGCCTTGCTCTTCGCTAATAACGATACCTCCGGTTAAAACCGCTATATCTTGCAACATTTCTTTTCTTCTATCTCCAAAGCCAGGAGCCTTTACTGCGGCAACTTTTAGGCTACCACGCAATTTATTTACGACTAAAGTAGAAAGTGCTTCTCCTTCAACATCTTCAGCAATAATCAACATAGGACGACCAGATTTTACCACATTTTCCAACAATCCAATAATATCCTTCATCATTGAAATTTTCTTATCAAAAATCAAGATATAAGGGTTGGTCATTTCTACCTGCATTTTCTCTGTATTGGTAACAAAGTAAGGGTTTAAATAACCACGGTCAAACTGCATACCCTCTACTACGCTTACTGTAGTGTCTGTATTTTTAGATTCTTCAACAGTAATTACACCTTCGTTACCAACTTTTTCCATCGCTTCTGCAATCAAAGCACCGATATGGGTATCATTATTGGCAGAGATAGTACCTACTTGCTCAATTTTTTTGGTATCGTTACCTACTTTTTGAGATTGTTTTTTCAAGTTGGCAACTATAGCCACGACAGCTTTATCAATCCCACGCTTTAAATCCATAGGATTAGCACCGGCAGTTACATTCTTTAAGCCTTCAGCATAAATTGCTTGTGCCAAAACTGTAGCAGTTGTAGTACCATCACCCGCTTGATCGGCAGTTTTTGAGGCTACTTCACGCACCATTTGAGCACCCATATTTTCAATAGGGTCTTCCAATTCAATTTCTTTAGCTACAGATACACCATCCTTAGTTACAGATGGAGCACCAAACTTTTTCTCTATTACTACATTACGTCCTTTAGGGCCTAAGGTTGTTTTAACGGCATTAGATAAAATATCTACACCTGCTTTCATTTTATTTCTTGCTTCGATATCGAAGAAAATTTGTTTTGCCATAATATTTTATAGTATTCTATTGTTTGAATTTTTAAATAAAAAAGGTATTAAACGATAGCGATCAAATCACTTTCTCTCATGATTAATAAATCCTGACCATCAATGTTTACTTCTGTACCGGCATATTTGCTATACAAAACATTGTCTCCTGCCTTTACAGTCATAGGCTCATCTTTTTTTCCTGGACCAACCGCTATTACTGTTCCACGAGATGGTTTTTCTTTTGCTGTATCAGGAATAATGATACCGCCAGCAGTCTTTGTTTCAGCATCGGCAGCTTTAATTATTACTCTGTCATGCAAGGGTTGAATACCAACTGATTTCTTTGCCATTTTTTTATTTTTTAAATTATTTGAAAGATTTAATGTTACGATAATGTACTCTTCAAAAAATTTACCAATCTATTGAAATTGACATTATTTCAGCATATTCATTAATACTGTCAGAATACCAAGACATTATTTCATTAAAAAAAATTTCTATTTTGAAATTTAAAAAATCAATATCAAACCTTTGAATCAATAAAACAATCGAGATACCTCAATAATCAATAAATAAAAAAAAACACTTTCCTCTCCTATGATTGTTTCAAAAAAAGAAAAAGAAGATTTGCATTAATATATTTCATATATTTGTATTTTATACTTTTATTCATCTAAAAAATTTTTACTTATGAAATCTTTTATCTTTGCTGTTGCAGCAACAATAATTCCGAGCATAGGATTCTCTCAAATTGTCTATTCTGTTGATTCAAAAAGTGATGCAGATGTAAAAGTCTATGTTACCAGTTCAAAAAGTGATGCAGATTTAGTAGTTTACAAGGTATCATCAAAAAGTGATGCCGGACAAAATAATGGAGTTTGGTACTTTGCATCTTCCAAAAGTGATGCTAAGAAAAAAGTATATTTTGTAAACTCAAAAAGTGATGCTGATTTTATCATTTATTTTGCCGACTCAAAAAATGATGCTGGCTGGCGAAACAACAGCAAAAAAGACAAAATGTATTAATATGGCTTGATTTTAAAATAAAAGCTAGCAAGTTAGACTCTGCAACATACTGCCTATTTCAATTAGGCAGTTCCTTCCTATTGTTTCTTTATTGCTTTGCAAGCCCTAACATAATATTTTAAGGAAATTTTTGTTCTCAATAAATTCTGGATTGCTTTGTTGATATCAATAAATCAATCCAGAATTGCTAAAGATTAATAAGAATTCAATACAACAATGATTTATTTCTTAATCTTGAAACTTAGAGGCAGGTAATTGACCATTTTTGGACAGCAAAGCATGATACTCCTCTAAAATTGCCTCCCACACTACTGATTGCTGATACCTAGAGCTGATTCTTTCTCTTGCATTAGATTTCAACTTTAAATACAATTCATGATTTTCTAATAGCAATTGCATTTTGGAGGCTAATATTTCTGAATTTTTCGGAGGGATAATTAGACCATTATCACCATCAGAAATAATTTCGTTACATCCATTTATGTCGGACACTATACAGGGAAGCCCCATAGCTCCTGCCTGCATTACCACATTGGGAAACCCTTCTCTATAACTCGGAAAAACCAAAGCATTAGAAATAGCAAAAAAAGGACGCACTTCTTTTTGAAATCCCAAATTGATAATGTCCATATTGTTTTGCATCTGACTTAATGTAGCTTTGCTTAATGGATCCAATTCTTCCTCTTGAGGACCCACCAATAACAATTTAGGAGATTTTTCATTTTTAGATTTGAGGTTTTTCTGTAATTGACAAAATGCGTTTACCAATTCATTTATACCTTTATGACTCACCAAACGACCCACAAAAATAAAAACAAAATCATTTGGTTGAATACCTAAACTTTCTCGTAATTTTAAATTTTGTTCTGTGGAATATAAAGTAGGGTCAAAAAATGAGGTATCAATCCCATTACTACTACCATTAGCAATAATTTTTAATTTCTTCGGATTAACGATATTTTCTTTGATAATAAAATCATATAGCCCTTTAGAATTAGGATACACTTTTGTAGCACAACGGTATGTCAACTGTTCAACGGCTAAAAGTACTTTCCTTTTCCACCCTCCGGATTCCATTAAAGGCATACCTGCCACTGTATGTAAACGGATAGGGACTCCAGCAAACTTAGCTGCCAACATGCCAACAATTCCGGCTTTGGGAGTATGGGTATGAATAATTTCAGGCTTTTCTTTTTTTATGTATCTGTACAATTCCCATAAAGATTTCAGGTCTTTAAAAATGGAAATAGTCCGGGTCATTTCAACAGCATGGGTCTTAATACCTTCTGCTTTTTTTACATTTTCCAGTTCTATACCCTGACTAGAAACACCAGTAACCTCAAAACCATTTTCACTCATAAAATGATGCTGACCCCTTAAAAGTTTTTCAAGGGAGATAGGCACGGTTGTTATTCGGAAAAGTTTTGTTTTCATATTGCTTTTGAACAATTCAATATTCTAAAAGTTTAACCGCAAATGTAAATAAATTTTTACGAAATTACTCAATTAGCAAAAAAACATATAATTTATAGTTGAAATTTTAAATAAAATCACTTACATCCAAGAAAAAAAATCAATAAGCGACAACCTTCTTTAATCAACAATATTAAAATAATGAAATAAAGCTATCATCTTTCAACCTATTTCAAATCTTCCAGAATCTTCATCACACTATCTTTTGCATCGCCATAAAGCATATCCGTATTTTCTTTATAAAACAATGGGTTTTCAACACCTGCATAGCCTGCTGACATGGAACGCTTCATTACAATAACTTTGGCAGCCTCCCAAACCTTAATCACAGGCATACCAAAAATAGGGCTGGAAGGGTCGTCAATAGCACCCGGGTTTACCACATCATTAGCCCCAATTACCATTACCACATCTGTATCCGGCATATCGTCATTAATCTCATCCATCTCTAAAACAATATCATAAGGTATCTTAGCCTCTGCCAACAGCACATTCATGTGCCCAGGCAATCGTCCGGCTACAGGATGTATGGCAAAACGTACTTTTTTCCCTTCTTTTCTTAATCGCTCCACCATTTCAAAAATAGGATATTGAGCTTTTGCAACCGCCATTCCATAACCCGGGACAATTACAATAGACTTGGCTTCTTTCAACAACTCGGCAGTTTCTTGATGCGTAATAGAAGTTACCGTTCCTTCAATGGCTACGCCACCGCCTGAAGCTACCGGTGTTGCCCCAAAGCCCCCAAATATTACCGAAAGAAAAGAACGGTTCATTGCCTCGCACATAATAATCGAAAGAATAGCACCAGAGCTACCTACCAAAGCACCTGTAACTATCAACAAATCGTTACCCAGCATAAACCCTGCCGCTGCAGCTGCCCATCCGGAATAAGAATTCAACATAGAAACAACCACCGGCATATCGGCTCCTCCAATTGCCATCACCATCATCACACCAATAAACAGCGCAATAGCCGTCATCACCAAAAGATACAACATCCCTCCAGTACCGGGAGTTTGCACAAACAATACTCCTAATACGACTGAAATAATAACTAAAATAATATTTACGGCATGTCTTCCCGGATACAATAAAGGCTTGCTCCTTATCTTACCATCCAACTTACCCCAGGCAATAATAGAACCGGTAAAAGTAATAGCACCAATAAAAACCCCAATAAAAACTTCTACCAAGTGAATATTTTTTTCGATGCCAGATAATGCCTGACTGTGGGGATCAATATAAGAACCATAGCCCACTAAAACGGCAGCCAGACCAACAAAGCTGTGCAAAATAGCCACCAATTGTGGCATAGCCGTCATCTCCACTTTTCGGGCCACAACTATACCAATAGCAGAGGCTATTGCAATGGCTACTATTATATATATATAACCATTTTCACCATTTTCGACGCCCATTATGGTAGCTAATACGGCAATAACCATACCCACAATCCCAAAGAGTACGCCTCTTTTAGCAGACTCTTGAGAAGATAATCCTCCTAAGCTTAAAATAAACAAGATACTTGCAAAAAGATAGGCTGCTGTTTGAATTCCAATGCTCATAATATAATCTTGTTTTTATTTTTTAAACATTTTTAACATGCGATGGGTAACAAAAAAGCCCCCAACAATATTTATACTCGCCACCAAAATAGCAAAAAAGGCAATGATGGTTAAAGGATGCGTCCAACTACTCTCCGGATGAAGCACTTGCAACAATCCTCCTACTACAATAATACCACTGATAGCATTGGTTACCGCCATTAAGGGAGTGTGTAAAGAATGAGAAACATTCCAAATCACTTGCCAACCAACAAAAACGGAAAGAACGAACACCGTGAAATGCTGCATAAATTCAGGTGGTGCAAACTGACCCATCACAAAAAGTAAGAGACCCACTACTAATAATTGTATCAACAAAGAAGTAGTTTTCTTTTTATTTTTTAGTGCTTCTGCGGCTTTCAATTCTTCTGGTGTAGCCACTTTCACTTCGGCTTTGGGCTTTTGAAGGCTCACTGGCAATGGAGCTACCGGCCAGTTTATTTTTCCATCATGAGTGACCATGGCTCGAGAAATCACATCATCCTCCATGTCTATTTTAAAGTGTTCTGCCTTGCCCATATCATCCAAAAGATGACAAAGATTATTACCATACAATTGGGAAGCTTGTGCCGGCAACTGGTCTAACTTACCTACAATAACCACTCCATTATCAGTAGTAAATATTTCACCATTTTTGGTCAAAACACAATTCCCTCCGGTAGAAGCCGCCAAATCAACAATTACCGAACCCGGCTTCATAGCCTGAACATGATAATCTAATATAAGCTTTGGAGCTTCTCTTCCCGGAATCTGTGCAGTGGTGATAATAATATCAACTTCTTTGGCTTGTGCTAAAAATAATTGCATTTCTGCCTCGATAAATTCCTTGCTCATCACCTTTGAATAACCGGAACTCGTGGCTCCATCTTCATCTATCTCCACAGTAAGGAAACTTGCACCCATAGATTCAATTTGCTCTGCGACCTCTTTGCGGGTATCAAATGCCCTAACGATAGCCCCTAGACTGTTTGCTGCACCAATTGCCGCCAAGCCTGCTACTCCTGCACCGATGACCAAAATCTTTGCAGGCTCCACCTTTCCAGCTGCTGTAATTTGACCATTTAAGAATCTTCCAAAATGATAAGCCCCTTCAATTACTGCACGATACCCCGCAATATTTGCCATGGAAGAAAGTACGTCCATTTTTTGAGCCCTCGAAATTCTCGGAATCGCATCCATAGCCACTGCATTCACTTTTTGATGTGCCAGTTTTTCTAAAAGGTCTGGACTTCTACCTGGCCAAAGATAGCTTAACAGTACCAAACCCTCTTTCATCAAGGTTATTTCACCATTTGTTGGTGGTTGAACCTTTAGGACGATATCGGAGTTTTGGTAAATCTCATCAGCAGAGGCCACAATAGTCGCTCCGGCATCTATGAAAGATTGATTAGAAAAATTAGCATGCTTACCTGCCCCATCTTGTACAAACACTTCAAAACCTTGCTTTTGAAGCCGCTTAACGGTGGTAGGTGTCGCTGCCACCCTTAATTCTTCAACATCGATTTCAGTTGGAATGCCTACTTTCATACATTATTAACTTTAAAAAATATTTTCTTCCAAAACAAAGGATAGAATTTTAAAGTGTTGAAGATATTATATTTTATTTAAAAACCAAAAGATTTGTGAAAAAATATTTTTATTTTATACTTGTCGAATATTATCGATATAATCAGCAAGCATGATGTTCTCAACAATATGTTGCCTATATCAATTAGAATAAGTCCGAATTGTTTTTTTTCTTTGTTACTTCTCCCTGGATATAGTTGGTGAGGACACCAACCACAGGGGAAAAGTGTAACCTTTTTTTTAGGGCGATACAAATAATCACCCCATATTTTCAGAAGCAAACAATTCTAGTTTAATAGAGTGCTACTCATATTAAATTAACATAAATTTTTATACAATAAATAATTTTTTTAGTTGATTTGTAAATAAAATAGTAATTTTGCACCCCAATTTAAAAAAATAATAAATGAGTATTCGCAACATTGCTATTATAGCCCACGTTGACCACGGAAAAACCACCTTAGTTGATAAAATTATCCATGCTACTAATGTATTCAAAGAACACCAAGAGACCGGTGAATTATTGATGGATAACAATGACTTGGAAAGAGAAAGAGGTATCACAATTTTAGCAAAAAACATTGCGGTTACTTATAAAGATACAAAAATAAATGTAATAGACACTCCTGGTCACGCCGATTTTGGTGGTGAGGTAGAGCGTGTATTAAAAATGGCTGATGGTGTAATCTTATTGGTAGATGCCTTTGAAGGACCGATGCCTCAAACCCGTTTTGTATTACAAAAGGCTTTAAACTTAGGGTTAAAACCTATCGTAATCATCAATAAAGTAGATAAGCCAAACTGCCGTCCTGACGAAGTTCATGATAAAGTATTTGAATTATTCTTCCAATTGGATGCTACTGAAGAACAGCTTGACTTCCCTACCCTTTATGGCTCTGCAAAACAGGGCTGGTATAATACCTCTTTAACTCCAACAGATAACATCAATGCTGTATTGGAAATGGTTTTAGATAAAGTACCGGAACCTAAGGTTGAAGAAGGAAACTTACAATTACAAATTACTTCTTTAGATTATTCTTCTTTCTTAGGAAGAATTGCAATTGGTCGTGTAAACAGAGGCGTAATTAAAGAAGGTCAAAACATACAATTATGTAAACTTGACGGCACTTTAGAAAGAAATAAAGTGAAAGAACTTTATGTATTTGAAGGGATGGGTAAGAAAAAAGTATCAGAAGTTAAAGCAGGCGATATTTGTGCTGTTGTAGGTATCGAAGGATTTAATATTGGAGAAACCATTGCCGATTTTGAAAATCCGGAACCTATGGAGACTATTGCTATTGACGAGCCTACCATGAATATGCAGTTTTCTATCAACAACTCCCCATTCTTTGGTAAAGAAGGAAAATTCGTAACCAGCCGTAACCTTCGCGATCGTTTAATGAAAGAGTTGGAAAAAAATCTAGCTTTAAGGGTAAAAGAAACTGATGATGCTGATAAATTTTTAGTCTATGGTAGAGGTATTCTTCACTTGTCTGTATTGATAGAAACCATGAGAAGAGAAGGTTATGAACTTACTGTAGGTCAACCTCAGGTTATCACTAAAGAAATAGATGGCAAGAAGTGCGAACCTTTTGAGAACTTAGTAGTAGATGTACCTGAAGAATATAGTTCTAAAGTCGTAAACTTAGTTACCATGCGTAAAGGTGAACTGTTAATCATGGAATCAAAAGGTACGGTACAACATTTAGAATTTGATATGCCTTCAAGAGGTTTAATAGGTTTACGTTCTCAAATGCTAACAGCGACTGCCGGCGAAGCCGTTATGGCACATAACTTTTCAGAATACAAACCTTGGAAAGGTGCGATTGCCGGTCGTAACAATGGCGTTTTGATTGCAAAAACCGGTGGCTCTACAACCGGATATTCTATCGATAAATTACAAGATAGAGGTTCTTTCTTCGTTGATCCGGGTGAAGAGGTTTATGCCGGTCAAATTGTAGCAGAGCATATCAAACCAGGTGACTTAATGGTAAATGTTATTGAAGGAAAAAAATTGACTAATATGCGTGCCAGTGGCTCTGATGGTGCCACCAATATTGCACCAAAAATTCAATTATCTTTAGAAGAGTGTATGGAATACATCCAACAAGATGAATGTATAGAGTGTACCCCTAAAAGTATCCGTTTAAGAAAAATTATTTTGGACGAAAACGAAAGAACTAAGGCCGCAAAGGCAATGAAGGCAACTTCATAAAAAAGAAAAATTGGACCATTTCAAGAAATTGACTTGTCCAAATAAAAGGTAAAAAATTACCCATATAATTAAAAACAGGAGAAAGCTATTGCTTTCTCCTGTTTTTTTGTTTTATCATGGTATATTCACTAAAAAATTTGGCAGTACTATTCAGGAATACAGAGCATTAGAATTTTGCATCCTGAATATATTTTGTTCTTGATTGTGGTCTCTCAATAATATCAAATTACATCTATAATAGACCTAACTTATTCGTTATAAATTTCATTCTTTTTCGATAAACAATTTTGAGGTTCCTTCACTAAAGTCCACAATTAGAAGAGCTTCTTTAGAATTGGACATCATTGCTTTTGAGTTAATATACTTAGGAAGTTCTTTAAAATCTTTAACTTCCATAGATGGAGAACTTTTGGGTTTAATATTGTAAGCCCCAAAATCTTTTATCCATTGTTTCAGAGTGTTATTTTTAATTTTTAAAACCTTTGCAATAAGCCTTAATCCTATTCCTACGGTGTACATTTCTAAAGCTAATTTCTTTATTGATATTGATTGATTTAATGTCTTTTTTTCTTCACTATAACGATATAGGCATTGTTTACATAAATATCTCTGAACTCCATTTATTGTTCCATCTTTTCTAAAATTGGAACTATGGCACTTAGGGCAATTCATAATCTGAGTGATTTTATTGATAAATTTTATTTTGAATAAAACTTATCCTTTCATTATTAAAGGAGTCTATCTCCATTGGGGACAGACTCCTTTAGGATTAATAATAGTTCGTTTTACTTTTTAACAAACTTAAAGCTTTGGCTTACAGTATTGCCATTAATAATTACTAATTGGTAATGTGCATCAGCCAAGTCGGCAATATTTATTTTATTTAAGCCGTTTTGGTTGATAGCAATACGCTTCATTTCTTGTCCGAGTGTATTGTAAATTACTATGGTTTGTCCTTTGCTTACTCCTTCTATCATTAATTCTTCCTGAGCAGGATTTGGATAGATACGGAAACTTTCGGTCAAATCAAATTTCACATTACGCACTTCACTATAAGAAAACACACCGTCAAAATCAACTTGTTTTAATCTGTAATAGTTGATTCCATATACTGGATGAGCATCAATTAAATTGTAATTTAATGCAGCTCTACTATTAGCATTATTGGCTTTAGAGGTAACAAAACCTATAGTTTTCCAGTTTCTGGCATCTGTGCTTCTTTGAACCTCAAATCCTTTATTATTAGCTTCGCTTAAAGTAGTCCAAGTTAATAGCACATTTTCCTTTTGCTTTGTGGCATCAAAGTTGCTCCATTTTACAGATAATGCACCTGATGTTATGATATTATAGCTAGCTGTCGGGCTTTTTACTCCTGCTGCATCTATTAGACTATAGGTGAACCCAAAATTGCTTTGTCCTTCACTTCCATAGATTACTAATTTTGAAGGGTCAAAATTTGAGATTGCTGTAGGAGCAGTAATTTGTTGTACACCACCATTTCCAGCTCCAAAGTCATAATACACTTTAGTTGTTGAGTTAATGGATTCTATACTGAAAGTTTTTCCGGTATTACAAGAGCTTGCTGTAGCACAATCTTCAGGATCTGAACCCGTTAGAGCGCCACCAGTAGGATAACCAGTAAGATAAACAGAACTCATTGGGAGTGCTCTATATCCAGATTCTGACGAAAAGCCTGTTGGAGGATTAACAGAAAATGCTCCTTTACCTATGTTATAGCTTTTAGCGTCTGCTGTCGGAATTTGCTCAATACCGAAATTAGCATTAGTAACATTAGAAGTTCCAATTGATACAGTCAATATTCCATCAGGACTACCGTCACCAGAACCAGTATTGTTGTTACCATTTTCACCAGTAGTAACCCAGTTTGTTGGTAAAGTATAATCTATTGGCGAACTAGACACATCTACCCCAACAGCATATTGCACCTGAGAAAGATGTAAAGTATAATTTTTTGGTGTACCTTGTTTAGGCTTAACATGTAATGTATAAGTGCCATCAGCAGCAACTAATGCAGAATCGACAATTATGTTATTATCATCAACCAAATAAACATATAAACTAGTACTGGCATTAGTACCTAGTTCAGTTCCATCAATAATTGTATTACCATTGGCATCATCAAAAACTGAACCTTCTATGTCAATCATACGTGTAACAACTACAGGATCTGATGAACATAATAATGTATTACCATCAAAATATACCGGATAATAAGTACCAGATGGCACATTATTAGTATTAGTTACCTCGGTAGTTAAGGCGGCATCTGAGTACCACTTAATTGTATATCCTGCAGGGGTAACAGAAACTATGGTATTCATCAAATTGAAAGCGGTATCCGATTGATAAATTGCAGAATCCACCGTTATTGGGACATTAGTATTTACGCCACAAAAATCTACTTTTCCTGTATAAAGGAATGTATAACTATTGCCATTATAATTGTTATTACTACTTCCTCCCATACTTCCATTAATTAAATGTCCAACATAACCAAATTTCGCAGTACATTCTTTAACCACCATTGAAGTATGACCACCTGTGGCTACAGCCAAAATTTTATCAGTAGGGCTTAAACCACCGGGTTGCTCAACCGGATCAATAGCATCTCCATCAATTCCAGTAATTGCAGGAGGGAAATTTCCATTTATCATTCCTGATGCATTAGAGCCCCAAGCATATAACTTGCCATCATCTGACAAAGCATTAATAGCAGCACCATAATGTGGTGTAGCGTCTCTGCCAGAAGCACTAATCCAAACAATATTTTTATTTGAAACTAAAGATACCGGTTGAGTCCAAGAGGTTTTTTCATAAACAGTGAATTGACTAGATCCATCACCTATTTGCTTCTGCATGTTGCTCCCAAGGCTATAAACATGACCTGCAGTAGATAAAACATGATAGGTATTTATTCTACCATAATCGAAGGTAGCCCAATCGCTAGTAAGTCGATCTGAACCATAGCTCATATCAATCATTTTTGGAATTTCTCCGTTAGGTAATGCATTCATTGATGTGGCATAAAAAAGATTTTGAAATGAAGTGCCATCTCCTAAATAATTTCTTTTTCCCCAAGTATAAAGATGACTTCCACTCTGGGTAGAACTTAATGCAAACAAAACATCTGTAGTGCCTCTTATGGCAACAATATTTGTTAAATCAGTAGTGCTGTTCGTTTTTACTTTTTGCCACGAAGTTGCGGTAGTGCTACCACCGGCGCCTTGCAATGCTGGAGTACCAAGTACATATACTTCACCTAGTGGAGCAGTAGTAATGGCAAGATATCCTTTAGCAGCAAACATCATATTTACATCTGCAGGATTTACACCTATTGGTAATCCATAAGTATTAGCTCCAGTAATAGTGGATATTTTTTCAAAGGCAGTAGTATTCTTAATCGAAGTAGGAAGCACTACATCATATGTACCCCAAGCGTATAAACCATCAGTAGTAAGAATAATAAATTGAGGTCCATAAGTCCAATAATTTGGGTCACTCTTTTGACCATAACTACCAATAGTATATCTAAGAATATTACCTGTGTAGTTATATCCATTTGCCGGAGAAACTACTGTAGGAGTATCTAGACTATTGGCTTCTGTACCTAAAGGCCCTGCACCTTCTCCCCAAATCAAAAGGCTACCATCTTTTTGTAATGCCATGGTGGAGTGAAAGGCACTTACAATATTATCGTATCCAATAGTGTTTGGATCGACGGAGTTCAGGAAGACGTTATCGTTGCATCCTGCGGGCATTTGAATCGACTGTGCAAACAGTCCAATTGAAGAAACTGTTAGACCAATGCCGATTAACATCGTTTTTGTCGAAAATTTCATTTTCATCGTATTTAAATTTTAATATTATTTATTATCACTGCATCGCTTTACCTAAACGATGCAGTGATGGTTAAACATTTATTGCTTCACAATTTTGAAAGTAGAAAGACTTCCACTTTCTGATTTAATAGTTATCATATACATTGAAGCAGGTAAATCCTTCAAGTCTATTTGTTTGGTAGAAGCATTGTTATTCTTAGTTTTTGATATTACTTGCCCAAGAACATTGGATAACATAATTTCATTTTGTCCATCCAAACCGGTTATAGTAACATAATCTCCGGCAGGATTTGGATAAACTTTAATAGCCTTGCTACCACTGAATTGTAATACCCTAATAGTACTATAAGTAGAAGTACCATCAAAATCAACTTGTTTTAAGCGATAGAAATTATCACCCAATTCCGGTTTACTATCCGTAAAGTTATAATTAAGAATGGTATTGCTTGCTCCATTTTGAGCTTTGCTATTAACAAAACCTAAAGTAGTCCAATCATGGGCTTTTGTACTTCTTTCAACTTCAAATCCACGGTTATTTTTTTCTGTAGCAGTAGTCCATTTAAGAACAGCGGAGTTTTCTACCTTTTCTGCATTAAAATCAATCAAAGTAATAGGAGTTGGAACAGAATTTTTAACTTTACCATAAGTGAAATAGCTTACACCATCAGGGAATTTATGGGCAATATCATAATCTGTACCATTAGCAACCAAAGGCACTACTACCAAATTCTGGGTAATAGCAGAATCGGAAGCATAAATGATAACATATTGTGCACCGGCATTTTCGCCCGGAATAGTAGTAGTACCCACAGAAGCTTGAGGGAATTTAATCAAAGTAGAATCAGAAACATTCTCAGTATTTCTCACTTTCCAGATACGGGTCATGTGTCGATTGTCATTGGCTCCATTATAGGTAAAATCGGTATAAGTACTGCTGACATTTGTCATAGCGACAGTATTACCGTTATCACCCCATAGCAAGAACTGACCTTCTGTTAGTGTTCCGGCATTAGCCTGATTAGTAGCTTTAATGCTATCTAAACCGATAGTGACCTGCTTGTTAGGATTATTGTTAATCTGGCTGCGACTTTGTTTTTGATACAAAGCAGAGGTCGTATCTCTTGCTAAACCGGCTACGTTATTATAGAAACTCTTATCTAAATCTTTATACCATACAGTATCTGATTTTGATGAAACATAGCTGGAAGCATTATCCATTGTTACGCCGTATTTAATAGCTAAGTAAGCATCTACTCTATTGCGTTGTTCAAGAGTAAGAGAATCGGCACCATATACTATCAAGTCGCCAATGCTACCTATAAAACCGGCATCATCTCCTAAAGTAACAGCACCGCTATTGGCACCAAAAATAAAGCCACCTGTAACTTCACCCACTTTAGAGTGGTTTACTTTTGTTCCAAGAATACTTCCTGCTCTTCCGTTTGTATAGGTAGAGTCGCTGAAGTGGTGGTACATAATATTAGGTTGGTTGCTCACATAAGGAACAGGAGACACGTTACCCATTACAATGCCTGCACCACTTTCAAGATTGTTACGTCTTAATACACCATTGGTATAAAAAGCCGGTTGATCCCAGTTGGTACCGTTCATGGTAGTATTGTTCATACCTACGTTAAAGAACCTTGTACCTGTCATACCTTCTTCTGTGGCAGCAAATACATCAAAATCCAATGAAGTCAATAATTGCATTCCAATATTACCCAACTTCTGATCGGCTACTGTAAAGTTAACACCAGGATTGAAGTTCAGATAATCGGCATCACCATCTTTATATTTAGGTAATGGTGTAGTTCCTGCAGCAGTTGAGAAAGGACTTGCTTTTACGCCTTTTGCATAATCAGTCCATTGGGTTACATCTGTACCGGCTCCTGTATTAGTAGCATCGATATCTGCACGATACCATACTGATAAACCATTAAATACACCACCCGGCGCATGTTTGATTAAAGAACCAAAGGTAAAATACTCACCATTAGTCAAGGTCACATCTGCATAATTATAAGTAATACCGTTAACAGTTACAGTATTAGCTGACATATTGATAAATTGGTCGCTAAGGTCAAATGTAGCGTCCGAGCTTAGTACTAAAGTGAGGTTTTCATTACCTTCTGGCCAAGCTACACGTACAGTTCCTACAGAGCCTGTGTTTTGAACTTTCCACACAGATTTCATGAGTAGGTTGATACCATGTGCTGGTCTTAGCGTTGGTTGATAATCTGCAAAGCTATTAGCTTCACCGTTATCACCCCATAATAAGAATTGACCATCAGCAAGAGTTCCACTATTATCCATATTCAAGTCTTCCAAATTGCCTACGCCAATAACTAATTGTTGAGCAGTATTCTCACTACGAGATTGTTTTTGTAACAAAGCACCATTATCATCACGGGCGATACCAGCGATATTTTTATGGTAACCATTATTAACAGTAGCATCCCATACAGTACCATGAGTAGAGTTTACATAATCTTTCATGCCATGCATATAAGTAATACCATATTTTATAGCTAAATAAGATTCTACCTGATCTATTTGGTTATCGCTCAATTTATTGGCAAAAACGATTACTTCATTCATCTGACCAGTTAATGAACCCCAGTTGTTATCGCCACCTACATAAAAGTTTTCAGCAGTGCCTGCCAAATTGACATTATATAGTTTATTGGAGCTGGCAGGATATACCGCTCTTTTTCCTAACATACTCACTGTAGCATCCAAATAAGAACCAGCCGCATTTTGCCAAACACTACCACCCAAGAAAGGGGTATTAGGCTCGAAAATATTTTCATCCAATGGGTCAGGACTCAATCCTTGATAACCAGGACCACCTGCCGTAAAGAACAGCATTTGTTTTTGGCTATTCACATTAGAGGTGTGCACTCCCGGATAATCCATTGTAACATCAAAACCGGCTAAACCAGCTTGTGAAACAGAGTTACCCGTCATACGACCAGAAACAAATATACCGCCTTGAGTACGATCGATAATTTTATTGGAAGCATTAAAACCTGTTGTATTTAGTATTTGACCACCGCTAAAATTAACCGTAGGGTTAAAGTTGGCTAATGTTGTAGTGGTAGAATATTCAGGTTGCTTGCTTACTGTTGTCTGAGCAATATCAAAGCCTTTACCTTGTGTTTCTTTCCAAGTAGTTACATTAGAGCCATTTAATACGATGTCTGAAGTTTCATCGGCTCTGTACCATGCAGCAGCAGGCACACCACCGGGAGTAAGATTGCGTTCTCCCAAAGTAAAGTATTGACCATCAGCTAAGGTAACATCTGCATATTTATAATCAACACCATTAATAGATATGATGGAAGACATTAAAGTAGTAGTACCTGACGTGAAAGCATCTGAACTGCTCTGCAATAAATATAAAGAACTATTCGTTGTAGGCCAAGCTACTCTTACAGTTCCAATTCCTGTATTTTGAGCTTTCCAGATAGCAGCTAAGCGCATATTAGGCGTACCCATTCCTGTCAAAGGCTCGCTAAAAGTATAAGCTAAGCCGTTATTACCCCAAATTAAGAAGTCACCATTATTCAATGTGCTTGTGTTGGCATCATTGGTATTAGCCAATCCGGTTAAACCGATTACCAATTTCTCACCTACATTTACCGAGTTACTTTGCTTTTGGTATAAATTACCATTAACGTCTTCGCGAGCAATACCTGCGATATTGGAAACATACCCGGCGTTTGTGGTCAAACTATAAACGGTAGTGCCGGCAGCATTCACATAATCATGAGCCAAGGTAGTACCATATTTAAGAGAAAGGTAAGTTTCTACTTTTTCAAGGTCAGCATTGCTCAAAGAATCTTTAAACCAAACTACCTCTTGAATATCACCAGGGAATGCACCCCAATCTGCTGCTGCAAAACCTATTTTTACATAAGGTCCGGCTACACTACTTCTGCTGTTAACAAGAGTATTGGTATAGGCACCATTAAGTCCCATCGTTAAGTTAGCTGTTCCCGGTGAGGTTGAACCACCTGCAGGTGGACGCCAAGAATATACCGCACTTGCGTTAATAGGTGCATTATCTCCACTTGCAGCAGCACCGTTTCCAAATCTGTAAAATCTTTGCTTAGCACCATACACCCCAAATCCAGGCTCAGAGGCATTTGCCAATTCGTTGTCAATTCCTGTGATTAAGCCACTACCACCACTTGTCAAAGTATCTCTAGCTACCCCAAACACTGTTAATGGCATATAATAATAGCCACTGCCATAATCAGTAGAAGCAGAAGTGGTGCCACCACCATCAGCCCAAACTCCAAAAACATCACTTGTTCCGGTTACATCGTTAAAGTAGTTTACATTAGAATATTTATTAGTCCAAGTATTAAAATTGTGCTTTTGGTCACCATTATTGATAGTCGGACCCGTAGAACCCGCAACATTACTTAAAAGATCAATGCTGTTAATAGAAGCATCTGTCCAAGTATTCCCAGCAACATTTTCAGACTTATACCATACAGCCGGCAATGAAGCAATACCTCCAGGGGTAGTTGCTAAGATACCAAAAGTGAAATATGCGCCATCAGCCAATGTTACATCTGCATAATTATACACTACGCCATTGATAGTAGTGGTATTAGTAGTCATGTCGGTAACTGTATTACCAGAGGCAAATGTAGAATCAGAGCTTACAATCAATTTGATAGCATCAAAACTAGTTCCGGGCCAAGCTACACGCACTGTGCCTACAGCATTCGTATTTTGCACTTGCCAAACGGATGTAAATCTATGCGTTAAGCCGGAACCGCTAAAAGCAACCCCTGGTTTTTGAGCCATACCGTTATCACCCCAAATTAAATACTGGCCATCGGATAGTGTACCGGTATTAGCATCATTTGAGTTGGCTAAGCTACCCAATCCAATGATTAACTTTTGGTTAGCGTTTTGGCTGCGAGATTGCTTTTGGTATAATCCACCTGCTACATCATGACCAATACCTGCAATGTTGTTTTTATTGCCAGTATGGCTGGTTTGATTCCAAACTATGGTAGAACCGTTGCTTGCTACATAGTTATGTGGCAAGCTAACACCATATTTTACGCCCAAGTACGTTCTAACCTGTTGCTTCTGAGCTTCTGTAAGATTACTTTGATAGGCAATAACCTCAGGAATAAGACCATTTCTTACCTCACCTTGAGAACCTAAAATACTACCACCGGTGTTGAATTGGGCATAAGGACTTTCAACCTTCTGTGTTGTGTTGGCTAATGAGCCATTCTTACCAAAATTAATACCTGCAACATTATAAGTAAATGCCACATCTGAAAGGTAGAGGCTATCTGCCTTTAAGGGTGAAGAGGGAAAAGGAGAAGTTGTATAAGGGTAAAACACCATTTGCGCACCTAAAGTGGTGAGTGCCGGGTTGTTAGCCTGTATTAATGCCGCTCCGGTAGTGGTACCGCCAAATCCCAATACATCGGCATAACCACTAAGACTCCTATTCAGTGTCATGGTAAAGAAGGTCGCATTGGTATTGTCGGCAGAAAATGGACCTCCAGCTGGCAGTGCCATAAAGCGAGCATCTGTTCCAGTGGTGCCAAAATCTACAGCCGGATTGAAGTTATACAGCTGTGTAGCTATAAATGGTTGACGGCTGGCATTGGTCTGGGTGTAACTATTCCCATTTCCAGATTGGTCTGCCCAAGAAGCCGGTGTAAATCCTTGGTCGGAACGCAACCATAGTCTGAGGTCGGTAGATACACCGCCCGGACTTTGAGCCTGAGCCAAACTGCTCACTGCTAAAAGCGAAACGCCAATCATGCCACTAAGCAGCCACCTGCTTCCGGGAAGCATGACTTGACAACGCTTTGATGTTGTATTGTTTTGTTTCATGTAATTAAATTTTATAGTTAGAAGATAAAAAAAATTTATTAATTAAATATATATGCAAATTCTATTATTAAGGATATATTAACTTAAATATTCAAGTCGATAGATAATAAAAAATAATATCATATTGATTTGTTTGCATATTACAGACTATAATAACAAGCAATAATACATGCTATTTTATATAGAACCAAACTATATAAAGAAGGTTTTCTGAAAAATAATCTTAATTATACAGTGGAAAATAAAAAATAAAAAATAATGGAAACAATTACTTAAATAGTTAATATTATATATTTTAGACAAAAAAATTAAAACATTTTTTCTGAAAAATTGTCAACTTTAATAATTGGTTAATTAAATTAACCTTAATTTTAGCCCAGAAAAAAGCAAAAAAACATTTTTCTAAAATAATTTTAAAAAAATCAATAAGTTCTCGAAATAAACAATTAACAATTTTGATATATAAATTTCACAAATATCAATTGCCATTTCTGCTCTCTATTACATTATTGGTATTAGGTGTTAGCTCTTTGTTTTTATTTCCTAAATCTAGTTATGCACAAACAAGCCGATTACAGGAAAGTGATATTTTGGATAGCTTAGGTAAAAAAGAAGTATATGATAATCACTCCATACTCCAACATCTATTAAAAATTTCGAAAGAAAATAAATATCAAAAAGCAGAATTGTTTAGTTTGTTGGCATTGCAGAAAGATTACCTCACCCGGGGAGACTATTCAAATTCTATTAATTATAGCAAACAGACAGAATCGTTAGGTATTACTATTAAAGCTAATAATATAGTGTCTCAGACTCTGATATACCGTGCTTATGCTAATTCAAATTTAGGCTTATTGAAGGATGCACAATTAAATTTAGAAAAATCGATATTTTATTTAAAAAAACTTGATGATAACAATAAAATAAATACAGAATTAAGTAATATATACACCCAATATGCTAATATTTTTGAAAAAATGAATCTTCCTGATTCTACGCTTGTTTATGCCATAAAAAGTGTAAACAGCTTGGAGAAAGTGAACCTGCAAACTTTAAACAAAACGCAACTATATGATTATTATTATTATTTAGTTTATGGATATATTAATATTGGAAGTTGCTGTGCCTATGCATTAAATCCTCCCGATAAACTATTAGCAGAAAAATATTTTTTAAAAGCGAAAGCTTTGATAGATACTTTATCAATAAACATTGAAGACACCTATCCTGATGTTTATAATTCCATTGGTAGATTTTATTTACATCAAAAAGAATATAATTCTGCACTCACTTTTTATCATAAAGCTCTAAAAGCAGAAGAAAAAGCAGAAAATATCCAGAATAGAATAATAGCTTATAAAGGGCTTCAAGATGCTTATCAAGGCTTGGGTGATATGGCAATGCAAAATAAATATTTGTTATTATATACCCACTTGAATGACAGTATTAATAATTCAAAGAATAAAACTATAATATTAGAAACTCAATCAAAAATTTCCAAGAAAGAAGCTCAGGTAGCTAAATTTAAGCAAAATATAATTTATAACACCATAATAGTAAGTTGTATTCTTTTAGGAATAGGGCTACTCTTATTTAATTATTTTAACCGAAAAAGAAAAAGAGGCTATTTGTTAAAATACAATTTACTCCTTCAACAACTTAACAAAGAAAAGCAAAAAACAAACTCCATATTGCCCATCACACCTGCAAAAATAAATAATGGTTCAAAGATAAAAATTATTCCTCAGAAACCCGATGAAGATTTAATAAAAAAACAAGCTATAGGTCAAGAAGAAACTAAATCAGGTAACGATCATATTGAATCCAAGATTATGGATACTGGTATTCAAAATGACCATATACTTCATGAAGACAACAGTTTAAAAGAATTCACAGAGAATGTTTCTGAGAAGAACTTATATAAAGATAGTACCATAAATATTGCAATAAAAACGGAAGAAAAACTATTGAAAAAGCTAGAAACTTTTGAAAAGCAAGAGAAATTCTTAAATAAGGATATCAATTTATCCTCATTGGCCCATCAATGGAAAACGAATACAAAATATTTGTCTTCTGTAATAAAAGCACATAAAGGGAATAGCTATTCAGGTTATATCAATAAATTGAAAATTGACTATATTGTAGATAAGATATATAATCAACCAGAATATCGAACCTATAAAATTAGCTATTTAGCGGAAGAATGTGGTTACGCTTCCTCACAGGTCTTTGTGAATGCCTTCAAAAAAGAAACAGGGCTATCCCCCTCTTTTTTTATTGAAAAAATAAAGCAAGATATTTCTAAATAAAACTATTTTGACTACAAAAAACACTTAGAACTAAATCATCTGAACTTCGCGTTCTAATGAAATGCCAAACTTTTGCTTTACAGATTGGATTATTTTCTCTGAAAGGTTGAAAATCTGTTGACCATTAGCATTGCCATAGTTCACCAGTACCAAGGGCTGCTTAGGATGCACACCATAATCACCTTCTCTAAAACCCTTCCAGCCACATTGCTCTATCAACCAGGCCGCAGGGATTTTTGTAATATTTGAAGTAATTACATAGCCCGGCACATTAGGATTTGTTGATTTAATTGTATTGAAAACATCATTTTCAACTTCCGGATTTTTAAAAAAACTACCGGCATTACCCACCACCTTAGGATCGGGAAGTTTAGCCTGTCTAATAGCAATTACAGCATTTGAAATATCTTTTGTTGTAGGATTGGTGATTCCTATTTTTTCTAATTCGTCTTTAATGTTTCCGTAAGAAACATTGACCTTAGGCGTTTTGGAGAGCTTAAATTCAACAGCTGTAATAATGAATTTTCCTTTTAAGTGACGTTTAAAAACAGAATCTCTATACCCAAATTTACATTCCTGATTATTAAAGGATTTAAATACTTTATTTTCTAAATCCCAATAATGTACTTTTTCAATACTTTGTTTTACCTCTACGCCATAAGCTCCAATATTCTGAATCGGAGCTGCTCCTACCGTTCCGGGAATCAAAGAAAGATTTTCTATTCCTGAAAAACCTTTTTCAATAGTATTTAATACAAAATCATGCCATATTTCACCGGCTCCAACTTTAAACCACCCATATTCTTTATCCTCCCTTAAAAGCTTGATACCTTTAATTTCATTTTTTATTACCCAGTATTTTAATTCATGAATAAAAAGCATATTGCTACCGCCCCCTAACACCAAAATAGGGAAATCTCCTGGAGTATTTTCTTTTAGCAGCACACAATCTTGCTCCTCCTTTATTATAGAAAAATAGGGAGCAGTGGATTTCATACCAAAAGTATTCAACTTATCTAAAGATTGGTTTTCTATAATATTTATCATACTTTTTTATTGATCAAATAGCTTAAAATTCTTAAAATATTCAATTTGTGAAGGTAGTACAATTTAAAAAACAAAAAGCAGACAATTTTTATTATTATCTGCTTTCCTGTCAAATACGGTGCTATTAGATATTGATATCTTCAATTCTAAATTCCAATTTACCTGCAGGCACCATAATTTCAACTATTTCGCCAATTGCTTTTCCTAACAAACCTTTACCAATAGGAGAACTTACTGAGATTTTCCCCCTTTTTAAATCGGCTTCTTTTTCTGAAACCAATTGATATTCAATAACTTTATTGGTTTTCAAATTGGTAATTTTAACTTTACTCAATACAGAAACCTTGCTTAAATCCAAATCCTTAGTGTCTATCACTCTTGTATTAGCAATAATAGCTTCCAATTGTGCTATTTTAGCTTCATGCAGCCCCTGGGCTTCTTTGGCAGCATCATATTCTGCATTTTCTTTCAAGTCACCCTTTTCTCTGGCTTCGGATATGGCAGCAGCAATTTGTGCTCTTCCGGTAGTTTTTAATTCGTTTAGTTCTAAACGCATTACCTCTAAACTCTCTTTTGTTACATAATTTATAGTTGACATAACAAATATATTTTTAAAATTTTAAACAAAAATAAAACACACAATATGACTTCAACTGCCATATTGCGTGCAAACAACTTCTTACAAAGATAAAATAATTATTTGATATTACAAAATTATTTCAGCTAATTTGTTTTTTAAACTTAAACTCATTTTAGTAATAGCTTCAAAACTATAACCTCCAATATGACTTGTACCTATAAAATTGGGCATTGCCAGCAGTTCCATAGCTGTTGTCCTCATCCCATCCGGCATATTATGGATAGGCTCTACCTCCCAAACATCTATTGCTGCCGCACTAATTTTTCCTTGTTGTAAGCCATGTAACAAAACCTCCTGATTGACCACTTTACCACGGCAAAGATTGAGTAATACAAAAGGCTTATGCATACTATCTAAAAAAGGTTTATCAAAATAATGATGGGTCAAATCGGTATAAGGAACATGAAAACTAAGGATGTCTGAATGAAATAATTCTTCAATGCGAGCAACTTGTATTATTCCGGGGTGTTGTATTTCTTTCTTTTCCAAGTCGAAAGCCAGGACATTGACTCCAAGAGCCGAAAGCTTTTGTGCAAACCGATACCCATTATTGCCTAATCCAACAATACCGGCGGTTTTACCTTCAATTTCAAAGCCTCTATTACCTTCTCTATCCCAAACACTATTTTTTAATTGCTCAAAAGACTTATAAATATTATTAAATAATGCCAAAAGAACTCCAAGTGCTTGTTCTGCAACGGCATTGGCATTACCCTCAGGGCTACTACAACAAAAAATATTTTTATTTCGGGCATATTCCACATCAATATGATCCATACCACTGCCTACACGTGCTATCCATTTCAATTGTGGACAAGCATCTATTAATGCCCTATCCATTTTAGGGTTTGTACCTAAAACTATACCTTCAAACTGTTTACCATTTTGGAGCAGAAAGTCTTTGTCTTTAGCATTATTATAAAAAACCAACTCATAGCCCTTCTCTTCTAAAAAATCGGTTAATACAGGGTCAATTTTGGCAAAAACTAATGCTTTTCGAGAATTAACCATTAAAATATTTTTTATAAAGTTGAACAAAATCATTTACTGAAAGTTGCTCCGCTCTCAAATTAAACACTTCATCTTTCAATTGTTCGGGAGGTAAAAAAGGTTTCAAGGCATTTCTCAAAGTTTTTCTTCTTTGTCCAAATGCCGCTTTTATTATTTTAAGATAGGATTTAGCATTATTAATTTGATAAGGATTGTTTGTATTTACCAAACGAATGACTCCGGATTTCACCTTAGGAGGTGGGGTAAAACAGTTTTCATGCACATCAAATAGATATTCAACTGTAAAAAAAGTTTGTATTAAAACACTTAAAATCCCATAAGTCTTGTTGCCTTCTTTAGCCGCCACCCTTAGTGCTACCTCTTTTTGAAACATCCCAACTACTTCCTCGACTTGTGGTTCCCAATCTAAAATTTTAAATAAAATTTGAGAAGAAATATTATAAGGAAAATTTCCGATAATTGAAAAATGGTTTTCAAAAGGAATCTTTGCTTTCAAAAAATCGAAATGAAGTATTTTATCTTCAATTTGAGGAAATGTCTTTTTTAGATAAATCACTTTCTCATCATCTACCTCAATAGCTTTATAATTAATATTTTCTTTTTCTAATAAATATTTTGAAAGGGCACCAGCTCCGGGACCTATTTCCAATAATTGCAATCCATCGTTATATTGTAACTGTTGCACTATTTTTTGGCACATTTGTTCATCATGCAAAAAATGTTGGCCCAGACTTTTCTTTAAAGTGTACATAAAAACAAAAAATATAGAAATGCAATATTACAGATATAATGCCGAATCTCAATAAAAGGTGCTCTTATATTTAGATGAAAATAAATATCCAAATCAAATTTGAGCATGAAAAAAGGCGATTCATTTGTGAATCGCCTTTCTTACTATTATCCAAAAAGAGATTAAGCCATTTCTTTTAATTTTTTCACTCTTTCTTCTTTATTGTCTTCTTGTCTTAAAGAATCCGTCTTATCCATATCATACAATAATGGAGAGGCTAAGAAGATAGAAGAGAAAGTTCCCACTAATACACCCAAAGACATAGCAAATGCGAAACCTCTCAACACTTCACCACCAAAGATGAAAAGAATTAAAGCAGTTACAAACACCGTCATAGACGTCATGATGGTACGAGAAAGGGTTAGGTTAATTGAGCTGTTAATAGCTTCTTTTTTATCAATATTTGGCGTTCTACTAAAAGTTTCTCTGATACGGTCAAACACGATAACGGTATCATTCATCGAGAAACCAATTACGGTTAATAATGCAGCAATAAAATGCTGATCAATTTCCAATGCAAATGGTACTACCTTTCTAAAGAAAGAGAATACGGCGATGGTAAACAAAGCATCGTGTAATAATGAAGCGATGGTACCAATAGAATATTGCCATTTTCTGAATCGGATAAAGATATATAGGAAGATAGCAACAATAGAAATCAAAGTAGCTTTTACCGCACCTTTTTTCAGATCATCAGAAATTTGAGGGGATACAGATTGAGTACTTTGTAAATATTTAGAAGAGAAAGTAGCCAAGTCCACATTAGCAGGTATCATCTTAGAGGCTTTCAATCCTTCATACAATTTACTTAATACTTGAGCATCAGTTTCTTTATCTTGTTGTTTTATCAAATAATCGGTTGTGATACTTAATTGGTTACCGGAACCAATTGTTTTAACCACCGGGTGTTTCCCATCAAAGAATGGAGTTAAGTTTTCACGTAGGTCAGAAGAATTAACGTGTTGGTCAAATTTTACGGTATAAGCACGACCACCATCAAACTCAACACCATAATCAAACCCATTAACAAAAGAAGCCAAACCGGCAATGATAACTAAAGTAGAGAATACATAAGCTATCTTTCTTTTGCCAATAAAATCAAAATTAGCTTTATGGAAAATCTTTTTAGACAGGCTGGTAAAATATTTAAAGTGATGTCCTTTTTTGGTATAAGCATCAGTAATCATACGAGAAACCATAATACCTGTAAACAAAGACAATAACAAAGAAATAATCTGTGTAGTAGCGAAACCTTTAATAGCACCCAAACCAAAAATCAAAAGGATAACAGCTGTAATCAAACTGGTAATGTGACCATCGAATACAGGGTTGTAAGAACGTCTATAACCTTTGGAAACTGCTTCCGGGTAAGTGTCTCCCAAAGCCAATTCGTCTTTAATACGCTCAAAAATAATTACGTTAGCATCCACAGCCATACCAATACCCAGAACGATACCGGCAATACCTGCCATAGTCAGAGTTGCACCAAGGTTAGCCAAGATTCCGAAAACGAATAACAAGTTTAACAACAAAGCTGCATTCGCAATTAAACCAGCAGTGTTATAATAAATAATCATTAAGATAAAGATTACAATGAAAGCACCTATAAAAGACTTTACACCACCTTCAATAGACTCGGCACCCAAAGTAGGTCCTACAACTTGCTCTTGAACGATTTTTGCAGGAGCAGGTAATTTACCTGTTTGAAGAATATTGGCTAATTCTGTACCGGAAGTAACATCAAAGCTTCCTGTGATCGAAGAATTACCACCAGTAATTTGATTGATAACATTAGGAGCAGAGTAAACAAAGTCATCTAAAACAATAGCAATAGGTCTATTTACGTTATCACCTGTTAATTTAGACCAGATACCGGCACCTTGTTGGTCAAATTGTAAAATAATTTCTGCTTGTCCATTTTGTCCATAGTCAAAACGAGCAGTTTTTACACGATCACCTTCTAATTTTGCATCGTCAGAACCCGGAATGGTTTTAATAGCGTAAACACCATAAATAGCATTCTTCTTTTCTTGCTTTACTCCAGGAGCTTCACCCAATAAGAATTTAATATTTGGAGGAAAAAGACCTTTTACGTCTTTTTCATTTAGCAATTGAAGTACTCTATCTTTATTTTTATGAGCTACAAATCCTAAAACCCCTGAATTTCCATCATTAATTGGTTGCATAATGGTGAACAAAGACTCTTCGCCAGCATTAGTTAAACCGCCTTCTTTTTTCTCATTGTTATTAGCCAACGCATTAGCTAAGGCTCCTTCTTTTGCAGTATCTTTAACTTTTGCAGTATCGGTGGTAGCAACTGCTTTTGCTGTATCCGAACCGGCCTCTACTTTTGTAGTGTCAGCAGCTTTGGCCACTTCTTTACCACTTAATTTAGATTTGATAAGGTCATTTGCTTGAATTAATTCATTAGAAATTTCACCTAATTTGTAAACTTCCCAGAATTGTAATTTTGCAGTTGCCTGTAAATAATTTCTTACAGATTCCGGATTTTTAACACCGGCTAATTCAACGGTAATGATTCCTTTATTTTTATCCAAAGAAATCATAGGTTGGGCCACACCAAATTTATCGATACGTGTTCTTAATACATTATAGGTACGTTGTGTAGCTTGGTCAGCTTCTTTTTTAATAAAATTAATAACTTCCTCATTTGTACTATTTGGAGTTATGGTACTTTGAGAAGGCTTGGCAAATATGCTGGATAAGCGACCTGCGGGGAACATTTGCTTATACACACGTGCAAAAACATCTACATAGTTTTCAGGATTAGCACTGTATTCTTTATTGGTTTTTTCCAAAACAGATAACAATGCCGGGTCTTGACCGTTAATAGCCATAGATTCCAACAGACCATCTAAACCAACCTGCATGGTAACACTCATACCACCTTGCAAGTCTAAACCTAAACCTAATTCTTTAGATTTTAGTTCTTGATAGGTATATTTAGTACCTAAAAGATTATATACGGGTTCATCTCTAAGGCTGTCAGTAATATGAACAAATTCTTTATCGATCAACTCGTTTTTTTCAACTCCTGTAGCCTCAGGATTTGACTTATTGACCATCTGGGTTGCCATTCTAGTGTATTTATTATCTACACTTCGGGCGATAAACGTAAAAGACAATCTCCATAAAGAGAAAATAATCAGGGCAGCGGTAAAAACCTTCACCAATCCTTTTAATTGCATACCAATCCTTTGTTTTTAATGTTTGATTTTAAGTATAAAAAAATCTTTAAGTGGGCAAAGATAATTAAATTTATAAATATCAGTAGGAAAATTTAAAATTTATCTGTATTGATTGCTACTTTTTTAAAAATAAAATAATGAAGCGTTGTTGGCTTCATTATTTTTATCAATATATTTTTGCCTTATATTATCTTTCCCAAAATTCAATTAACAACTTCCTTTTTTTGTCTCTTAAAAGATAAAACTAATACTATTATCAAAGTAAGCAAAGCAGGTAACAATAAGATTAACAGTCCCATAGATGGTTTTATTGCTCCAGAGACCGGATCATAACTAAAACAAGAAAATAGATTATTTTTTCCGGGCAAAGGATGAGAAGGAATAAACTTATCCTCTATTGCTGCAATCATTTCTTTTAAAGCATGGGCATCCCTGATCCCTAACATTTTTTTTACAATATAACCATTTTGATTGATACCAATCAATAAGGCATCGTGGTCATATTGCTGTTGCAGGCTGTCCCAATTATATTCAAAAGCCATTTGATGGGTGATGCTATTTATTTCATTCGTAGTACCAAAAAACCATTGTGGATTATGATCCAACTGTAATCTCTTTGCAAAATATTCCATATTCGTCAAACTATCTTTTGGGTCAAAGCTTAAAACAATAACCTTAAAATTATTCGGTGCTTTCAACTGCATGAGATGCTCAGAAAGCAATAATACAGATGGGCTGCAAATTCCTGTACATCTGGAAAACACAAAAGTGAGTAATACCGGTTTCTGACTATACCATTCGGACAATTGCCGTTCTCCTGATTGGGTATTGATAGTTATATTTTCTACTTTTTTAAATAAATTTTGTTCCTCTGAAAAATAGGCCTTTTCAGATTGTGCCAAACCCATAGTAATTTGGCAGTAAAAAAGCAAGAGAACTAAAATGCTTTTAGGCAATTTTTTATTATTTTAAAGAAGAATAGTAATACAAAAATCAAATACACAATAGCAAACCAAGCCGCAATAGAGGCCAATAAACTTGCATTTTTAAACTCTGTAGGATAGTCAGAAAATCTTCGTGGGACAGACTCTGCTCCTCCCAAATAAAACATCAACACTAAACCTGCCCCTCCTATTATGAGGATTAAAAGTAGCATAGTATTATTCCTGTCTTCTATATTCAAAGTTCCGGACACCGATTTTGCAAACCAATAAAAGAAAGCCAAACTAAACAAAACATTGCCCATGGCATTATAAGTGTGAAAATGTGCAGGCACCCAAAGTGTATTATGCAAAATAATATTATTTGAAATAGTGGCATCTATCAAAGCACCTACACCACCAATCATCCAACCGGCAACACCAACAAAAAACAATAAATTGGTCAGGTTCCATTTGATTTTATTTCCCCAAATCATCACCATAATACTAAATACAGTTACAGCAGCAGATGGCAGACTGGCAAAGTAAGATGCCAACTGTCCTATCATTTGAAATCCTAAGGGCTGTACAAAATCCATATATAAATGATGGAAGAATGCAGTAAGTACAAAGACCAAAGTACAGTTCCAGGCTAAAGCCACATACCAAGTTGCTTTAAATTTTGGTCGGCCACTTACCTCCGGTAAAAGTTCATACAAGGTTGCCAGTCCAAGATACAAAGCCTCATTAGCCACAGTATGACCAAAGAAATAGGTTAAGTTCTTCATCAACAAAGGGTCGCTTTTTATTGCACCTTTTGAAAAATACTCTATATAGAAAAGAACCAATAATATAACAGCTGCAATTAAAGAAACTATTATTCCTATTAAAGAAACGGAAGCAATCAAAATCAATGGTGGCGTTTCTACTTTAGGTTCTTTTTTAAAGTGTTGCCAGGCAAAGGCTTGAGACAAACTATATTTTTTAAAAATACTAGCCAACATTCCTATTGCCCATATCAACCAAGTGGCTCCAAAAACGGTAAGGCTGATTAAAAACACCAATGTGCCCCACTCTGCCCAAGCCATGTGGAAAGGCAAAGGATACAAAAAAGTCCAGCCTGCATGAAAATCAGCTATTAAGGTAGAAGCCCACAATAAAAGAAGCCCAACAACGGTTGCCACAAAAGCAAATACATTTAAACCTTTAGAAACGCTAACATACCTTTGCATCAGATAATGCACCGCCACAAAACCGGCAACAGTCCACAATCCAATCATAGTAACCCCATGAGCTGTCATCAAAGAATAAAAGGTATTTGGTGCAATATTGAAGTCTCTACCCTGACTAAACCGCATAATTATTCCAAAAGTGACGGCAACCATAAAGACAATTAAAATTGCCAAAACCCATACTGAACTGATTTTTTTTAATGAATTATTTTCCATGATGATTGATTTTTATTTAACTGTGAAACTTCCCCTCATAAAAGCATGACCGGCACCACAAAATTCGAGGCATAAAATATTATAAACTCCGGGTTCTGAAAACTTCCACCTCAACCTATTGACATATCCCGGCATTGCCTGGACTTGGGTTACCAATTCTGCACGGCTGTTATAAATGGCAAATCCATGATTGACATCCAAACTTGTTACCCTAAATTCAACCACCTTATTTAATAGGACATCAACCTCATCCATGCCTTTGGGACTTTCTAAGTCTAATGCCTTGGTGGACATCACATAACTGAACTGGCGAGCAGCCACATAAACCACCTGGTCAGGTACATCCTTTTCAAAAAGAAAATAAGGCGACTTAGGAAGGGTAACAGAAAGCAGTATTATGGCTAAAGAGCTTAATACTACAAAAAAATAGAAACGTTTCCTTAATGGATTTTTGATACTATCACTTTCGCTTTCCTCTCTGAGGGAACTCCTATAAATAGAATAAAATATTATAGCAATCATTACCGCCGCTATAATAAAGATGAGTAAAATTAATTGGTGCTGTTTCATAATTACTAATTTTAATTGAATAACTATAACATAATTTTTTACTAATTAAAAGAAAATTAATTCAAATATAAAAACAATATCTTAAATAAAGTAACAAATTACTTTTTTTATTTAAAAAACATTTATTCCACTTTAGAATCACCCCTATTAATACCTAAAAAAACAATAATTATTCAGGGTGAAAAAATAAAAAAAACTCTTTTAAACACTTAAATTTTAAAATAATAAAAAATAAAAAGGTCTAAAAATAGGCCTTCCACACAAAAAACAGGGGTGTTCAATCAAAAAATAGCGTATTTTAATTTTGAAGCATATTTTGATTTTAACTTTGGATAAGAAAATAAAAAATATTTGTTTAATCCTTAAATCATTATATCATGAAAAAATTTATTTTAAGTCTTGCAGTTTTTGGAATAGGTATGGCTCAATATGTCAATGCTCAAAATATCGGTATCAACACCACTACTCCAGACCCTTCTTCTGAATTAGACATTCAATCAACAATCAGAGGTTTTTTGGCCCCTAGGATGACATTGTTGCAACGTAATGCTATTGCCAATCCGGCTACGGGTTTATTAATTTACCAAATCGATAATAACACCGGGTTTTATGTTTATGATGGCACACAATGGAAGTCTGTAGGTGGCGATCAAAGTATATTTAAGGCCCTAAGCGATAAAATAACTTATAACAATGCATCAGAGATAGGTAAAACCTTTTTGGTAAATGCAGATTCTGTAAATTTTAAGTTAGGCAGTTCCCATTCAGAACGCAAACTAATGTTCTTGCCCAACAAAGATGGTGCTTTTAGAGCAGGAATCGTATATGAACCTGCTGCTGCTGCTGAATATAATAAAGCGTGGAACACAGACTCTATAGGCATGGGTAGCATTGCTTTGGGTGTAAATACAATTGCTAAAGGCAATAGTTCCACAGCATTTGGTAGCCATACTAAAGCATCAGGGCTTTTGTCAACGGCTACAGGTTTTTTAAGTACTGCATCTGGAATTGGCTCCACAGCAATGGGGATAAATACAGTGGCTTCCGGAGAACATGCCTTTGCCCTAGGATATAAGACAACAGCTACCGGAAAAAGGGCTACTGCTATGGGTGACAGTACTATTGCTTCGGGAGAAGCTGCAACCGCAATGGGATACTATTCTGAAGCTACTGAGGATTTCTCAACAGCAATAGGGGGAGCTTACGCTTCGGGGGTGTTTTCAACAGCAATGGGTGTTTCTATGGCATCTGGGTTTGTCTCAACTGCAATGGGAAGCTCACACGCTACCGGAGATTACTCCAGTTCAATGGGAGACGCTTACGCTTCAGGGGATTACTCCACTGCAATGGGAAGTGCTAGTGCTTCTGGATCTCGCTCAACAGCAATTGGAACCGATAATGAAGCATCCGGGCAATACTCAACTGTAATGGGAACCGATAATATAGCTTCCGGACCTTACTCCACTGCGATGGGTAGCAATAACTTAGCATCAGGGATGCTTTCTACAGCAATGGGATATATTACGACAGCTGCAGGAAACAACAGCGTAACTATCGGTAACCAAATCACATTAACAAGTCAGGCAGAAGGTGCCCTATATTTATCAGATGCTACCAATCGGGCTACAGAAGATGTTCAATCTACACCAAACCGTTTCTATGCAAGATTTGCAAATGGTTATACCTTTTTCACTAACGGCACTTCTGCAACTTACGGCGTAAAACTTTTAGGCAATGGCAATAGTTGGTCCTCAATATCGGATAGCACTAAAAAAGAAAACTTTAAAGCTGCAACAGATTTCTTGCCTAAAATTGCCTCTATGAAGTTAGGCAGTTGGAACTACAAAGGTCAAGACAAACAACTCTATCGCCACTATGGCCCTATGGCACAGGAGTTTTATAAAAACTTTGGCAATGACGGCATCGGCACCATAGGCAATGATACCACTATAGCCTCTGCCGATATCGATGGAGTAATGATGATAGCCCTACAACAACTTATTAAAGAAAACGAGGCACTAAAAGAACAACTAAAGAATGTAAAAGATAATAATGTCATTTTAAAAGCTCAAGTAGAAAAAATGGACGACAGATTGAATAAACTGGAAACTCTTTTAGACCACCCTAATTATGTGACAAAATAATGCATTCTTTTTCTTCATTATTAAAAATCAAAATCATGAAACAGAATCAAATAATATTGTTGTTCATAGGACTTTTCTTATCCTATTCTTCTTTGGCTCAGTTTAAAGTGGGAAGTGGAGGCATCACGATCAAAGGAAATGCCACAATAGTCATCGACCGACTACAACTGCAACCCTGGACAGATATCAATATTCAAAACAATACCCTATTAATCGAAAATACTCCTATTCCGGGCACACCCATGTCTAGTATCAATAGGGTGTACAAATGGCTGGATACGGTTACAACCAATGGCATGACCGGCATCTATATCAAAACTAGTGAACTCAACGGAAATAACATCAATGCCTTACAATTAAATTTTTGTCCTACCGACAATGACATTGACTTTTTGTATTCGGGATTTAGCTTAACCAACAATTCGAATAACTTTGTATTTGAACCCATCTCTAATACTGTTTGGAAGCGACTTACAGCAGTTGAATTAGGCTCTTACCTACCTTTGGAATTATTAAATTTTAGTGGTGAAAAAGTCAATCAACACTCCAAACTATTCTGGCAAATGGCTAACGAAAAAAACATAACTTCCTATGATATCCAAAGAAGTGCAGATGGAATTAATTTTTCGGAAATAGGAAAAGTGAATGCAAAATGCCACGGTTGCTCAAATTCAACAGATTATATATTTTATGACAAGAACCCACTTGAAGGAAAAAACTTCTATAGATTAAATATTAATACTACTGAAAATAATAATTCCTTTTCAAATATAATTGTCATTCATTTTAATACACCGGAGTATAATATCAGTTTAATGCCTAATCCTTTTCAGGATTACATAAAAATTATAGGCTTAGAAGAACAACTATCCTATCAACTAAAAATTTTTGATGTTCATGGTAAATTAATAATAGAAAACCCGATACAAAACAAAAGTACTTTTAATATTTCTACACTTCAATTAATACCTGGAAATTACATGGTTATCCTTCAAGATTCTAATGGAGTATTATGGCAAAGCAAAGTAGTAAAACTATAACCTATAAAAAAAACTAATTCCCCACCTACTCCTTTATCCTCCCGGAAAGCACAAACGTTATCAGTCCGGGAGGATAATTTTAAAACCTTACATTCCTATCTCTAATCTTTTTCCTCAGGAAATCAGGATTTCAATTCATTGAATCTTTTTATCTTTGCTCAAAATCATAAAAGATAAATGCAACAAGGGACAATAAAGATTGAGGACAGTAGTTGGAATTTAATCAGAATGGGGAATGGCAAAACATTACTGTTTCTTTTCCATAACATCGACCAATCAGCCATCGACTTCCTTCCCTTAGAACAAAGTATCGGCCACCAATATACGCTCATCGCTATCGACCTTCCCGGTTTTGGAAAATCAGAATGGCATCAAAAAAAGCTCTCCAAGAAATCGGTTATTATCTTATTGGAAAGATTAAAATTAGAGTTCAAAGCAGATAAAATCAATATTGCAGGCATAGGCATTGGCAGCCTTTATGTGATGATGCTCTTAGAGCAAAGATCAGAATGGATAGAAAAAGCCATGATGATAGATCCTCACGGTCTAAAAAGGAACAGCTGGGAAACGGCCTTACTTTTTAACCTTATTGGAAGATGGAAAGTAAAAAAAGCAATCCGACAACCGGAACAATACGAAAAAATATTAAAACCATTACTAAGTTGGGGATTCATTCGTAAAGAAGATTTATCCTCCGTAAAGCGTTTCGTCACAGATGCAGCAAACAGAAACCTTTTAAGTCCTACTTTTATTCAACACTACCCATTGGTACCTGAAACACAAAAAGTAAAATGGAATCTCAAGAAAGCCAAACTGCACTTAATCATTTATTGTGAGGATACCAAACCCTTTCAAATTAAGGATGCTCAGGCATTGGCAAAAAAATCGGATAATGTAACTGTTGAAAAAATATCCTCGGCAGAAAGAATGGATTCCAAATGGCTTTTCAACACTATTGAACAATACTTTAATCCTACTCATTAATAGTAATTTATGGATTTATACCTTTATTGCTCTGTATTTTTAATTTTGGCTTATGCCGGCCTAATGCTGTTATACACTTATGGTTTTTTTAAAGCTAAAAACAAGTTCCCCATTAAGAAAGAGCAAACCCAACCCTATATTTCCATCATTATTCCGGCAAGGAATGAGGCCCAGAATATTGCTAATTGCTTGCACAGTATCCTTCAAAATAATTACCCAAAAGATAAATTTGAAATTATTTTAATCGATGATTTCTCCACAGACAAGACAGTTCAAATTGCACAACAAATTTTAAGGCTTCAACAAGACCAACTCCTACAATTAAAAGATTTTATCACCCAGGAAGAGCGGTTAAACTCCTTTAAGAAAAAGGCTTTGACGATAGGTGTAGAACATGCAAAAGGTCAATATATCATTACCACAGATGCCGATTGCATCACACCGAAACTTTGGTTGCAATCTTTGGCTAATAAAATTTCAACAAATAAAAATTTAAGATGTATCGGTGCTCCGGTAAATTTTATCCCGGTTGACAATAAAAAAAACTGGCTGTATTATTTTCAAAGTATCGATTTTATGACGATGCAGGGCATCACTGCTGCCAGCAATCACTTAGGCCTAGGAAACATGAGCAATGGCGCAAACTTTATGTTCTCAAAAGCTACTTTCGATGCTGTGGATGGCTATACTGGCATTGACCAAAAAGCATCTGGCGATGATATGATGTTGATGCAAAAAATCAACAATACCTTTCCGGGAAGTATAGATTATTTATTGGAAACCAATGCCATAGTAAACACACCAGTTCAAGATAGTTGGCGGTCATTTCTCAACCAAAGAATCCGTTGGGCTTCTAAGTCTGACAGCTATCCACAATTGAAAATGACCATGATTTTATTATTGGTCTATCTTACCAATTTAAATTTTTTGATATTGTTAGTGGTATCTTTTTTCCAGACTAATTATCTTAAATTCCTAATTTTTGCATTAATTTCAAAAACTTTATGTGAATTAATATTTCTATTTCCTGTAAGTTTTTTCTTTAAAAAGTCGAAAGAATTAATATTTTTTCTATTTTTACAACCAATTCATATTGCTTACATTATAGTTGCCGGCTTCTTAGGAAAATTTGGCACCTATACTTGGAAAGGCAGAACCGTAAAATAAATAAAAGATGAAAAAAATAATTGGTTTTTTGGTATTAATCTTAGTGGTAGGTATCAGCGGATACACTTACTGGAACTATCTCCGTGTGTTTGATGAAGGTGTAAGGGAAGGTATCATCCAAAAATTTTCAAGAAAAGGTGCTATTTTTAAAACTTATGAAGGTGAGCTTTTAGGAGGCGGTTTTGGTCGTGTAGGAGCCACCGGTTTTCAGGCACAATATTTTTACTTTAGCGTAGAAGACCCTGAAATAGCCAATTTCATTGAAAAGAATGCAGGTAAAAACATGACCGTTCATTTTGTAAAATATCGTAAAAGTCTGCCATGGCGGGGAGATAATTACAATAATAAAAATCAAGAAGATGGTCAGTACATAGTAGATAGGGCCACAGTTTCAGATGCAGCTTCCCAGCAACAAAACAGAGGTGCCATCCAACAAACACAACAACAACCCCAGCAAGAGGAATACCAGCAGGAGCAAGTACCACAGGAGGAAAGTGGTGACCCTGTGGGCTACTAATATTTTTGGATAACTATTGCTTAAATTTTATCTTTGCGAGATGCTCGAAAGTTTAATTGCCTGGGACAAAGCATTATTTTTAAAAATAAATACCATTTGGACACATCCTTTTTTGGATACCGTTTTCCCCATTTGGAGGGAGGCAAGCACTTGGGCCCCATTATACTTAATCATCATTGCATTCCTTTTTTTAAAATTCAGATGGAAGGCTTTGCCCTGGATAATTTCTGCAAGCCTGCTGATACTCATCAGCGACCAACTCAGCAGTCATATTATCAAACCTTGGGTGGGCAGAGTACGGCCTTGTAACGATGCCGAAATAGGTCATTTGGCAAGAAGGCTATTGGGCTATTGCAGGGAGAGCTACAGTTTCCCTTCCTCTCATGCCGTAAATCATTTTGCGTTTGCCACCTTTTTAATTCTCACTTTAAAAAAACACTGGGGCAAAAAAGTTTATCTTTTTTGGCTTTGGGCATTCAGCATTGCTTATGGACAAGTATATGTAGGTATTCATTTTCCAATAGATATAACATTTGGAGCTATACTTGGTACCATTTTAGGTTGTATCTTCGCAACTATTTTTACAAAAAAAATTGGATTTAAAGGGTTCAAAAAAATTAAGCGTTCGTAATCATTGAAGTTTTTTAAAAAAATATTATTTCTTTTAGTATTAAGCATGGCAGCATTTTTCAATGTCCATGCTCAAACTATTATATCCGGTAAGGTTTTAGACGAAATCAGTCTTCAACCCGTACCCGAAGTGATGATAATAGTTGGCAAAGACACTACTATTACAGACAGTTTAGGTATTTTTAATATCATCAATAAAAGCAAAAAAAACAAAAAGCTCTTTATCCTTTCAAAAGATTATGCTCCACAACAGATAAAACTGACGGGTAAGAATGAATATTCACTAACAATTATGCTCAATACCGAGCTTCCTAAATTTGTAAAGGACAATCGCAAAGATAACAGAGCCGTTAAAAATGTCGATAAATTGGACACTCTAACTAATGACACCACTAAGTATGACCTCATACAAGGTAAATTTAAAGGTCAGGTATTCGACAAAACAAATGGTGAACCTTTAGAAGGTACCATGGTTTATATGAAAGACGAGGATGACGGTGAAATCACAGACAGTTTAGGAATTTTCGAACTTTTATTTTCAGGAAGGAAACAAAATATACGTATTGACGCTTTAGGATTCCACAAGATTGATACCACAATAAGTAATTTTGGAACAGACACCCTCATTAAATTTTATTTAATCCCCTATGAAAATGAATTAGGAGGAGTAACCGTATTTGCCAGAAAGAAAAGATATCGTAATAAAAACAATCCTGCTGTAGCCCTTATCAGAAAGGTGATAGACCATAAAGATGAAAACAGAATGCTACAAGATGAGAATGCTAAGTACGAGAGCTATGATAAGATGGTTTTCTATGTAAGTAATCTTCCTAGATTCTTATACAGAAATATTTTCTTGAAAAAATTCAGATTTATTTTTGAAAACGAAGACACCACATTGGTTGCCAGAAGAAGGTTGATGCCTATGTTTTTAACTGAAGAAATAGCCGATAATTATTACCGGAAAAGTGATGGAAAAAGAGGTAAACAAATCACTTCTGAAAAAAGGTTAAGATTTTCGGGAGAGTTTATAGAGAGTGGTAATATTACGTCTTTCATGAACAGACTATACGACCAAGTGGATATTTACGATAATCAAATCAGGGTTCTGAATAATTATTTCCTGAGTCCAATTGCTCCATCGGCACCGGCATTTTACAAATTTTTTATTCAGGACACCACAGAGATCAATGGCGAAAAGATAGTACAGTTAAGAGTTGTGCCCCGTAACGAAAGAGATTTCTTATTTGAAGGAAGACTTTTCGTTACACTTTCTCCACAATATGCCGTTACAAAAGCTTTCCTTCAATTACCAAAGAGGACGCCTGTCAACTGGGCAGATGATTTAAAAATTGACTTAGGATTTACCCGGCAAACAAACGGTAAATATTGGCAAACAGAAAGCAACTACCAAGTAAATTTTGGATTGTTTAATTCTAAACGAGGAGCTGTGGGAACAAGATATTCCTACAAAAGAGCTTACACTCCCAATCCTGCGATGCCGGACAGCGTATTTGAAACTCAGAAATTAGGATTAGAACATAAAGAAGATACCCTATTTCAAAAGCCAGACAGTTTTTGGATCAAAGAACGTCCGCAGGCTTTAAGCCCTTTCCAGCAAAAAGCCTATTCCAATATTGACAGTGCCGTTAATATGAAAGCTTATAAAAATTTAGTAAAAACAGGATTTGTGCTTTTTGGAGGCTTTTATCCCTTGCATGAAAAAATAGATTTTGGCTCTATATATGATATAATTGGTTACACTCCAATAGATGGTCTTAAACTAAGGCTAGGTTTTAGAAATAATTTAAAAAACGTGCAACGAATGATGTTACAGGCTTATGCTGCCTATGGATTTCGAGACGAGCGGTGGAAGTATTATGTGGGAGGCACCTTCTCTCTCAATAAAGATTTTGTTTACGATTTTCCACAACATAATATTGGTATAAGTTATCAATATGAATTAAGAGTTCCGGGACAGCCTATGGGGTTCAAATCTGAAGAACATTGGATAGATTTGATAAATAGAAGTGAAACTAAAAGCTATTTTTACAACCGTCAATTTGCTTTTAAATACAACAAGGAGTTTGAAAATAGCATGATGCTCTCCTTGTCTTATATTAACTTGCAACAAGAAGCCGTGGGTGATTTATATTTTGAAAAATCAGATGGCAGTAGCGATACCGTAAGATTGTTAAATACCCATGAACTGGGTTTAAACTGGAATTTTTCGCCTAACCAACAATTTTTTAAGAAAAAAGCAGAACGAAAGCAATTTGAAACCAACGCTTGGTTGATCAACTTATCGGCAACGCTTGGCATCAACCAAGGCTATTCAGACGAGCCTATCAGGTATCAAAAATTTGAAACCAATATTAAAAAACGCTTCAGCCTTTCTCCTATGGGATATTTAAGAATGAATATCCAAGGGGGCTATTTACTGGGTACCGTTCCCTACCCTTATTTGTTTATCCCTCCGGGCAATATGACCTACCGCTTTAGATCTACTATGTACAATATGATGAACAATATGGAATTTGTAGCTGACAAATACATTTCTATCAATTTGGACTATCATATGAAAGGATTTTTATTGAGTCGCATCCCATTAATACGACCATTTTATCTGAGAGAGGTATTTGGGTTTAAAGCATATTATGGAGGCATCAACGCAAACAATCTTCCACAGAACAATCCAAACTTATTACTTTTTCCTAAAAGCTCTGATGGGCAGTCTATCGTGCATACATTAGACAAATTACCTTATATGGAGGCTTCTATAGGCTTAGAAAACATCTTAAAAGTGATACGAATTGATTTGGTAAGGAGGCTCACTTACCGTAATTTACCCCATACACCAGACTGGGGACTGAGAATAAGTTTTGGTTTTGACTTTTAGATGACTACATTTACAGAAAATATTTTATCTTTGCCCCTAAATTAATTGATTATGATTACAGGAATGCTACATTTGCACAGCACCTTACGCTACCTTATTGTTATTATTGCCATTTGGGCAATTATTAAAGCCATGTCCGGAATGGGCGGAGGCAAGTCATTTACTAAAGGCGACCAAAAGCCCGGATTGTTTTTCCTTATCTGTATGGATTTGCAATTAGTAATCGGTTTGGTTTTATATTTCATGGGAAATTGGGGCTACAAACTTATCTCAAATGGTGGTATGGGTGAAGTAATGAAAAACAGCACTAGCCGCTTTTTTGCGATGGAGCATGCTGTAGGGATGATTATCGCTTTAATCTTAGTTCACATAGGTTATGCCGCTTCCAAGAAAGCCTCCAATACCGATCAGCAAAAATTCAAAAAGTCTTTTTGGATGTATCTTATTGGGTTCCTATTGATATTGGCATTTGTTCCTTGGCCTTTCAGAGAATTAGGTAGGTCTTGGATGCCTTAATCCTTCAAAAATAATTACATTTCAAAGAGTCGGAAGAATATTTTCGGCTCTTTTTATTTTCTTTTCAACACTTACAATTTCGTACCTTTGCACTCTAAATTTTAATTCAAAAAAAGATGATGATACTACCAGAGCATATCTCCATTGATGCCATACCTGAATTACTCAAGCATAAAATCCAACTTTCAGAAGAAGCATTAAACCGCGTGCGTGCCAATAGAACTTTCTTAGAAAAGAAAATCGATAGTGGTGCTACTTTTTATGGAATCAATACCGGATTTGGCAGCCTTTGTAATGTAAGAGTTGAAGATAATGAATTGAACCAATTACAAGAAAACCTAGTTTGCTCTCATGCTACCGGATTGGGCGAAGAAGTGCCTCAAGAAATAGTAAAAATAATGCTACTGCTAAAAATCGTGGGCTTATCTCAAGGTTTTAGTGGTATTACCGAAGAAACTATTCAAAGGTTGGTCTTTTTTTACAATGAAAATATTTTACCCGTAGTTTTTGATAAGGGTTCTTTGGGAGCCTCTGGTGATTTGGCACCTTTAGCACATTTAAGTTTACCTTTAATTGGTCAGGGATGGGTTTGGAAAGATGGAGAGAAAAAAGACAGTTTAGCTGTACTTCAACAATATCATTTAGAGCCTTTAATCTTAAAAGCAAAAGAAGGGCTAGCCTTGCTTAACGGCACACAATTCATGAGCAGTTATGCCGTGCATTGCATGATAGAAAGCAAGAAATTATTAAACTGGGCAGACTGGATTACGGCTCTATCCATAGATGCTTTTGACGCAAAAGTGGAGCCATTTTCTCATCCGGTGCATAGAGTACGGCCACATCAAGGTCAACTACAAACTGCCGAAAACATCCGTACATTATTGGCAGACAGTGCCATCCAACAAACACCAAAGCAACAGGTGCAAGACCCCTACTCCTTCCGCTGTGTGCCACAGGTGCATGGAGCCAGCAAAGATGCTGTAAGCCATATTGACAAGGTATTTGAAATAGAAATTAATTCGGCTACCGACAACCCATTGGTATTTGAAGCTGAGGATTTAATCATAAGTGGTGGTAATTTCCATGGTCAGCCATTGGCACTTAACTTAGACTTCTTAGCAATAGCAATGGCAGAAATTGCCAATATATCCGAGCGTAGAACCTATTTATTAATCAGCGGTCAAAGAAACCTCCCACCCTTCTTGGCAAAAAATCCAGGATTGAACAGTGGATTTATGATAGCTCAATATACTGCTGCGGCCATAGTGAGCCAGAGCAAACAATATTGCACTCCGGCATCAGTTGACAGTATCGTTAGCAGTAATGGTCAAGAGGATCATGTGAGTATGGGAGCCAATGCCGCAACTAAATTGAAAAAAGTAATCGATAATGTGAGAAGTGTTTTAGGTATTGAATTAATGACGGCTGCACAGGCATTAGAATTCAGAAGACCTAGCCAATCTTCTACGTCGATTGAAACCCTTTTCAAAAGCTATAGAGAGCAAGTTGCCTTTTATGATTCCGATAAATTTCTTCATCCATATATGAAGCAATCTGAAACATTTTTGAGGACAGAAGCTCCAAAAATTTAAGAAATAATTTTGCCCATCTAATGCAATTTACAAAGAAATTTTGTAGATTGCATTAGATTATTGAACCAATATTATACTATTTTATTTAGCTAATATCACTTTTTAGCAATCATTAACCACCATTAAATCTGCAACTTTTTTCAATGGTGTTTCCTTATCGTTTTTATCAGAAAGAAAGAAGAGAATCTGCTGGCTTTCATAAAAATCAGGTAGGCTGAAAACCGCATCAGGCAAGCCATCACCATTCATATCGCCAGCCCAAATTAAGGTAGGCGTTGCACCTTGAATTTCATTTACTTGAGCAATATTAAAATAAGCTGATTTTGGAATATTGAACCAAACGATATAATCTCTAAGAATGGAATATTCTAAATCTTCTGTATTTTTTTTCTTTATCTCTTCAGGTGATAATATTTTTTCGGTATCACGATCAAATACTTTTCCTGCACCATTAAAACGATAATTGATTCCATTCATGGAGAAATTAACTTCATACCCCGGATAGAGTGGTTTATCTTCAACTGCTGTTTCAATGTTTTTAGATAAGCCTTCAAATGGAGTGAAAAAGAATACCGCGTTTTCGTGATTAGAATTGATTATCATCACGTCTTCTCCTACACATTCATCCCTATCATAAGTGATTTTTAAATCTGCTTTTGCTACCATCCATTTTCCTGATTTTTCATCTTTGTAAAACTCATACCATTCTTTTTCCTTTACGCCTTTTGGATAACCGGTACTTTCTTTTCGGTATTGCGTAGGTAAAAGCATTGCTATATTTTGTGGAAATTCGGATTTTGATTCATTCTTATCTTCAACACTTGTGATAGATTTGGAATCAGTAGTCATTATGACTTCTTTATTATCTGATTTTGAAGCTCCGTTTTCGCAAGCAGTAAACAATATTACTACGATAAAAGCACCTATTGATATTTTTATTTTATTCATAATGTTGAGTTTTAAAGTTTAATTGATGATGACATTCTTTACTTCCATTAAAACAGGTGTGTGGTGATGCCCACTTTGTGCCGGCTGCAAAACTCCTTGTAGCACTACTTTTTTATTAAGATATTTCTTTAAATCTAATTTTTCGTTGGTGTAAATCTGAAACTCAGTTAGCTTTTCTTTTATTCCATCTCCTGTTTCAGCATCCTGAAAACCAACAGGATAAACATTTACTGGTATTTCTGTTTTCACTATCAGCACCTTTACTTTTTTATCTTTTTGAGGTGTTTTTCCATAGTTGGGTTCTTCAAAAAACATTTTTTCTGTAAGTGTTCCGTACAGTGTGGCAGGCTGCGGTTCATAAAAAACATAATTTGGGAAACAGTTGACTTGGTTAAAAGCCATAGCCCCTATTTGCAACTGTGTGTATTGAGTCGAATTTTCTGGTTTAGAATTGAATCCGGAATAAAATTCTACGCCATAACGATGGCTGAACCAATTTTTAGCCGTACCATCATACTTGAAAGTGTAGTACTGGTGAAAGAAATTTCTATAAAATGGAATATCATTTCTTCCTTCTTTGTAATCGTTATTGGTATAGTTTGGAATTCTTCTTTCGATGGTGAAAAATCCTTTATTGGCAACTAAACGGATATTGTTGAAATTCAACCCTCCATTATAACCAAAGTTGGGATCTTTACCGGCTAAATCTTCAGTAAAAGAAAATAATTGGGTGTTGGAGGCAGCTTCTTTGTAACTTCCATTACTTTGTTGAAGGTAAAGTTTAAGTGCCGTTTTGTTTTCTTCATTCTCTTTTTTCAATAAGAGTAAAATATCATTTTTGTAGTTGTCAAGGTTCAAATCTCCTTGTGTCCAAACTGCAATCGCCCAGCCCTTAGGTGCTAATTTTACAATGGTTTTCGGTATTTCCTTTTCGGTAGTTTGATTGGATTTTATTTGGTTTGCCAATTCATCAATATTGGCATCTTTAAAGTTAATTTTCCCCGTTTGTGATGATGTTCCACTAATGCGATGGAACAAATTTTCTATTCCGTAATCTCGTTCTGAATTTTCATATTTGTCAAAATAATATTGCCCATCCGGAGCTTTGATGAACATCATTTCAATGTCATTAGTATAACTGCTGCTGCCTACAAAACTTTTTACGGTTAAAAAACTTCCATTCAAAACTGTTCCGGCACCATCACTATCAATAATTAGGTTTTCGTTTTCTGCTATTTTGGAGAGCTTTCCGTTGTCCTTTCGCAATAGAATTAAAGTATAAGAAAGTTGGTCGTTTGCTTTTGCTTTCACAAGAATATCGCCTGAACTATTCTTTACACCTTCACCGGAGGCTTCCGTATAAGTAAATCCTTTTGGGATAAACGGTTTCAGCTGCTTTTCGCTAATCTGTGCTTGGGCAGCGATAAAGCCAAAGCACAAAAGGAACAAAGATAAAACTTTTGTGTTCATATTTTATATAATTTTCTGTGTTTGTGAACCTCAGTTTTCATAATTTCTATTTTTCATTTATTCTTAAAATTACCAACTTTTCCCTCCACCACTTCCAAATCCTCCTCCAGAAAAACCTCCTCCAGATGAACCTTCACCAAAAATAGAGTCTACAGAGGTAGTGGCTGGAGAACTTATCATAGCGGTTCTTAATGTTTGTACACTGTTGCTAAAACTTTTTCTAAAGTGAGTAGTGTCATAAGGTTTTTCATCTATAGAACTATCATCATTTCCTTTATAATAGCTAGGAGGCTTCGACAAAAGCCCATCAAATTTTGAAGCCCATGTGTCTAACAGTCCGAATGCCAATGCATAACTCATCGTTTTTTCAAAATAACCAGCATCCTCGGACAATAGTATTTTTAAGCGGGTCGCATCTGCCAATTTTACAAATCTATAAAAGCCTAATAATTCGGCATAGGCTTTATCTCCTTTGGGATTTTTCTTACGCATTGTATAGCTAAGTCCTGCGATGATTAAGCATGTAATTAGGCTTGAAATACCGGCTATCCATCCAAATTGCAAAAACATAAAAACAGGTAAAACCACTGCTAAAATGATACTTGTAACAAGAATTGCTGATTTTGCTCTTTCACCAGATACTTCATAATAATCTTTTGCCCTAGTAGTTAATTGCTCTTCTGCTTGTTTCAAGACTTTATAAAAACCATCTTTTAAGACACCCATTCTGACAGATCTTCGATATTGCTTTTCTAGCATTGCATTCTCTTCTTCTAAAAGTGAGTTACTTTTTTCTTCATTTTCTAATTCTTCTAATTCCGCCAACTCTTCATCTTTAAAATATGAACTCAAAGCAGTTCCATAATTAGAAAATAAACCGTTAAAGATAGTCCTTTCATATCTTATACTATTTGAGGGTAGCTCTCTTAATTTAAGAAGTTCTATATCTCTTTTTCCAAACAAACGATCCTTGGGAACTTCTTTCATTATTAATAATCCATCAGCTCCCCATTTGGGTATCAATGCAATAAGCTGATTGGCATCAAAACCATCTTTCATCAGATATCCGGCCAATGCAGGGTCTATATTCTCAGGTGGGTAATAAGAAGTAATAGCTACTACTCTTTTATCCTTACCAAGTTTTTCCCAAACCAGCCAAAACAATATAAATATCCCTAAAAGAATTGCGAGCCAGCTATAACTTTTTATTGTTTTAGGTGGCACAGTTTCTGTTTTAAAGAAAGAAGCCGGCATTTTAATTAAAACAGTAACACTCTGACCTGGGACAGATATAAAACTAGCTTTACATGTTGCAGAATAGGTTTCTCCATCGTATTGGTATTTAAATTTATCAGAAATTTGAGACTGACTAGGATCTCCTGAATAGGTATAGCTGTTTTCCGGATTGACAAAAAAATCTTTGGGAGCTCGAATATTAAACTCAATAGATTTAAATGTAGCGTCCCATTCCGGAGATTTGACATTCCAATAAAAAGCTGTCAAACTATCTTCTTGAATCAGACCATTTTTCACTTTATACTTAATGGTATAATGTTGATTGCCAGATACCAATTGATTAGGGGCTCCAATTTTTATCTCCATTTTCCCAGTAAGTTTTTCCTTTATTTTCATTGTCTTAGAAAACTTCTGATTGAGAACTTCTACATCTGTAAATTCAAGTTTTCTATTGGTGGTAGTTTTGTTTTTATCCTGAAAGTCATAGCTACTAATGATAGTTCTGATAATACCATGTCTGGGCTCAGTAAAAAAAATATCATAATCTTCTACTACATCGAAAGAACCATCTTCATTTATTGTTATATCACATAAAAACTTATCTACTCTATATCCTTGTGCCAATACAAAAGCATTAGCGAACGAAAATAGGAGTGCTAAAAAAAGATTTTTCATAGTGGTTTATTTAGAAGCTGACTTAATTATCTTTTTTACTAAAATCTACAATGGCATTTTCTCTATCTTCCTCACTAACTTCATAGAATTCAAAATGTTGGAATTTGAAAAAACCTGCGAATATTACTCCTGGGAAACTCTCACCATAAGTAATATTTTCTCGTACTGTGGAGTTGTAGAACCTACGACTACGTTCTAATAACTCTTCAATTTTAGAAAGTTGATTTTGCAAGTTTATAAAAGAAACATCTGCCTTTAAGTTGGGATAAGCTTCAGTTACAGCAAATAAACTTTTTAAAGTACCAGACAAAATATTCTCCGCTTTTATTTGCCCTTTGATATCATCTTTGGATACCGAAGTTGCCATATTTCTCGCAGCAATTACTTGTGTTAAAGTGGCTTGTTCATGATCAGCATAACCTTTTACTGTGTTTACAAGATTAGGAATTAAATCATGACGTTTTTTTAGAGCCACATCAATATTGCTCCAAGCATCTTTTACAATGTTTTTATTTTCAACAAAACGATTGAAAATTTTAATCATTGGTACAATAGAAAGACCAAGGAGAATAATTAGGATAATAAAAATAAGAATGATCATCATATAGTATTTATTTAAAGTAAATCAATAATTGATATTGTATTAAGCTTGTTTTTGTTAGTCATAATCATTTTTAAGAAATTATTGTTGTCCATATCTTAAAATTTTTACTTTTTATTTTTTGAATCGCAATACAAATTTTCATACTCGAGTCAAGTATTATTTTATGTTTTGCTTTTAAAGATTTGTTTCCTATTACAAAAATAGAATGCTCTATGGAGTGAAACAATCCTATAATTAGGGGATACAACATTGGATTATTCCACTTAACTCCTGATTTTCAAAAGATTCATCTTAGCTTTCAGCTTTTATTAATTCATATATTTTGGTGGCGGACAACCAAATTGTTTTCTCAGAATTGCTAAATAGTCATCTGATTTCTCGAAAATATCATGAAATATTTCGGCACATTTTTGGGCGGTAATATCCATATTCGTTATGGCAGCTGATAGATAAATATTTTCCTGAACGGTGAAGAAATAGTGCAGTTGATCATTGCAACTTTCACGTAATAAATATTCGTAAAGTGCTTTTATATTCTGCTTTGGTAATTCCCCCATCGAGCCATCTAAGAAAATGACTTGTTTTTCGGGTTGGTAAATAATGTTGATATTTGCCTCACCAAAATCAATCGACCATTTGTTGATACCATTTTGACATAGGTTACGAGGTAATCCACGCAAAACCAAAGCGTCTTCGATTAATGCAGGCACATCTCCATTATTATCATTCACATCATTTTGTTCTTTAGGAGGTAGCTGTACTTCAGTACCACAGTCGGGACAGTATTTCTCCATATCCACGTTTTCGTTATGTACAATACACCCACATGATGCACAACAAGTGGTTTGCATTCCATGAAATGGTAAATAAGCGGTAATGGCATCTTGTACATATTTTACGGGTAAGGCAAATCCAATATTGTCCGCATTTTGAATAATAAACGTATTGATTCCTATTATTTTACCGTGTAAATTGATGAGCGGACCACCGCTATTTCCGGGATTGATAGCCGTATCGATTTGAATATAGGTGATTCCGTTTTGAATTCTATCCACACGACTCACAACGCCTTGTGTAGCCGTATAATTTAAACCAAAAGGATGACCAATTGCAATCACCGTATCGCCATCGTGTAAATCGTTGTTTTCGGAAATTAATGATTCGTTCAATTCGAGTTTATCTTCGAGCTGAATGAATGCAAGATCCCATCGTGGATTGGTATATACGACCTTGCCGGTTTGTTTTTCCAAGAAATTCCCTTTTATGGTAGCCGTCCAATTGTCTTTGATGACATGATAGTTGGTGACAATCAGTTGTGCGTCTGGTAAATAAACACCCGTTCCTGAACCAGAAGAAGTAGCAATTTGAACCACTACACTTCTATATTTTTCTATTAATTCTTGTGTACTCATTTTTACTATTTTTAGAAGGATTAGTCTATAGTGTGTATCATTCTGGCAGTTTCTCTTGCTAAGCTTAAGCTAAAGTTGAAAGGATTGGTATCATCTAATTTATCGACTCTAAATTCTATGGAGGGATACAGTTTCCGGCTTTTTCCCACTGAGGTATAAACATACTGATTGATGAAATCGGTATCGAGTTGTTGATTATCAGGAGAGAATATAGGAAGTTGAACCCCTAATGCCTTGAAAAAATCAGGATGTAATACATTCATCTGCAAATGGTATAATTCTGTGAAAACAGGGTTTATATTGAAATCGTGGATGATATTTCCCATCGCAAATTCTAAAATGTAGGAAGTGTGTTCCGGTGAACTCAGTTTTTGGGAATCCAGCATATCTTTAATCGAATTATTGACAACATTCGCTACTTCTTGTTGTTGTATGCCTCCCTTTGTACTAAAAGTGTCGCGGGTACGGAAAAAACAGTCTTTCACCTCTTGTTCCGACAACTGATTCAATTCTTGAATTTGTTGTGTCATATTTTGCAAAACAGAACCTATGCTTATTTGTTGAGATTGACTGTTTAGCCAATAGTAATTATTCATTTTCAGCAACTTATCCTTCAGGATTCCTTTGGGAGAGCATAAATAATTAACCCGATGGATGAATGTAAGCGGTATATAGGTGGCAAGACCAAGTAGGTCTGCGCGATTGGTAGCCTGCAAAAGTGTCAAGGTCTCCGACATCCATTTTTTAAAGTACTGGTACTTTATGGTAGCTTCTGTTTCCGGAACAGCTTGTTTTAACGAATTGTCGTTAGCAACCGCTTGTCCAAAACTATTCTCTAAATTATCGTCTTGTTCGTCAGCCAATAAAGCTAATTCTCTCCAACCACTGTAAATAGTATTAGGAGTAAACATTCCGATGGGAACATTCATCATGGCTACAATATTGTTATTACTGTCTAACGCTAAGCGACAGAACAGCAAAGTTTGATTCTTATCCAGCAACTTGCGCATCAATGCAGGACTTGCATTTTCCAATTTGGTGATGATTGAAGCACAACGCACCATCTGTCCATCAAAACTACCACTAACACTGGCAGAACCTTGGAATATCGTAAAATGAATCGTGTTTTTTTTGATTTGGTATTTTACATTCTATTCCTCTTCATCTAACAGATAATAGAACATATTTTTAAAGCCTTCTAAATAGTTGCCTTGAGAAATATCATTCCATGATTGAAGCCAGCAATCTAGTTTCTTCTTGCTTTTATTGTTACCGTCATAAGCACCAAATTTAATTTTGTTTTCCACATTAGATGTGATTAGATGGTTTGGAGTTGTAGAATTCTTATAGTAGAATTTTATAGCAATTATTTCATGTCAAAAGTAAATAATGAGGTGGATTCAAGTAATAAATGCAACAGGCTCTAAATTGTCCAATTTTTCGGCGAAAATTTCGATGGGTGTTTTATACCCAAATCTCTTCCTTGGTCTGTTGTTTAATAATAACAAATAATTTTGTTTGATAATAACAAACAATATCATTTGTTAATAACAAATATATTTATTGGTTGACAGCAAATGAATTTGTATCTTTGTATCAAATAAAGTAGATTATTATGCTGACTTTAGAAGCTATAAAAGAAGTGGTAGAAGCCCAAAACGAATTGTGGGTATTGAAGCAGGAAGGGGTTTTGAGAGAAAAATTAAAGGAAACTCAACTGCAAGAAGGCTTTGTCAATATCATCACCGGAATAAGAAGGTGCGGAAAAAGCACCTTAATGCGACAACTATTGACTTTGGTAAAGGGAAAATCCTTATTCTTGAATTTTGAGGATCCACGACTTTCCGGGTTTGATATTTCAGATTTCAGACGCTTGGATATCTTGATAAAAGAAACAAAAGCCAAGAATCTTTTTTTTGATGAAATTCAGATATGCAATGGCTGGGAATTGTATGCCCGTCAGAAATTAGATGAAGGCTTTCAGGTAACCGTAACAGGTTCTAATGCCCATTTATTAAGTAAAGAATTAGGTACTAAATTAACAGGCAGACATCTTTCTACTACTTTATATCCTTTTTCATATAAAGAGTATTTAAGTTTTCTAAAGAAAAAAGACAGTCAGAAAACAATAGAGAACTATATAAAAGACGGTGGTTTTCCGGAATTTTTAAAGTTTCAAAACCCAAATGTTCTCCGTCAATTATTAGATGATATTTTATTGCGGGATATTGCGGTGCGTTATGCAGTACGGGATGTTTCGGCTCTGCGGCAGTTGGCGGTTTACCTCATCACCAATATAGGCAAGCCGGTGAGTGCTACCAACCTCAAAACTTCTTTTGGCATCAAAGCTACCAGTACTTTGTTGGAGTATTTCTCTTACTTGGAGAATGCCTATTTGGTGCAGTTTATATCTAAGTTTAGTTATTCCTTGCAAAAACAAATACGCAATCCTAAAAAGGTGTATGTAATAGATTTAGGCTTATTTGAACACGCTTCCCTTGCTTTCTCTGAAGAAAAAGGGAGGAGGTTGGAAAACTTAGTTTTTCTGCAATATCTACGGCAAGGAAAAGAACTGACTTATTTTAATGAAAAAAAGGAATGTGATTTTATTGTCTCGGAGCATGGAAAAGTAAAAGAAGCTGTACAGGTTTGCCATGAGTTGACCCCGGATAATTTGGACCGAGAGATAGATGGATTGGTAGCCGCTCTGGAATTTCTGAATTTGAAAAAAGGCAAAATAATCACTTTAAACCAAACTGACGAATACGAACTCAACGGAAAAATAATCGAAGTTATTTCAATAAGAACTTTATTGAATGAATGATGCTTGTTGTATATTTCAACATTAAGACATTAAGAAAATTAAGAATGAAGTTCGATAAATCTCAAACCTCTAACTTTTAATTTTACCACATAAAGACATAGGAAATACATTTCTTAAAGATTGCATAGTTTCCGTCTTTGACGGAAGATAGCTACTGAGTAGAACTCTCACTTCATTTTTTCATCACCATAACCCTATGTATCTATGTGGTTTCAATTTATAACTTTATTTTTTAACCACATAGGAACATAGAAAATATAGCTTTTAAGTTTTGCATAGTTTCCGCCTTTGGCGGAATATAGCTGATGTGTTCTTTGTATTTCAATTTGACAAGCTCAGACCAAATCTTATTTAGCATCATAATTCTATGTTTCTATGAGGTTATATAATTTTTTTTCAACATTAAGACATTAAGAAAATTAAGAACAAAGGATAATAAACATCCTCTATCTCCATTTACCATTTACCTTTCACTATTCATCATTCTCTAAATCTCCATCGTATTATTCGCCTTATCCGTTCCGCTAATGCAAACTCTTCTCGGGTTTTTCTTGTCGTATAGGATATGTACAATATCATTCGGTTCTAACTTGTGCATAGAGCTAGCAGGAGATATCGAATATATTTCACTTTCAAATGTGTCAATTATCGTATCTTTTACTTCAAAAATCACTTTCATTACATTGATTCCCGGCATAAAATCTTTTAGTGCTACTTCACTGCCTAACACTTTAGCGGTAGATGCTTCGCCTGTATGGATAAGCTCCTTATATAAATCTGAATGATATCTTACTTTTTGAATTAAATCTGCCGGTGCGGCTTGTGCAGCATTGATAACATCCTGATTGGTATAATTAGCATTCGGATTGTTCATCGCTTTGTTAATATTGCTTGCCTGATTGGCTTGATTTTGGGCTTGTCCAGATTGGTCAAAAACGATTTTTGACTTATCATTTGGGGCGTACTTTACGGCAAACTGCACGCCTGGTTGGAAAAGACCAACTTGGGTAACAGGAAGCATCTGTTCTATTTTTGCTGGCCAGGTTTCGCCTTGCGGATTGGTTACATTGACTTCAATAACAATCGAATAAAACTGATTGGCTCCGGCTTTCATTGACATTCCTGCCTGATAACTTTTGATAACGGTAGCAGTTGCAGGCAATCCGTTTGGAATATCTTTGGGTTTTAAACTACCCAAAAGCCAGCGTTGTCCAAAATAGACTAAACCTAAAATAAGTGCTATAAAAGCAAATACAGCGATAATTCCTATTGATCCAAATACGCCATTAATAAGACTAAACATGCCACTGGACCAAAAGATGATTAGCAGTAATGCCACAATACCCAATCCCATTAACAAGGATGTATTGGCAAATTTTTTAGAGAAATTGTTATTATTATCCATTTTTTAAATTTTTATTTTTTTATTTCGTAATGCCAATTTTCATTTTCATAGTCAAATATTGCCCATGCCCCAGTTTTATTAACCAATACATCTACCGACGTATTGATACCAAAAGAGCCGATATGGGAAACAGGAATAATATGACCGCTTATAAAAGCTTTATCACTTCTTAAAACATTTACATCCCGCTCTGTTTGAATATAGAATGCAAAAAGCTGAGCTGTCACCTGACCGTTTTCTATGATTTTGCTATCAGGAATAAACCGTGTAATGATTCCTTTTGCTTTTGTCCAACCGGAAGTGTCTTTATGTTGTTTTATTTTCTTTTGGGCTTCCTCCATAGAAATTTCTTTTGGAGTAGCTCCTGTCAATGCACTGCCACGAAACAACAGTCCCATCAGAAAAAGCATGAGATAAATGATGACAAGTCCTACTGTCATCATTCCGAAAATCTTTTTTCCAGTACTTTGGTAGAGATACCAGCAGAGTAAAATAGACAGGATAAAAAAGGAGTGCACTTTTATCCTTTTTGTAAGTTTCTGTTTATCCATTGTTTTTATTTTTTTAACCACATAGGAACATAGAAAATATAGCTTTTAAGTTTTGCATAGCTTCCGTCTTTGACGGAACATAGCTACTGTGTTTTTTGTATTTCACTTCGAAAAACTCACTACAAATCTTTTCATAATTATAACCTATGTATCTATGTGGTTTTATTATTCTATTCATACAAATTTTCTTGTTTAACAATCGTTCCTTTATCCAAATCAATCGTCATCAGATAATCGTTGTTGGTTACCAATAATTTATTGCCTTTTATACAAAATCGTTCTAATTCATAATTCGGAATAAATGTTTTCAATTCCTTTTGGGGCAGTTGTATTTTCCATACGGTTTTCAATGTGGTTTTGTCCAACATGGCCAGTTCCCTATCTTTCTCATTGTCGGAAGTAAGGGGCGACAGCACAAAGAAATTGTTTTTGTAATAGGTGATTGGTGCATCTTGACCTAAACTTAATTTACTTTTGGTCAATGTCAAGTAATTCACTTCAATAAAATCATCCTGAGAAATAGTTTTTCCCTTGTTAGTGGTAATACTTTGCCTGCTGCCATAGATTTCTTTCTTACTGTATTCTCCGTCTCCATTTCTATCCGACACCTGAAAATCTTTTGCATAATTATAATTCAGCATTTCAAATTTTCCCTGTACGGTTTCTGCTTTGCCGGTATTGGGGTCAATGCGATAAAAGCGCTTATCGTTGGCTTCTAAAATCAAGCCTTTTTGTTTAGAATTGTTGCTATAAAAAGAATAAGTCTTTTTCCAATCAATTGAAGTGTTTAAATCTTCCAATTCGCCAAATTTATATTTGAAAGTTTGGCTCGCTAAATCATACAAAGCGATTTGGGTTTCTTGTCCTTCTAATCTTTTTATCAACCATACCCAATTGACTTCTGTCCACACCACATACATTTGGTCGTGTTTGTCGCTTTCATACAGTTTGTTTACTATTTTTCCGGTAGTTGTTTCCATCACACGGAAATAAGCAGGATAGGCAAACCCTTGTATTTTGATATTGCCTTTTACATCCGGTTTTACTACTTCGGGTTTATAGGTATAAACAAAGTAATTACCATCATCGCTGAATACGCCCGACTGAAAAACTGGCACATTGCTAATGCCCATCATACTTCCGATTCCGTCCATTTTTCCTGAAGTGAATTTGGAAATGGCATTATTCATGAGTTTTCGTCCTAAAAAAAAGAAAGCAAAAACCAAGGCAAATCCTCCAATGAAAATGATGTAAAATTTCTTTCTGATGTTCATGTAATTTCGTTTTTAGTGATTGGTTGTCAGTTATTAGATTTGATAATATTTTATTTTTTTACCACATAGGAACATAGCCTTTATTGCTTATAAGTTCCATTTTTATTACTTCAATCCTATGTTTCTATGTGTTTTCATTATTCGTATTTATTTTTTTATTTCATAATGCCAGTCATCGTTTTCAAAAATGATGTCTTTGTATTTATTTTCGGGATTGTACAAAACCTGCACTTCTGTTTTCCTTCCGAAGGAATTCAAATGATTTACCGGTATAATTTTGTCTTTGATTAACGCACGCCAGGTACCACCATCTGTACCATCTATCTGTACCTGAAAGGCAAACAATCGTCCGGCTTCTTTTCCATTATCCATTACTTTTCCGCGCGGGTTCATATTGATAATTACTGCGTGAGCACTTAGCCAAGTGTTAGTATCTAATACCTGTTGTTTTTTCAGAATATCTGAAAGCTGTGATACTTGTTGGTTTTCTTTTATGCTTTGCAGAAAAACAGCCCGTATAATGAAGGATAAAAACAAATAAATACCCAAGGTTATTAAAAAGAAAGTTTGCCATTTCAGCTTATTCTCCAACAAATACCAGCAACTGCCGAAAATCAGTAGCAGTATCCAGAAGAAAATATCTAAGCGGAAAATTCTTGGTTTATTCATCATTTCTAATTCATAATTATTATTTCACTTCGTAATGCCAGTTTTCATTTTCTGGGTCGGGAATAATTTCTAATAGGTTTTGAGGATTATACAACACCATCATGGGAGAGAGTTTTCCTATGGATTGCAAATGTGATTTTGGAATATAATAATTACGAACCAAATTCAATCCTCCAAGTGGATTTATTGCATTTCCTGTAGGTACACCGGCAGGTTTAACTTCAATGTCTAAAAGATAACCTTCCACCTTGCCATCTTTCACAACTTCTATGGATGCTCTCCATCCTTGAATATAAACCCTGAATTTTTCCCAGCCTGTGGTATCCTTTTTTTGTGCTTTTATTAAATCTGAAAACTCAATTTGAGTAGAACCCTTAGTTGAATTTGTTATTGTTCCTTGTGGGTGTTCGGTTTTATAAAGATGGGTTGCTTTTTCACTCATCTGTGATAGTGCACTCTTATCAAAGCCGAATTTTCTGAATACATTTATCAATAAGAACTTCATCACAAATCTTCCGATTAATATAAAGAGAAGTATACCAACAATGATATATAAAATACTGTTTTCCATAATTTCTATTATCATTTCATATATTTATTTATCGCTGCTTTTGCATCCAGCAAGCCAACACCTGTTAAGTCCACATACCTTTTTGTAGCCGCTATTATATTGCCTTCTTTTATCAATTGTTGGAATTGTGCGTCTGCCATAATTGGATCAGCACCAGAAAGCACTTCCGGATTATCCAACGAAGGTTTACGAATGCCTAAATGGGAATAATCATAAATTCTATCCACCAACATCGTTAGGCGTTTCACCTCATTTTCGAGTGCTGTTATACGAGCTTCTGTGTTTTGCTTTTCTGTTTCGTTCATTATCTTATTTCTTTTTTGTGAAATAATAGGTAGATTGGTCTTTTCAAAATCCGAATCTTTTGTGTCTTTTTTGTTTCCCCAAGCGATGAGTAACACCAAAATGAGCTTTACCGAATACAAGAGTGCTAAGCAAAATACGATGATGTAACATACTATGTTATTTGTTTGATAGGCACAAAACCCGAATACTACGAGTAACAACCATATTATATAATCAAATTTTTTAATCCTCATTTCTTTCTTTTTTCAACATTAAGGCATTAAGAAAATTAAGAACAAAATCCACCAAATCCCAATCACTCACATCTAACTTCTCACCATTTACTATTCACAATTTAATTTCTACCTCAGTTTATGCCTATCCATTTCGACATGGTTGATATACGTAAAACCACTTTGTGCTTTAGCAACTACCCAAAATGCAAAACAGAAGAGGACGACAATAGCTTTCATAGAATGATTATTTAAAATGGTTTTTATTTTTTAATCTTAAAACGATAAGATCCATAAACATGCTGATCTGTGGCTTTATTCCATACCTTGAAATCGGTTTGGTAAAAATCATAAATGGTTTCCAAATTCAACACTTCCATAATCAGCGTTATGACTTCGGCATCTTTTTCGGAAACGCCCTTTGAATTGGCAAAAAGGTCATCTTCTCGCATCATTACTACCTGATTGCTGTTTACCAGTTGTTCCCCTGCTCCAATTTGCACCATACCATTTTCGGCTTTCCAGCCGGAAAGTTTCAGTACAAATTTGATTTTATCACCTGCTTTTATGGTATTTTCCTCTGAAACCAATTCACCGGTTTCTAACATTAGGAAAGCTGATTCAACTTTCAGACCACCAAATACCTCTGATTGGATACCGTTTCGTATTTTCTGTTCACTTTTGCTGACGGTCTCTAAATTGTCTGCTGTTGCATTACCTGAAGTTACGCTGAAATTACAGGCAGAAAGACCCAATATTCCTAAAAGGAATAATGCTGTTAATAATTTTTTGATTGTTGTGTTCATAATATTTTTCTTTGTTGTTGATTATAAAATTTTCTTTACTTCCATTAAAACTTTAGTGTAATGATGCCCGGTTTGTGAGTATTGAAAGACACCTTGCAACTTTATCTTTTTATTTTCGTAATTTTTGAAATCTATTTTTCTATCTGTGCTGTACACCTGAATTTCAGTAACATTGTCCATGGTTTTGTTTGATGTTTCAGGGTCTATTGGGTCAATATCACCGTAAACATTTGCCGGATAGTTCGGCTTTAAAATATATACCCAAAATTTCTCATCTATTTCTGGCGTTTCGCCATAATTTGGTCTGCCATAAAACATTTTTTTAGTGAGTGTACCACTAACAATCGAAATTTCTGGTTCGTAATAATAAATTCCAGGAAGATTCTGAATTTTTTGAAAAGTAATCTTTCCAAAATCTTTGGTGGTTAAATGTGTTACATCTTTGGACGGTTTTGTATTAAACCCCTCATAATGTTCTACATCAAAGCGGTGTAACAACCAGTTTTTTTGTGTAGCATCATATTTAAAAGTGATGTATCGATGGTCAAAATTATCCTGATTATCCACAACAATTCGCTGCTCGATGGTGAAATAACCATTCTTAATAACCGCTTTCAGGTTGTTGGCATTATATTGGCGGTCATCAATCTTAATCAGAGAGAAATTGTCTAATGCCATTTTATAGCTACCATCCTTTTGTTGCAACAACAGTTGCACTACACAATTTCCATCATTGTATGAAATGAGTACGGCATCTTTCTTGTAACTGTCTAGGTTCAGGTCTCCATCCGCAAAAGCTACAAACTGGTAATCTTCGAAAATGTAATTAGCATATTTTTTCAAACCTTTGCTACGCCATTCATCAATATCGATAGAAGTTGATTGGGTATTTGCTTTTTTCAAGATTAAATCTTCCGTAGCATCGGTAAACCTGACTTTCCCTATCTGTTCGGCAGTAATCTTTTCTCTTGCAAAAAGATTTTCAACTCCATAATTTTTTGTGGAAGATCTGTATTCCTTAAACTCATATTGTCCGTTTTTATTCTTTTGAAATTGAATTGACACATCTGAAAAGGCACTCCCACTTCCAATCGAATAATTTACCGATAAAACCGTCCCTGACAAGGATGGATAATTTCCACCTGAAGTGCCCAATATATTTTCACTCATCAGCAAACTGCTGTTCTCTACGATTTTGGAGAGCTTGCCTTTTACATTGTTTAGTAAAACCAATGTTTCAAAATCGTCCATTTCTTTGGAAGCCAATATGAGTAAAATATCACCGGAGGGTTTTTTCAAACCATCACCAGAAGTACCTTCAAGCGTATATCCTTTGGGAATAAAGGGCTTCAACTGATTCTTACTGATTTGTGCATGGGCAGTAGTAAAACCCAAACCCAAACACAAAAGGAACAGAGATAATTTTATATTTTTCATTTTTCATTTTTTTTGTCCGTTCAAGATTGCTATTAAAACAGATAATTATAGAAGTAAAAATGATTCTTTGCAATTTTTCAATGTGTTTTTCTGCCAATTAAATAAGAAATAGATAATAGCCTTCGATTTCTTGTTCGGGAAAAGTTTTGCTGTAAATTCTAAAGTCCACCCTAAAGAAATCCACTAAGCGGTCTATTTGGTCAATAATTGCCGACAGAGAAATTTTCTGAACTGCTTCTAATGGCAGCGTATCATACTGAGCAAACAAGTCGGCTTCGTTCAGGAAGCATTGTCCTTCATCAGTTGTGATTTTTATAGTTGCACCGATGCTGATTTCATCGTCTATTCCTTTCCATCCCTGTATGATGAGATGCAATTGAATTTTTTCTCCTAGATTAATAATGTTATCCTCTCTAATCAATGGACCTGCGGCATATTGCAACCACGCTTGCTCTACAAGTAATCCACCTACAGCTTTTACTTCTATTCCGTTTCTGATTTTAATGTTCATGGTGTTTTTGTTTTTATTTTTAGAAATAATCTGGCTTTATCGCCACCAGTATGCATTTTCTTTTAACCATGCTTCGTTAATTTTTTGCGTATTAAAGTATCCTTCATTCATCGAAGGGTGCATGGCCTGCTCATAGTTTTACCAACCATTTTTCTTGTATTTGGGATTGATATACACATCGCCGTCATCGCCGAGATGAAATAAATCTTGTTTCATCTTCCAGCCGCCACCATTGTGCCACATACAAGTTTTGGATTTTCCGGTTTTGTAGCTTTTCCAATTTCCCTCAAAGTAGTTTCCTTCATAAGGCATATCGCCATAATAGAGTGGGTCGTCATCAATCATTTTGCCTGATTTTAAAATAAATCCTTTCGTCAATATTCCTTTTATTTCGCCCGAACCATACTGATTTTTATCTTCCTGAATAGCGACGGAAGCTGTGAACTTCCCTTCCCTTATATCTTGCGGGATTTCTTCATCATCATCCACTTTAAAAGTAATAGCAGTTTTAATGGTAACGATTCCGGTAAATGTGCAGATGTTTTCTTTTACTTTTGTTTTTCCCTTTACTAGATATTGGTATGGATTCTTTTCATCTTTTTTTACTGAAGTGAAATGAATATAGAATCGCTGGTAGTCATCACCCAAAAACCCAATAGACTTATTGGACAGCAAAATCAACTCAGCCATATCCTGTGCTTGAATTTCACGATAAAAATCAAGCGTGTCACTCTTTTGGGTAAAACCGATTTGTGCTTTTGCAACCACCGAAAAGGCAAAGCAGAATAGGAGTAACAAACTTTTCATATCTAATGGTTTTGAGTTTATATTGTAAAATTAGAATGTATAATCAGTTTAAACAATCCCATGATTAGGGGATAGAAGTAAAAAAATCAACATTGAACATGATGAATAACCCTCTCTAATTTTCCGTTTTTAGAAAAATACAAATACAACAAAACATCGCTATCACCCAACATTAAAGTTAAAATACTCGTTCCGTCTTTTTCAACATCCCAATTATCCAGATTTTTAAAAATGCTTTTCAGCTCTTTAGCTGTTGTTTTTTCTGAAATAGTACCATGGTCAGTATAAAAAACCAAACCACTTCTGGTTAAAAGCGTTGCCATCCATCCGGCTTCATTTTGGTCGTTCAGTTCAAAATGAAAGTTAGGATAGTCTAAATATCGTATTGTGCCTTCATCCCAATAAGTGCCACATTCAGGTTGTTCTTTTGGAGTAGAAATTTTGCCTTTGCCCAACAATTTTTCAATTTCTTTTAATGAGGCTTCTTTGGGAATATCTTGATAATCTTCGGTATTAATACTGTATAATTCTATTTTATCTCCTTGTTCCTCTTGCAGAGTATGTAATTCCTCATAAACCGAAATAAATTCTTTATTTCTAAGAACAAATTCTGATTGATAAGGCTTTCCGTCATTTTGTTTGCCCTGCCAATAGCCATAGATGATTCCGTTTTCAATCTTTTGAGCTGTATAAATAATGGCATCTACAAAAACAGAAGCATCCATTGCTACGCCATCCATCCAAGCATTGTTTTTGTTGAGCAGTGCTAAATAATGAAAATCTGCATTGTTGCCACCACCACGACCTTCAATGGTAAAAGGCACTAAGGCATCTATACTGCCATCGCCATCCAAATCTCCACGAATGATTTTTATGTCTAAGTTGTCATACCAATGATATCCAGTTTCTCCTTCTAACCCCATTTCTCTCAAAAACTTAGGGTCGGTTTTCAATTTTTCGTATGCTAGTCGGATGGCAAGGCTGTCGTTTTCTTGCGGAGCAACTTGTTCAGCCACGGCAACAGTTTCAGCTTTTTTGGTTTCAGATTGGCAACTGGTGTAAATCACCAATAAACCGAAGATATAAAATAGAGGTTTCATATATTATGCAGATAGAGGTTTTGCTTCTCAAAAAGATAAGAAAATTTAAAATTTTATTTGTTCAAAAGTATTTCTATCACTTACTCCTTTTCCTGTGCCTAGCTGACCCGCACCATTACTGCCACAACTCCAAACCGAACCATCTTTTTTAAGTATTAAGGTGTGATAACCACCGGCATTTATTTGTTGTACTTCATCGGCTACTTTTGTAAAACTTCCGGCATTGTTATTACTGCCATTGCCCAATTGACCGGCTTCATTAATTCCGGCTACCCATACACTACCATCATTTTTTAAGGCTACACTAAATCCATAACCTGCACTTACCGCATTCACATCTGTTAATATTTGTTTAGGGTCGTGTACGGTATAAACACTATTATCGCCTAATTGACCAGCTCCATCAAACCCAACACCCCAAAGTACTCCATTGGATTTTAGAAACAAAGAAAATTGATTACCCAAGCTCATTTGTACCACATTTGTAGCAATCTTTACCGGGCTAGATTTATTGGTTGCTGTTCCATCGCCTAATTCGTAAGATGAATTTCGACCACAAGACCAAAGCGTTCCATCTATTTTCAAAATATAAGTATGTGCTGTAGCTGCCTCCACTGCTTTTACATCTTCCATTATTTTTACAGGAGCAATTTGTTTGTCTGTATTACCATTTCCTAATTGACCAAAGGTGTTATTACCCATTGCCCAAAGGCTGTTATCCTCTTTAATAAAAAAGCTATAATCTTTACCTGTAGCCATAGCAATTACATCATCGGCGATTTGCATAGGCATATTCAAACTGTTGGTATTTCCTGTACCCAATTGCCCATTATCATTACTGCCGACAGCCCATAAGGTTTTGTCGGTTTTTAAAAGTAACGTATGGTATTCTCCCGATGCAATCTGGCTAATATCATCCATCACTTTTACAGGCAGGTATTGTGAGGAGGCTTGTGAATAAGCTAATTGGTTTTTACTGTTGTTGCCACAGGCATAAAGTATATTTTGGTCATCAATAAAAAATGAAGAAGAAAAGGAAGAATATATTTCCATGATGTTGGGTTTAGAATGAGAAGGTGTAAGTTCTTTAGCTTTACAAGCCTGAAAAAGCAATAAAGCCAAAATAATTTTCATAAATATAAGACGTTTCATAAGATTCAATATGTTTAGATTGAAAACAGGCATACCAGAATTAGAAAGTTACTTTTTAATAGGGTATGCCCTTTTCAAATAAGATTTTTAGTTTTTAATTAATCGGGTACTTGCTTTTTCACCATTTGCAAAATTAAAACGGATTAAATAGGAGCCAGGTACAAGATGGGTAACATCAACTTTTTGATGTGTATTTTGAATTTTGATATTGTTAAATTCTCTTCCCATAATGTCAATGAAATCAATAGACTGAATCATTCTTTCAGATTGGATATTGATATAGTCGTTCATAGGGTTAGGAAAAACAGTAACTCCTGCTTCTTTAATATCATCAATACCGCTAGTGCCATTTTTATACTTGGCAAGAAAGGCTTTTGTTCCATCTCCAATTCCTGCCATAAGATATCCACCATCAGAAGAGAGATCTAATGAAAATGCATAATCTTGAATTGCGGTTCCTATACATTTTTGCCATAACAATGTTCCAGAAGCATTTACTTTTAATAACCAAAAATCATAACTACCATGATTTCCATCGACGTCCCCATTATTTGAATTAGTAGAAGTGAGCATAATAAAGCCTCCATCAGAAGTTTGCATTATGTTTTGTTCATCTGTATAGCCAGTGGCTTCATTTTCAGTTCCTCCGTAAACTTTAGTTGTAAGCAGGGTACCAGAGGCATCTAAATGAGCTAATAAAAGGTCTTGTTTACCATTGCTATGGTTTCCGCTAATATCCTTATCATTTGATTTAGTTCTACCTGCCACCCAAACACTACCATCTGCACCTTGGATTACTTGACTACCACCGTCATCATCGGTTCCTCCAATAGAATTTTGCCAAGCAATAGTTCCATTTGTATTTATTCTCAAGACCCAAGCATCATTTGCACCTTTGTGATTTGTTGCTTCAGGAGAATTAGTACTACCTGTAATAAAATAAGACCCATCTGAGGCTATTGCTACTGATTTTGCTGATTCGTAATCACTGTAACCTTTGGCACTACTCCAAGTAACAACTCCAGCACTATTCAATTTAACTATCCACACATCACTTCCTCCATGGTATCCTGACACTTCAGAAGAATAGGTAGTACCCACAAATATATATCCACCATCTGAAGTTTGCTTGATATCATAAATTAGGTCATTACCAGAGCCTCCATAATTTTTTCCCCATACTAATGATCCTGAAGCATCATACTTTACTACAAATCCATCTATTCCTCCAAGGTTTAGGCCTGAACCCATATGAGCGGTATAGCCAGCAATAACAAATCCACCATCAGAAGTTTGGAAAACAGACATGGCATTATCTTCTTCTTGTTGACCCCAATAATCAGACCATTCTACTGTTCCATTAGAGGAAGTTTTGACGATTAAGGCATCTCCTTTATCTATATAGCCACTAGGCAAATCACCACCACTACCCTTACCTTTACCCACAGCAATACATCCTCCATCACTAGTAGATTTAACGGCATGAAAAGATGAGGAAGAGGAGGCACTACTTCCAATAAATGTTTTTTCCCAAACTTTATTGGGGGCTTGAGCTGAAGCTACATTACCTATTATTAAGATAATAGCTGTTGATGTAATTAGATTTTTCATAACGATTAATTTTGATGTAAAATTATATCGAAAAAAAAGCCTAAAAAATCCCATAATCATGGGAGGTAAACAAGGAGATTGAAATTTTGAATTTTTATAAAATCCCTTCACGAAGCGTTTTGCTTACTGCCTCGGCTTGTGAATGTACATCCAACTTTTCGTAGATGTTTTTTATATGAGAGGTAACGGTGCCCAATGAAATGCCTAAGTTATTAGCAATCATTTTATAGCTGTTACCATCAGTGAGGGATTGTAAAATATCTTTTTCACGATTGGTTAAGGCATAGGTGTTTCTCTTGCTTCTTTGACTACTTATATATTTTAACACCATTTGTGCTACAATTGGAGACATAGGTACACCTCCTTCCATAGCTTCTTGAATGGCTATGCCCAACCGTGTTGTCAGATGTTGTTTTAAGACATATCCGGTAGCACCTTCTAAGATAGCTTCTAGTACATGTTCCCTATCATCAAAGACGGTGAGCATAATTACCGGCAATTCCGGCTGTACAGATCGGATCAGTTTTAGCCCTTCGATGCCATTTACCAAAGGCATATCAATATCGGACAAAATAATATCAGGAACATAGGTTTCAAGATGATCTAAAACGTCTTTACAATTTTCAAAACTAGCAACGAGCTCTAAGTCTCCTGAGAAGTTAATTAGTGCTGCTAGGCTACTACGCAACTCAACATTATCTTCATATAATAATACTCTTGTCTTCATAAAAAGTATATTTTTTTATTATTGCAAAGTTCCGGATATTTATTTTCAAAAATATACCTTAATTAGGGTAGAGGCATTTGGAGCAAGATTCGAGTTCCTTTATTATTTTCTGATTGAATCTCCAATTTTCCTTTTAGTTTTTCTACTCTGTATTTCATATTGTTCAATCCATTTCCCAATTTCACATTATTAATATCAAATCCCTGCCCATCATCTTTTATTGAAAGCAACAACAATTCGCTCTCTTCTCTAACTTCAACTTCAATATGCTTGCACTTGCTGTATTTTCGGGCATTATTGACAGCTTCTTTAAAAATCATTAAGATTTCTTTTCTTTGTGCTGCTGAAAGGATTTTTTTAGGATTTTGTATATTCTCTATAAGCCTGAAATTGATATTATTAAATTCCAAGAGACCCGAAGCAATTTTCCGCAATTGACCAACTAAGGATTCTAATTTGTCATGAGCCGGGTTTACAGTCCACATTAATTCCCGAATACCATTAGACACTTTATTGGATAATTCTGTAATAGAAAGGATAGACTGCTTCAATGGTAAATTATCACCACATTGCTGTGATGCAATTTCACTCAATATTTGAATACTGGACAAAGTAGAGCCTACATCATCGTGCAAATCACCAGCAATATTATGTCTTAACTTTTCTAACTCTTGTGTTCTTTTGCGCTCTTGTTTCAATTTTAATCTTCGATAAATTGTCACTGCTAATCCTATTAATAGCAGAAGAATGATTAATAACAAATAATTCCTATTGCGGTATTTTGAGGTGGCGAGCTCTTGCTTCGAAAATTTTAATTGATATTGTAAGGAGTCTTCTTTAGCTTTTTGGGTGAACTCATATTTGATACCCGATCTCAAATTTTCAAAACTTATTGATTGAATCGTAATACTATCATTTGCAACATTGTAAAGTTCTAAGTTTTTCAATGCATTTGTATTATCTTTTTTCTTTTTATAAAATTCATACAAGAAGGAGTAATACATTTTAGCATAGATCAAATCATTGAGCAAGGAGACACATTCGTTACATTGCACCCGATAATAGTCAGCTTCTTTTAACCGATTAGCTTTTGCAAGCATGGAACCCAATGAAGCATAGGCATAACAATAGTCAGATAAATAACTTTGGGTTTTATGATTGGAATAATAGTTTACCGCTTCCTGTTTGTAAAAAATCGCCGAATCTAATTTATTATTTGCCAAATAAACATTAGCCATATCCGAGGTAGAGGTAGCTTTTGCAGAATAATCTTTTACCTTTTCATGCATGCTTATTGCTTCTTTATAGGTAACTATCGACTTTTTATATTCATTCTTACCCCTATAAGCATCTGCAATATTGTGCAGTATTATTCCTATAGTAGCTGTATCTCTCCGCTCTTTTTCTATAGATAGTGCATTATTAAAATAAATAAGTGCATTATCCCAATCTTTAAATTCCTGATATACCAGACCGATATCGATACTTATGGAAGAAATACTGTTTTTATTCTTAATGGATTTTGCTATTTCTAGAGCATTAAATAGGTTTTTTAAAGATTTTGAATAGTTGCCAAGATATAAGTAAGTCCTACCTACAGCATTATAACTCCGAGCCTCTTTAAATTTATCTTTGACTTGTTGGAATAAATGTGCTGATTTTGTAAAAGCGACAATAGCACTATCATAATTTAATGTTTCAAAATATAAAATACCCTCTTGAAAAACAACATTAGCTATAAGACGCTGCGCTCCTGAACTATTAGCTAAAATTTTTGCCTTTTGAATTGTTACAAAAGCAAGCTGCAAGCTATCATTAGATTGTTTAAAAGCTTGTTGAATCAAGGTCTCTATTTGCAAGCTATCAACTTTTTCAGATTGTGCCCATAGCACTTGAAAAGAGCAAAATGATAAAATAACAAATAATAAACCTCTTTTCATTATTAGTGGGTTTTAAAAATAAATTTTTAAAATTAATTGGGTTAAAAGGTAAAGCGACTTTAAGAAAAGTATAGAAGCCTTTTACTATTCTCATAAAACTTAATGCTAAAGTAAAAAATTTTTTTATGATTTCCTAATACATTCTTGATTTTATCGCTTATATTCAAATATCAAACAGTCAATTTTCAGAAGTATCCTTTTGTAATATTCTTGTCACTTTTAGTCAAAAAAATTGATTTCACTAATTTTAATCAAGTCCTGATTTGGGTAATTTAAATTTTGAGCCCAACTTTGCATTTTGTTTAATATCATGAATAGAAAAGCGATCGTTTTTGGGATTTTATTTTTACCGGCTATCTTTTTACAAATAAATGTTTGGGCACAAATCGAAAAGCAATTAATAGGCAGTTGGAAGAGTGAAAACAACTATGAACTATCTGTTAGCTTTTTTAAAGATAAAAGTGGATTATATCAAGGTAAAATAGACGACAATAAGGATTCTGATTTTGGTAAGATAGTTTTTAAAGGAATGAATTATAATGACAAGACCCAAACCTTTTCAGGTATATTATCACCAGCTAAAGTAAATATTAATTTAGATGCCACAATTAGTTTTATCAATAACAATAGGATAAAGGTTGTAGGGAAAAAAATGTTTATTACCAAAACGGTCTATTTTTCCAGACAAAAACAGTAAATAGGGTTTACTGTAAAAATAACGACGAGCAAGTTATACTTCACTATACCATACTTATTTCAATGGAACAATTTCAACATTTTTCTTTTTTATTCGTTCAGAAGTTGTTGGTGTGGACACTAACAACAAGGAAAGTTGGTGAGGACACCAACTACAAGGGGAGATAAGAAAATCAAAGGATTAGTTGTTATTCAGCAAACCCTAAATACCAACCAACACTTTCTTTAAATCGATTTACTTTACAATCCAAACAATTCCCATATCACTTTTGCAAACAAATCCTTGCATCAACGGCTATCAATTGTGTGCTATTGCCTAAAAATGGATTGATGTCCATTTCACTTATCTCCGGGGCCACTGCTACTAAGGCAGAAAGTCTGGTTAGGTATTCAATGATCAACCCTTCATTAACGCCTTCTTTACCTCTTACTCCTTGAATAATTGGATATGATTTTAAATGCCTCAACATAGACATTGCCTCTTCTTTACCCACCGGTGCCAGACCGGAAGCCACATCTTTGAACACTTCTACAAAAATTCCTCCTAATCCCACTAAAATTTGATGACCATAACCTTCTTCTGCTTTTGCACCCATATAAATTTCTGACCCTTTTATTTGCTGCTGTAAAATAATACCATCAGCTTCAGGTATTGCCATTAGTTTTTCAAAATGTTCTTTTATCTCTTCTTTGGTTTGAATATTTAACACTACACCACCAATGTCAGACTTATGAACAGGTCCGGAGACTTTCATCACTACCGGTGCCCCCATTTTTTCAAAATGAACTAAGGCATCTTCCAATTTATCAGTTTTAATTTGGAGCACTCTTTTTATTCCGCAAGCATCAAAAAGCTCAAATACCTTGTCTGCAGGCAAATATCCATTTGGTGCTGTATCAATAATATTTCTTACTTTTTGTTGGTCAATATCGGGCAACTCCGGGTTTGGATAAGGCGGTTGGGTTTTTTGAACTCGAGATAATACATAACCAAAGCTTACTTCATCCGTAAAGTTGATATGTCCTTTCTCATGAAAACCGCTCACCTCTTCTGCTGCCTGAATCACAGAAGGGAGAATAGGATAAATAGGCTTTTTATGGGTGGTCATTTTCTGATGTAAGACTTCATAAACATCGTCCACACGCCACATTCCGGTAGTGCCGAAAACAACAATGGATCCGTCTATATCTTCTAATTCATTTTCAACAAAATCTAATATTTCGCCTAATTGCTGTGCTGTTCCGGTTGCTAAAAAATCTATTGGATTGGTAACTGACGAACCAGGGAATAGCTTGGATAATAATTGATTGGCTTTTACTTCTTCAATGGCAGGAACCTGCATGCCGTTTCTTGTCAAGACATCGGTCAGCATTACTCCCGGGCCTCCTGCATGGGTGATTATGGCTACTTTATTACTCTTTAATTTTGGAATGGTAAACACTGCGGCTACATAAACCAGCTCTACCCGGCTGTAGCAACGAATGATACCTGCTTTTCTGAACAAAGCATTCACTGCGGTGTTGGAGCCCGCAAGTGCTCCGGTGTGAGAACTCACCGCCCGAGAGCCCGCTTCTGTGGTTCCGGCTTTAATAGCTGCTATCCTACAACCCTTTTCGGTTAAGGATTTAGCATGTTTTAAAAATCGTTTTGGATCGCTGATTTGCTCCAAATATAATAACTTAATTTTTGAACTCTTTTCTGGATGGAAGGTGGTGTCCCAGTATTCCAATACATCTTCTACCCCAATTTGGGCGCTATTGCCTATGGAATAAATATATCTAAACTTTAAACCTCGGGGTATTGCAGTTTCCAAAAGATAAACCATGGTAGCTCCGGAAGCTGTTACACAATCGCAACCTTGTGGGTCATACTCCGGAATAGGCCCTGCAAATACCCCTTTATAGGCTCCTGTGATTACTCCTATACAATTAGGGCCTATTAAGGAAGCACCTGCAGCGTTGGCAATAGCAACACATTCTTCTTCAATATTTTCACCTTCTGCTCCGGTCTCGCTAAAGCCGGCAGAAAAGATGATAAACGCTTTACAGTTTTTCTCAAATGCTAAGGTCTTCATCATATCCACCACATATTTTGCAGACACGGCTATAATGGAAAGCTCTACTTGAGGTAACTCCTCACATGTTGCATAACAGTTGATACCCTGAACATTTTTCTCTTTAGGATTGACACCATACAATTGTCCATTAAAACGATGGTTAATAATATTTTGCAACACCTTTCCTCCAGGTTTGCCAATGTCGTTTGAAGCTCCGATGATAGCGATACTCTGAGGTTCTAATAAGGCTTGATTGATCATGACTTTATAATTATTAATAAAAAACTATGCAAGTTAATAAATAAAAGCAAAACAATGCTTTTATTATCTTAATAATTTCTATTATTGTCAATTCTTAAAAATTATTGATTAGAGAAATGGCAATATTTAACTAAGCCCATCTCCTAAAAATAGAAACTGAAAATAAAAAACCACAGCTATCGGGCAAGCAAGGTATGCTTCACTATGCCTTACCTATTTCAATGGAGCAATTCAAACAATTTTCTTTCAATTCTCCCAGAAGTAGTTGGTGAGGACACCAACTACAAGGAGGAAACAATATATTATTAAAATTCTACAAAGAATTCCCCATTTTCGATGTTTAAAGTATCCGGATAAAGATATTTAGCAGGTGTGGTAGGGTCTTTAACCATTACCAAATTAAATTTTCCCCAAACTTTTTTAAAATCATGCTCTTGCTTGGTAATTTCTATCCAATTTTGGTCTAAATGGTTACTATCCACAAAAAAATAGGTGACGTCTAAATTTTCATTTATTGTGAAAAACATTGGAGTTGGAGGCAAGTCTATAACGGGAGTTTGGTTTAATTTGGCTAAAGTCATGCTTTGAAAATATTGCCTTCCTATTTTTTTTTGAATAGCTCCAAAACGAAGGTTTTCACGACAGTAGGCAATATTCTTTCCTTTAGGATATTTAACTTCTTTTTTTTCATGTATCATTACGATTTCTTTGCCATAATAAAAAGAAAAAATATTGTCATTATTGTAAAAATTGTAAGGATCAGCATTTTCGTGCATAGTTCTATCACTTTTCCAAAAAACATTATTTATGTTAAATTGAGCATAGCTTTTATAATATTTACTGTTCTTTCTACAAGAAAAAACAATAAATATCATAATAAAAATTATGCTCAAAGTAAATATACTATTTCTATTCATTTAAAAAATATTTAAATTTGCATTAGAATTCAACATAAAATTCACCTGATTTTATAGTAATGTTTTCAGGATAAATATATACATTATTAAATTCAGGATCTTTGATCATTACTAATTTAAAATTACCCCATATTTTTTTAAAATTATTTTCTTCTTTTGTTATTTCTATCCAACATTGGTCTAAATGATTACTATCCACAAAAAATTGTTCTTCCGTAGGACCGCCGTCCTTACCTGTAACAAAATCTGCAAAAAAAAGGGTACTATCTTTTGCATAGGTTTTTAAAATTTTTCCTGACATTTTTGAGAAGAACTGCTTTCCAATCAGTTTAGGTACATTCATAAAAGACAAAACTTCTTTATAACTATAAATATCCTTTTCTTTAGGATATTTTTTAGGTTTCACACCAGAATAAAAATAGATACCTTTACAAAATGAAAAAGTCATTACACTATCGTTATTTTTTAAAGGAAGAACACGATCACTTCTCCAAGTCAATTGATCATTTACAATAAACTCCCCATAACTTTTGTAGTATTTACTGTTTTTTCTACAAGAAAAAACAGTAAATATCATAATAAAAATTATGCTCAAAGTAAATATACTATTTCTATTCATTTAAAAAATATTTAAATTTGCATTAGAATTCAACATAAAATTCACCGGATTTTATTGTAATATTTTCCGGATAAATATAGACCTTATCATTTGCTTCTTTGGTCATTACCAAATTAAAATTACCCCATATTTTTTTAAAATCATGCTCTTGTTTGGTAATTTCTATCCAGCATTGGTCCAAATGGTTACTGTCCACAAAAAAATCTTCTACAGGTATTTCTTCTAAGTTAGTGGTTAAATTTACTAATGGAGGAATAGGGAGTTTTTTTGTAGCAATGTCGCTAAGAATTTTCGATGACATTTTTGGAA
>DAOMPL010000009.1:72500-82686 GCA_035444785.1 Edaphocola sp. | reverse complement strand
CTTCTATGGTTATCATGATGCCGGTTTTGCAACAGGGGCATTTTCGCAGCAGGGTCTTAGGCTCTGACGGTGGACGAGATACTTTCAGCGATTATAATTTCTCTTGTTTCCAAATGCAGCTCAATATGCCGTAATGTCGGATACGTACATAACGGAGGAGGAAAGATACAGGAAAACACTTCTAACAAAGGATAAATTCAATAAAGGATTTTAATCAAAAGTCGTTTTGAAGGCAAAATAAAAACACAAGTCCTAATAATATTAATTTCAAATTAAGCTTTGCATCCTACATATTAAAATAACATCACCAAAACAATATTTAGTAACTTATCATATAGGTTAATAATTAAATTATATTAGAGGCATTTGACTTAAAAACATCTTTCAAATCTCTAATTTTATTTTTTTGTGTCTTGTGATTTTGTCAAAGTGTTTTTTTGGCTTTCTTGTAAAAACTTTTCAAATCCCTGTTGGAGCTTTTCAAGTTCATCCGACTTTTTTGTATTATCAAATTTAAATTGGAATATTTGAGCGGGTATAGACAATATTGCTTTTGCAATATTTATTGGAATTGCAAAAAAACCTTCTACAGAAGAGGGTTTTGTAATCTCATGGTTGAGAATAACTCCATTTTGGATTCCAATATTATTAATACGTTTAACAAAATCAGTTCTATTGACCGGTACAACTATGAGTTTGGTAACATCTGCCACCATAACGTTTGAAGCTAAACAAAAATTTGAATTATTGGTATCCCCTTTGAAATCAATTTTAATAGAAATATTTTTTAAGGGTCTGGTAAGAATACCATTAATTGGAGCATTAGAGTTAGAGTCTTTATTTATAATAGCTGACAGTGATGGGGAGGTTTTCGGAATATCCTCTGAGCTAATATTAAAGCTAGCATTTAATATTTTAGGTAATTCATCAATTCCTAGCTCATTGTAAACTACAATATTCCAGTCTATCGGCTTAGATAAATGGGGGATTTCCGAAACTTTAATTTCAAAATCAGAGGAATATTCCTTGATTTTTACTATTGTAGTTTCTGTTAAATTAGTAAAAGAAGAACTCTTAGTCGCTTCGTTCAAAGTTATTGGAAGTTTTGAGATAATTTCAGTAGTTCGATCTTCAGTAGTAACATTCACTGTTTCCAAGAGTCCTTTAGCATTAACAGCATACTTAATTACATCTGACATAAATATATTGGGTTTATAATTTAATGCAAGCAACTCACTTGTATCCCCAATCATTTCAGGCTTTATTACAAAATGTGTTTCAATAATTTGGTTAGAATCCGTTAATTTGTTTTCTGCATTATATATTACAACAACCTTTGCCGTTGCTTGTATTTTAAGAATTGTTTCAGGCAGATAATAATATACGGTAGCCTTTTTTAATGCATTGGATGAAAAATCTGTCTGCACTACTTCAGTAGGCGAATGTATTCTTAGGCAGAGAAGAATTAATAATAATAACCCCGATATAAAATAAAGCCATTCCATATTGCTTAGTTTTTTAAAAATTCAAAAAAAAATAATTTAAGGTTGTTCCTCGTCTTTAAAAAGCGTTTCTCCTTTTATTAACCAAGAAAATCCAAAACTTTCAATGGCCAAGGCTTCCATCCAAAAGGTAAGCTTATATTTATCATAAAAATTAGTCCAAATAGAAGCCATTCCTAATTTTTCAAAAATAAAACTGGAAAGGATCGTTAGCATTGCAATTATCATGATGATTCCACAAGTTCTATAAATTCTATTTCTAAATCTTTTCTTTGTTCCTCTTAAAGTTTTAATTTTATTTGATTTTGTAAAAAGGAAAATAGACATATAAGCCAAAGAACCTAAAAATACAGCCGCTGATATATAATGAAAATTTTCACGGAAAGCACTATTAGGTAATATTGTTACAGCGTAAGCCTTAGTGGCATCATGGCAAATATCGGTAATATTCCCGGTAGGAAAAAGCACTACAAATAATGCCGAAATTCCGGCTAGAACAGAAACCAATAAATCTTTCGGTTCATTTCCCTTATAAATAATTAGAAAAATAGCCAAAATGCTCAAGATTCCAATAAACACTCCGGATATTCTTGTATAGTAATAATGACTGATAGATTCTAAAGTTCCCCAAAAACCGGTGCTAATATATAAAGAAATGATAAGAAAAAATGGTAATGCCATACCTAAATAGCCAATTGTCTTTCTTAGGGTCTTGCTCTTTGTCAACCAAATACTTTCTTCATTATTAAAATCTGCATTAAGCATTGCAGACAATTTTGAAAAATTTTTTTCTTCCATTATTGGTTGTATGGTTTTATAGGTCAAGAATTGTTTTTGCAAGGACAAATAAATTTATTTGAAAAAATTATTTATCAATACAAATGTAACAATTATTAATATATTAACCAATTATTTTATACTAAACCTGGAGTAATGATACTTTGCAAAAAATATCATAATTTAAAATATATAATCCCTCAAAAAACTAACCCCTATTATTATCTATTAGCTTTGAATTGAATCAAAAGTTTCAAAACAAAAGCAAAAGGATAATGCTCAACTCAATAATAATTCTTTAAAGATGGTATAATTATTGGGAATACAAATGGCATTTTTTTCTTTTTTCATCAATTCTTTTAAAGATGGCGGTAAGTCCAACTCTAAGTCTATGGCTTGCCTAACAGCATCCGGGAACTTGATTGGATGTGCTGTTTCGATAAAAAAGCCTTTCTGATGGGGCTGATGCTCTAAATAATCTTCTAAGGCCTTAAAAGCCACAGCACCATGAGGATCCAATAAATAATCATTTTGAGCATAAACATATTTTATCGTTTCTAATATCAAAGCATCAGTAATGGAGGCTGCAGAAATATTATTTCGAATAGATTCAAATTGATTTTGAAATAACTCAAACACTCTGTCGATATTACTTGGATTACCCACATCCATAGCATTAGACAAGGTAGCAACAGTCGATTTGGGCATAAGCTTTCCGGTCTGAAAATAATTTGAAAGGACATCATTTACATTACAAGCAGCAATAAAATGACCTAAAGGCAAGCCTGAAACTTTAGCCAATAGTCCGGCACATATATTACCAAAATTACCGGAAGGCACACAAACCACTGGAGCAACTTCTTCTCTCCATTGCCTATAAGCCATAAAATAATATAATTGTTGAGGCAACCAACGTGCTACATTTATCGAATTAGCAGAATTTAATTTTTTTACCTTTTTTATATCTTTGTCAAGAAATGCTTGTTTCACCATTAGTTGACAATCATCAAAATTACCTTCAACCTCAATAGCTTTAATATTTTTTCCTAAAGTGGTCAACTGCTGCTCTTGAACCCTACTCACTCTTCCCTTAGGATATAAAATCACAACATCTATTCCCGGTACTTCAAAAAATCCATTGGCAACGGCACCGCCGGTATCACCGGAGGTAGCTACTAAAACAGTTACCTTATTAGATTCATTTTGCATAAAGTAAGCCAAACATTGGCTCATAAACCTAGCACCTACATCCTTAAAAGCTAAAGTGGGACCATGAAATAATTCTAAAGAGTATATAGCATCATTTATTTTCTTTAATGGAATTGGAAAATTTAATGTTTCAGAAATCACTTCCATCAAAACAGAATCCGGCATACAAGCTTCCACATAGGGCCGCATTACCGACACCCCCATTTCTACCACATCCATCGTTTCTAATTTTTAAAAAAAGGAAGACGATAATTGTGGAATATTTTTAGGAAAATAAAGCCCTTTGTCAGCAGCTTGACCTTGGAGGGTAGCGGTTCTGAAATCAACAAGCTCATTGTGATTGTTTAAATTGTAATATAACATATTTTTTTATTTTACGATAAGATGCTTACTCCTTCAGAAGCTATACCACTGATATAGACTTCATGGGGTAGTCCGATACGATTATATATTTCTCTCATGCTTTTTCCTACCCTTTCTGCTATTTCCAAAGTTTGACTTAACATAAAAACAGATGGCCCTGCTCCGGAAATCCCACCCCCTAAGGCTCCTGATAATATAGATTTTTCTTTCACTTCATCAAATGAAGGAATTAAAATACTACGTGCAGGTTCTATCAGCACATCCTCTAAAGAACGACCTATTAAAGCAGCATCATTTTTCATGATGCCGGCCACAAGGGCCGCTACATTGCCCCATTGGCAAATAGCATCTTTTAAAGCAATATTTTGTTTTAATATTTTCCGGGCATCAGAGGTCTTAATTTCAATATGGGGATGCACGACAGTAACAAAAACATCTGGAATAGGCAAGGAAATGATATCCATATCTTTTAAAGAACGAATTAAAGTAATGCCTCCAAAAACACAAGGAGCAATATTATCAGCATGTCGAGAACCCGAAGCTAATGCCTCTCCTATCATAGCTAACTCTATCAATTCTTTAGGGCTAAAGACATTATCCAATAATTTATTTATAGCTACTGCAGCACCGGCAGCACTGGCAGCACTAGAGCCCAGACCACTACCCGGACGGATATGTTTATCGATAATCATCTCTACCCCAAAATCAGCATTTACTTTTTCTAAAGCCGCCAGCAATACAACACCGGCTATGTTTTGCTGGGGGTCAGTAGGCAGGTTAAAGGCATCTTTATGGGCGATTCTCACACCTTTAGTTGAGCTACGTCTTAATTCCATGATATCGAAAGGCTCTTTTAATGCCATCCCTAATATATCAAAGCCACATACCAAATTTGCAATAGTTGCAGGTGCTTTTATTTTAATGGTTTCCATAATTTGATTTTAATGGTTAGCAGCTCTAATAATATCAGCAAATACACCACTGGCGGTCACTTCAGCTCCTGCCCCCGCACCTTTTATTACCAATGGTTGTTCTTTATACCGATCTGTCCTTAAGAGCACAATATTATCTTTACCGTATAAATGATATAAATCGCTATCAGCTTGAATGTGTCGCAATCCAACTGCAGCTTTTCCATCAAAAAAACTTGCCACAAACTTCAACTTACAATTTTTTCTTTGTGCTTCTTCAAGAAGTTGTTTAAAATGTTCCTCATACTTTTCCATACATTGATAAAACGCTTCTACATCACCTTCCATATATTCTTTTGGTAAAAATCGATTATTATCAACCATTTCCATTTCCATTTCATATCCTGCTTCACGTGCCAAAATCAATATTTTTCTCATCACATCAGTTCCTCCTAAATCTAATCTTGGATCCGGCTCTGTATAACCTTCTTCCTGAGCTTGACGTACAACACTTGAAAAACTTCGACTACCATCATAATGATTAAATACAAAATTTAAAGTTCCACTTAATACGGCTTCAATGCTATTAATTTTATCTCCACTGCTTATCACATCTCTTATGGTACTAATAATTGGTAATGCAGCACCCACATTGGTCTCATACAAGTATTTAGCATTAAAGCTTTTTGCTAATTGCTGCAATTCCACATATTTTTTCATTTCAGAAGATGCCGCAATTTTATTGCAGGCCACTACCGAAATACTTTTTTTCAAAAATTGATTGTAAATTCCGGCAACATTTTCACTCGAGGTAATGTCCACCACAACAGTATTTCTCAAGTTTGCATGGATTATTGTTTGGGCTAATTCTTGAAGATTTAAAGCCACCCCTTGCTCTAAATAGTATTGCCATTCGTTTAGTGGGATGCCTTTTTCATCAAAAAACATTTTTTTACTATTTGCCAGACCCACCAACTTCACATTCATTCTTAAATTATTTTTCAAATGATGGAGTTGATGTTCTAATTGGTGTAATAATTTAGACCCTACATTACCAACACCCAAGACGAAAACATGAACTTGTTTATAAGTAGTTTCAAAAAAGGATTCGTGCAATACATTAACGGCTTTAGACACATCAAGGGTAGAAAGCACTGCACTAATATTTCTTTCAAAGGAACCTTGTGCAATAGCTCTGATATTAATTCCATTTTTCCCTAAAGCTGAAAACATCCTACCACTAATCCCAGGATGGCTTTTCATTCCATCGCCAACTATGGCAATAATGGACAAATCATTTTCTACCTGAATGGGGTTTAAGGTACCCAAAGAATTTTCTTGACTAAAGGTCTCATTTAATATTCTTTGGGCTCTATGAGCAAGCTCCAGATCAACCGCTACACAAATAGAATATTCAGAAGAACTTTGAGTAATTAGTATCACATTGATATGTTCGCGGCTCAATGCCTGAAACAATCGTTTTGAATAACCGGGCACGCCCTTCATCCCATCCCCTTCAACCGTTAGCAAGCCAATATCATTAATACTAGAAATCCCGGTTATCAAATCCTTGCCCCTATTTTGGTTTACCGCTTCTGTAATCATGGTACCATTCTGCTCCGGTTCAAAAGTATTCTTAATCCAAACAGGAATATTTTTTTCAAGACCAGTTGCACTGTGGGAGGATATATAACTTTTGCACCAAAATGAGATAATTCCATAGCTTCCTGATAGGAAATCACCTCAATTGTTTTAGCATTTTTGGTCAATCTTGGGTCGGCAGTCATCATACCATTTACATCTGTCCATATTTCTAAGCGTTCAGCATTCAGACATGCAGCAAACATAGCTGCAGTTAGGTCGGAGCCACCTCTTCCTAAAGTGGTTGGGATGCCTTGAAGGGTTGCGGCAATAAAGCCGGGTAGCACATAATGATAATTATCGCCAACAAAGAAAGATTTTATTTTCTGATTACTAACAATATAATCAACGTCAGCCTTTGTAAATTGCTCATCTGTTACCAATAGTTCTTTACTATCTTTCCATTTAAATGCTAAACCATCCAATTGCAATTTTGCAACAATAATCTGAGAGGACAACCATTCGCCATATCCCGCCAATCGGTCTTTAGTTTTATCACTTAGTTCTCCCAATATAAATATTCCGGAACAGATATCTTCCAATTCATTTATCGTCATTTTTACAAAACTCAAAATGCCACTCTGTTTGTGAATAGGAAACAACTCCTTTATTACACTAAAATGTAAAATTTCAATATTATTAAGCAATTCTTTATAACGAGCTTCGTTTGTAACAGCGGCCTGCCCTGCTTGTAGCAATAAGTCGGTAACTCCCTTAAAGGCAGATACAACTACAATAATCCTATCTTCAACTATTTTCTTTTTGATAACATTAATGCATAAATTAATATGTTTAGCATTAGCTACAGACGAACCCCCAAACTTTAAAACTTGCATACAAGGAATATTTTATTCTCAATAACAAATATGATAAATACATCACACTTATTCAAAATAAATGAAAGAAAAAAAATAATATTTCTTAAGAATTTTTGAAATTCGTAAAACATTAGAAACTATCCTAAAGAACATCATGTATTCAAAGATGTACTAACTTAAAGAAAGAAATGTCCTTATTAGAAAAAATATTTTAATTTTACATAACATTTCAAACCTTTACGGATCAAAATATCTTTCTTAATTCCTATTAAAAGTTTCTTATTATTGGATTAATACTCAATAAATTAATAACTATTATGGAAACAGCATTAAAAATTCTATTGGCATCAGTAGCCCTTATTTGTATATTTGGAGGGATTAATCTATTGGTTAAAGGAGCCGCCTCTTTTTTACCCAAAGACCTTCCATCACAAAAAATAATAGACAATCTCTTTAGATTCTTGGCGGGAATATATTTTAGTGCCGGATTTTTAATGACATTTGTTTTATTCAATACTAGTTATTTCAAAAACATCATATATTTCTTAGCCCTTATGGTGATATTCTCCGGTTTAGGGCGATTGTATTCTAAATATAAAGTAGGTTCGGCAGGAAAATATTTTGACATAATGATGTGGGTAGAAATAGGACTGGGCATAACTATCAGCCTATTAAATTATCTAAATTAAAATGAAATTCTTAAGAAATCATTGGTACGATTTAGGAGCTCTTTTAGCTATTGGAACAGGAATATATATTTGGAAAAATTTTCCAACCCTTTCTGACTACCAATTGTTGATGTGGCTAAGTTTAATTGCGTTGTTTATACATCAACTGGAGGAATATCGAATCGTAGGTACTTTTCCAGGGATGATAAATACGGCAATGTTCAAAAGCAGTATGCCTGACCGATACCCTTTAAATACTAATACCTCATTAATTATCAATGTTTGGGTGGGCTGGGTCATCTATTTTTTAGCTGCAATATTTGCAGAAAATTGCATTTGGTTAGGTATCGCCTCTATTCTTGTATACTTAGGAAATATTATTGCTCATACTTTCATCTTTAATATCAAGGGGAAAACCATTTACAATGCAGGTATGGCTAGCTCATGGATTTGCTTAGCCCCTTGCGTGTTCTGTTTTTTCAAAATAATATGGGAAGAAAATTTAGCTTCTACCTTTGACTATCTTTTGGGAATCATATTAGGAATAACATTAAATATATTTGTAATTGCAGGTATCAAAATATGGGCTAAAAAAAACACGAAATATAATTTTCCAAAACGTAATTTATTAGCTATAGACAGAAGATAAGAAAGATAGATTATACTGTACAAAAAAGAGTATAATAAATAAACATAAGCACAAAAAAAGTCCTCACGACTGTGAGGACTTTTAAAATAAATATGGCGGCTACCTACTTTCCCGGAGTAAACCAGTATCATCGGCCATGATGGGCTTAACTGCTCTGTTCGGAATGGGAAGAGGTGAACACCATCGGCAATACCACCATAAAAAGGTTATCAATTTTGAAGGTTGAGGATTGATTTATGATTGAATATCATCATTCATCATTCATCATTCATCATTCATCACTGATTGAATAAGGTAACATATTGGAAAACTACTTAACAGATGCTTCTTTTCTAATAAAGTATAAAGCGTACGTGCTATTAGTACTACTTGGCTTTGACATTACTGCCTTTACACCTATAGCCTATCAACGTGGTCGTCTCCCACGGCACTTAAAAGTAAACTCATCTTGAGGTTGGTTTCGCGCTTAGATGCTTTCAGCGCTTATCCTTGCTGTACATAGCTACTCTGCACTGCACCTGGCGGCACAACAGATACACCAGCGGTACATACAACCCGGTCCTCTCGTACTAAGGTCATGTCCTCGCAATTTACTAACGCCCACCACAGATAGAGACCAAACTGTCTTGCGACGTTCTGAACCCAGTTCGCGTGCCACTTTAATGGGCGAACAGCCCAACCCTTGGGACCTTCTCCAGCCCCAGGATGTGACGAACCGACATCGAGGTGCCAAACCTCCCCGTCGATATGAGCTCTTGGGGGAGATCAGCCTGTTATCCCCGGAGTACCTTTTATCCTTTGAGCGACGGCCTTTCCATACAGAACCGCCGGATCACTTTAGCCTGCTTTCGCACCTGATCGACTAGTCAGTCTCACAGTCAAGCTCCCTTTTACTAATACGCTCTACTTACGATTACCAACCGTAATGAGGGAACCTTTGCGAGCCTCCGTTACACTTTAGGAGGCGACCACCCCAGTCAAACTACCCACCATGCAATGTCTCCTAACTTTATTAGGATTAGACTCTAAGTAACAGAAGGTTGGTATTTCAACGTTGACTCCACAAATACTGGCGTACCTGCTTCTTAGTCTCCCAACTATCCTACACATCTGTTACCCAAAACCAATGCAAAGTTGTAGTGAAGGTTCACGGGGTCTTTTCGTCCCGTGGCGGGTAACCGGCATCTTCACCGATACTACAATTTCACCGGGCTCGTGGAGGAGACAGCGTTCAACTCATTAGACCATTCGTGCAGGTCGGAACTTACCCGACAAGGAATTTCGCTACCTTAGGACCGTTATAGTTACGGCCGCCGTTTACTGGGGCTTCAGTCAGGAGCTTTGACTTGCGTCGAACACCCTTCCTTAACCTTCCAGCACCGGGCAGGTATCAGGCTCTATACGTCATCTTACGATTTTGCAGGGCCCTGTGTTTTTGTTAAACAGTTGGTTGAACCATTTTACTGGGTCCCGATTATTCATCGGGAACGCTTTATCCCGAAGTTACAGCGTCAATTTGCCTAGTTCCTTCTCCACGGCTCACCCGAGCGCCTTAGAATACTCATCTCGACTACCTGTGTCGGTTTACGGTACGGGTAGTAATAAACGAACCTTAGAGGTTTTTCTCGGCAGCCGGATTACAGTCACT
>DAOMPL010000009.1:0-67500 GCA_035444785.1 Edaphocola sp. | reverse complement strand
AATACTTTTAAAGAAAATGAATTATCAAAAGAATGAACATCAGGTAACCCTAGAGAATCGATATCAAACCCCATAGTTGACTTAATATATACACCGTTAATTTTCTCTAAAAAAAATGGTGGGTTGCCTCCATTTTTTTTGCATGAGGAAAACAAAACACCTAATAGTATCAAAAGGTTAATAAAATATTTCATATATATAACATTTGGTAAAAAAATCAATTACATGAGGTTAAAGTCAGTGATAAATTCAATACCTCACCATTGGTTGTTAAAGAATGCTTACTTTCAAGTTTGCTAAAATAAAGAATATTAAATGCGCCATTACCTGAAACAATAGTTGCCGTTTTAGAATCATTCCAATTTTCAAATTTATCTATATTTGAAGTAACGTTACAATACTCATCTTTTCTGTCGCCTTTTAATTCAGTAGTAATATTTACTTTCTCTTTCTTCCAATTACCATTAGATTTTTTCTTATAAGAAATAGACTCTGCTATTACCCTATGTGTCAAAAATCCATTTACAACTTCGATCCTACCATACAATTTATTATTACCACTATTAGTATAAACACTTTCTGACTTAATTTTATTATTTGAGGTGCAACCCAAATCGTTAAAATTTAAGACATATTGTTTGGGTGTTGGATGCCATGGAGTACTTATTTTCAATGTACAAATTCCGTTATTAGATGGACTATATGGGTGATAAATTTGTTTTATTTTTCTAGCAGGATAATGTAATTCACACGCTTTATATACGAACCACATTGCGGAATAAGTAGTATTAGTTGAATTTAAAACTTCTTGATTACCATCTCCCCAATCTATATTAATTACAGGCTGTTTTTCATAGGAATAACATCCCTGTCCTGATGAAAAAAGAGAGGAATAAACATTTCTAATCTCAACTTCTTTTGTACAGGGATAAAAGCTAACATTAGTATTAAACAATCCATTAGAAAGATCGACACTTGGAAGTACTTTATTCATTGTCATCAATTCAATACCATTATTTTTATACAAAAACTCTAATTCTTCAAGTTTTTCAAAGGTAATTTCTTTAGGCTCATTCAAAGACAATACCTCTCTTACTGTTCCAACCAAGGAATCATTCACTTTTATTTGATTTTCTCTGTCGAAATAAATAATCAAATCATTACCGACATATACTTCTTTTTGGGCATTCAATACAGATTTCAAGTTTTTATACCCCAAAATGGTATTATTATCTAAACTTTCATAATTGTAATCTTTTTCGCCGCCTTTATCAGTTCCTAAAAAATAAGAATCCAATTCCGTTTTTCTAAACGAAGTAAATCCTGGATAACTATGCTCAATATTATCCAAAACAACATCATAATCAACTGAATCTCCTGATTGACTAAAATTAGTTTGAATACTATCCAAATAATCTAAATAATTATTTAATTGGTTCAAATCAATAAATTTTAATACCCCATTATCCACTTCCGGGCTGTTTGGAATGTTTCCTGTAATTTTAGACAGTTTTGGAATACCATTCACATCTTTCATTTCTTTTTTATTTTTTACAGGAAGTAATTCCTAATGCAAAAGTTCCTATAAGAACCCCAAAGGTAAAAAATTTTTTCATCATAATACTATACATTTAAACGTTATATAATATTACAAAACAAAACAAAACAAAACAAAACAAAACACCAAATTTATTTTGATAAAAAAAGATAAAATTTTATTAAAGAACAATAATATAACAAAACAAAACAACCAATTAATAACGAAAGCCTACCAATAGCAATAATACTATAAAAAAGCCCAAAAGCAAATTGGAAGTTTTTTTAATATTTGAAAAAAAAGCGATAATTTAAAGTAAAATACTATTACAAAAGTCAAACTAAAGAAATCAACTCAATAAATATTTTTCACCAAACCCTCATATATTTTTGATTCAATAATTATTTATGCTTAATATTGAAAAACAAATTGAACATAAAAGGATTTTTTTAGAAATTAAAATGAGTACAGCATCAAGTGAAATCATATTAAAAAAGCTGGATAGCTTTATCCGAAAATATTATACCAATCAAGTAATAAAGGGTGTAATAATATTTTTGGCTGCCCTCCTTTTATATATTTTATTGGTTACAGTGGGAGAATATTTTTTCTACTTCTCCATACAATTAAAATGGACAATTTTGCTTCTTTTATTAGGTATTGGTAGCCTGGCTTTGATTATTTGGGTTATCATTCCCTTACTAAAAATCCGCAAGCTGGGCAAGGTCATCAGCCATGAGCAGGCAGCTAAAATTGTAGGTGATTTTTTCCCTGAGGTAAAAGATAAATTACTCAATTTTTTACAATTAAATAGTCAAGGGAATAATGGCTTGGAAAGCAGTGAATTGTTAGCTGCGAGCATCCAGCAAAAGGCAAAAAAACTTTCGGTGCTTCCTTTTGGAAATGCAATAGATTTAAACCAAAACCGCAAATACTTACCTTTACTTGCTATTCCTTTGGTTATAGCCCTAATCATTTTTTTTATTGCCCCTAAAATTTTTACAGAAGGAGCTTATCGTTTAGCTCAACCCTCTGTATTTTTTGCCAAACCGGCACCCTTTCAATTTGAAATATTAAATAAAAACTTTGATATTTCACAAGGACAATCTTATACAATAAAAGCAAAATTTAAAGGAGACAAAATCCCTCAAATAATGCAAATTGCTATTGGTGACGAAAATATCGACATGAATCCTGAAGGAAAAAACAGTTATTCATTTACATTAGAAAACATCCATAAAAATATTACTTTTAGATTAAAAGGAGCTGACTATTTCTCCGAATCCTATACCCTACAGGTAAAACAACTACCAGAGTTAAAAGACATGGAGATGCAATTGTTTTATCCGGCTTATACCGGCAAAAAAGCAGAAACCTTACAAGGGCTGACAGACATTACTATTCCGGTAGGTACCACTATCCAATGGCGATTAAAGGCTGAGCATACCGATGCCGTTCAAATTCATGCCGGAAATATAAATCAAAATTTATCTATTCAAAAAGGGAAATTTACAGGTGCCCTAAAATTTATGGGCAGCTTACCCTATACCATCATCCTTTCTAATAATCAGCTTCAGGAAAAGGATAGTTTAAGCTACCAGGTGCAGGTGATTGACGACCAGTTTCCTCAAGTAGATATTCAAGTGTTAAAGGACTCCACATTGGCACAACAAATTTTGATTACCGGCACGGCCGGAGACGATTATTTAATCAGTAAAAACCAATTTGTTTATCAAATTTTAGATGCACAACAAAGAGTAATCAGGCATGGAAATGTACCACTAAAATCCGGCACTCAGGTGGTACAATTTTCCCATTATTTTGATATTGCCACCTTGGGCTTGCAACCCGGTCAACAGGTAAATTATTATATTGAAGTGTGGGACAATGATGCTGTCCATGGCAGTAAAAGTAAACGCAGCCAAACCATGAATTGGAAAGCACCCAGCCTAAAGGAAATGGATAAATTAATGGCAGAAAATGCAGAAAAAATGAACAGTACTATTAGCTCTAGTGCTGCACAGGCAGAGGCAATGCAAGAAGCGTACAAAGAAATGCAAAAAGAAATGGTAAATTCTAATACTAATAATTGGGAAAGAAACCAAAAGTTGCAATTTATGGCAGAAAAGAATATGGAGATGAAGCAAAACTTAGAAAACCTTAAAAAGAGATTTGAAGAACAAATAAAACAAGGTCAGGAAAAAGGATTAAGTGAAAATCTAAAGGAAAAACAAGAAGCTTTAAAAAAACAAATTGACAACTTAAAAGACAAACAATTGGAAGATCTTTTAAAAAAATTGCAGGAGCTCATGCAACAAAAACAGCAACAGCAAAAAGACGTCAACGATTTAAAGCAAATGGAACAACAAAACAAATTGTTTCAAATGGATATGGAACGCTTACAAGAATTAATGAAGAAGCTGGAGACACAAGTGGCAATGGAAAATCTTGCAAAAAAAGTGGACGACCTTGCCAAAAAGCAAGAACAACTCTTGGACAAAACTAATAAAGCCAATGAAAGCACTCAAGATTTAAAGAAACAACAAGAAGCCTTAAAGGCTCAATTGGATCAACTAATGAAAGAAGACTTGAAGGATATCGAAAAGAAAAATGAAGCATTGCAAACACCTCAACACATGGAAGACATCAAAGAAAAAGGAGAGGAGGCCGGTGAAAAGATGGACAACAGTAGTGAACAATTGAATAAAGAAAACAATTCAGAATCTCAAAAATCTCAAAAACAAGCAAAGAATAAATTGCAAGAAATGAGCAAAGCTTTGAATGCTATGGCTGCAGGTATGGACATGAAACAAATAGATATAGACATTAAAGCTACACGACAATTATTAACCAATCTCATTCGTTTTTCTTTTGATCAGGAACAACTCCTCAATAAATTAAAAAATGGAGGAAATACCAGTTTAAAAAAATATCAAGACTTAGCCAAAGAACAGAATAGATTAAAAATAAATTCTGAAATGATAAAAGACAGTCTTTTTTCTTTGAGTAAAAGAATATTTGAAATAGCTCCAACCATCAATAAAGAAACCACAGATTTAGACAATAACATAGGAGGAGCAGTAAATGCCTTAGGCAACCGAAACTTTGGTGAAGCCCTAACACACCAACAATATGCCATGACAGCTTCTAATAATCTTGCACTATTATTAAACGAATTATTGGCAAACCTAATGCAACAGCAATCTCAAGGTAAAGGTGGCAGTGGCGGCATGGGTGGCAAGCCCAAACCGGGTAGTGGCTCTGCATCCGGTATGATGAAAGACATCATTACCGGTCAACAAAAGATGGGACAAGGTATGCAACAAATGCAAGGACAAGGACAACCAGGAGGACAACAAGCAGGAGGCAGTCAGGGTAAAGGGAGCCAAGCAGGTGGTCAAGGAAATGGACAAGGTGATGGACAAGGTTCTGGTGGTGGTCAAAATGGCGACCAAAACAAGAGCGAACAGCAAGCAGAAAAAATTGCCCGTTTAGCCCAAGAACAAGCTCAACTAAGAAAGCAACTGCAAGAATTAAACAATTTGATCACCAGCCAGGGAATGGATGCACAAGTATCAAAAGAAGTAAGAGCCATTCAAGCCGAAATGGATAAAATGGAAACCGACTTAGTATATAGGAGAGATCCGGAAATGATGATGCGAAGAAATAAAGAAATATTAACCCGAATGCTAAAAGCAGAAAAGGCCATTCAGGAGCAAGAAGAAGACGACAAAAGAAGTTCCAAAGCAGGCAAAGAACTGCCACGACCAATGCCCACAGAGCTTTCAGATTATTTAAAACAGCAACAATCTATATTAGAGCAATACAGAAAATCTAATCCTATTCTAAAACCTTTTTATCAAAAAATGGCAGAAGATTATTTAAAAAAAGTACAGGTTCCTTAATAGATTAATCCATAAAAATCAAGTATTTTAACTTGACAAAAACACTTAATAAGAAAAATAAAAATAATTGGAAACTGATCCTTACTTATCTTCTGGGGATAAGTACAGGATTGGTAATGGTATTTTGGGCATCCGTATCTTGGTACCTCAACAGCCATCAAAAAAAACTCATTCAGAATATTCAAAAAACCGTATCAGAAAATATTGAGGGCAAGGTGAGCATAAAGAATATACAATTAGATTTTTTCAAAAGCTTTCCCTACACTACTTTCAGATTAGACAATTGTTCTATCCAGGACAGCCTCTATCCTATCCACAAAAAAGAGCTGTTAAACATTCGTCATGTCTATATTCGTTTAAGCTTGCTCTCCCTCTTCCAAGGATCTCCTAAGGTTTCAAAAGTAATTATTGAAAACAGTAAGTTTAATGCATATATCGACAGCACCGGTTATAACAATGCTTACCCATTAAGTTTTAAAACCCAAAAAGGTAAAAAGACAGATTTAAATAAAATCAAATTTGAATTGGAGCAATGCAGTTTCAGTATTGAAAATATTCCACATGAAAAGAAATTTGATTTTACATTTGAGGAGTTGAAAGGAATATATATTCCACAAGGGGACAACTTTCACCTAAAACTCAATACCCAAACTTATTTTGAAGGTTTAGGCTTTAATTTGGATTTAGGTTCTTTTTTAAAAAAATCAAGGATAAAAGCTAAGTTTGATATCATTTTCAAATCATCAGAAAAAACATTTTATGTTAAACAAACTAATCTTAACTTAGGCAATGAATCCGTTTTGTTTCAAGCAAAATTTTCAATGAGTAGTCAATTAGACTATCCTTTTGAATTGGAAATGAACAGCCCTACCCTTTCCTATAATACAGCAAAAGAATGGCTGTCTGAAAATATCACCCAACAACTCAATAGTTTTTCTTTCAAAAATGATATAAACATCAATGCAAAAATTAAAGGTGGGCTCACTGAAATAGGAACAGACCCCGTTATTGATATCCATTTTTCTACTCAAAACAATGAGGCAAAAGCTTTTGATTATCGCTTAGAAAAAATCAGTTTTTCCGGTTATTTCAACAACCAAATCAATAAAAATTTACCCAGAAATGACGACAACTCTATTCTGGCATTTGATAGCATTAAAACAGAATTTGACCATCTTCCTATTAACGCCGAAAACATCAGTCTTGTCAATTTAAGAACACCGGTAGTCAACGGAAGGCTAAAGGCGGACTTTGATGCCAGGGTAGTAAACAACTTCTTTGGTGACCAAATTAAGGTTAACAATGGGAAAGCCTCCTATGATTTAACTTATCGGGGCACCTTATTCCCCAAAACATTAATTGCAGAAAATATCTTTGGAACCATCAAACTCAAAGATGTTGATTTTGACTATTTAGATAGGAATTTGCATTTTTATAATGGGAATGTAGCTCTAAGCTTTTGGGGAAAGGACTTGTCAATAGACACTTTCCAGGTAATGAACAATAAAAATGATTTATACATTAATGGTATAGCCAAAAATTTTATGGCGGCTTTTATGCGACTACCGGAACAAGCAAGAATAGATGTAAATTTAAAAAGCAAAAACCTTGACCTTAGTGATTTTCAAAGTTATTTAACTGTAGGCAGGCAAACAAGCACCCCTCAAAATACCACTTCTGATTTTGAATCGTCATCGGCAAGATTAGAAGATTTTTTGAATAACGTTCATACAAAAATCAACTTGAATATTACCAAAGCCAATTACAAAAGATTCCAGATTACCAATTTGCAAGGAACAAGTGACTTTACAGATTCAATAATTCAAATAAATAATTTACTCCTAACACATGCCAGCGGACAGCTACAACTGAATGCCAATATCAATCAAAAACTTTCAAACAATCCGTTTCTGGTAAACTTTAATATTCAAAAAGTTGGTATCGCCCCTTTTTTCTATGCTATGGAAGAATTTGGCTTTAGTAACCTTACCCATAAAAATCTTGGAGGTGATATTTCTATCAAAGGTAATGTTTCAGGGCAGATAACAGAACAAGGAGATTTATTGAAACAAAGCCTTATGGGTACTATAAATTACCAATTGCATCAAGGTGTTTTAAGAGATTTTTCATTTTTCAAAAAAATACAACCTTGGTTCAAAAGCAGAGATTTATTGAACATTAAAATCCCAAATTTTTCAGGCCAATTATCGTTCGACAATGGCTATCTTCACATTCCGCAAACTACACTTAATACCAGTGTGTTACAAGTTGTTTTTTGGGGAAAATATGGTATAGTAGCAAGCCAACCCTCTATAATAAATTTTAATATCCCACTCCGAAATCCACAAACTCCCTTCTCCTCAAATAAGAAAAGAAAAGGAATAGTTTTAGAGTTTAACGCCGTAAGTGACAGTAGCGGAAAAATGAAAATAGATGCAGGAAATATTTCCATTCCTTAGCCCTTCTGATAAGGATTTTAACATAGAAAACATCCTTGATAGGCAGAAAAACACTTACTTTTGTGGATTATTTTCAAAAAAAAATGAATCAAGATAAAGGAGTCTGCATTTTAGCTATAGAAAGCTCTTGCGATGAAACTTCAGCTGCTCTATTAAAAGATGGGAAGATGCTCAGTAATATTATTGCTACACAGAAAGTGCATGAACAATATGGCGGAGTGGTGCCGGAGTTAGCTTCTAGGGCTCATCTTCAAAACATAGTACCCGTAGTATCTGAGGCTTTAAAAAAGGCAGGATTGACCCAAAAAGATTTGGATGCTGTGGCCTTTACTCAAATGCCCGGATTATTAGGATCTTTATTGGTGGGTGCCAGCTTTGCAAAGGGTATGGCACAGGCTTTAGAAATCCCACTTATTGGTGTACATCACATGCAGGCCCATATTCTTGCCCACTGGATAGAAGAGCCTAAACCGGAATTCCCATTTCTATGTTTAACAGTTTCTGGAGGTCACACTCAAATTGTATTAGTGAAAGCACCTTTAGAAATGGAGATATTAGGGGAAACTATTGATGATGCTGCCGGAGAGGCTTTTGACAAGGCTGCCAAAATGCTTAATCTACCTTACCCGGGCGGACCCCTAATTGATAAATATGCTAAGGAAGGTAATCCTTTAGCTTATGAATTTCCTATTCCAAATATTTCAGGTTTGGATTTTAGCTTTAGTGGTATCAAAACCTCAATACTGTATTTTTTACAAAAGCGGGTCAAAGAAAATCCTCACTTTATAGAAGAAAACATTTCAGATATTTGTGCTTCTGTTCAATATACTATCATCAAAACATTGATAAAAAAATTTGAAAAGGCAATAAAACAAACAGGAGTAAAACATATAGGCATTGCCGGTGGCGTGTCTGCCAACAGCGGACTTCGCACGGCATTAGAAGCATTGGGTAAAAAAATGAAGGTAAATAGTTACATCCCAAAATTTGAATATTGCACAGACAATGCAGCTATGATTGCACAAACAGCCTATTTTAAGTATTTGGAAAAAGATTTTGTGGACCTAAAAGCAGTTCCCTCAGCAAGAGCAGCTATGGTATAATTGTCTTATGGCCAATTCCTATTTTAATTTTAAACAATTTAGCATTTGCCAAGAAGGTGTAGGCATGAAAGTGAGTACAGATGCCTGTATTCAAGGTGCTTTAGCTGCCCGGCACTGGCAAGACATACAACCAAAAAGCATTTTAGATATTGGCACCGGAACGGGCTTGCTCAGTTTAATGTTGGCACAAAGCCTTCCAAACTCGTTAATTACTTCAATAGAAATAGATGAAGTAGCCTTTGAAAAGGCAAAAGAAAACTTTTCAAAAAGCAAATGGAATAAAAATATTACTGCCATACAACAGGCTTTACAAGACTATCAATGCCCAATTGTAGGATTTGATTATATTATTTGCAATCCTCCTTTTTTTCATAATCACCTCCAAGCTCCTTTACAGCAAAGAAATTGGGCCCGTCATGACCATGTCTTGTCTAAAGATGTGTTGGCATCTAAAGTAAAGCAACTTTTAAGCCCAAATGGTCAATGCTGTATGCTTTATCCCCAATCAGAATGGGAGGCCTGGGAAAAGACCTGCATCCACCACGACTTATATCCTTTTCGTATATTCGAAATTAAGCCAAATTGCAATAAGAAACCCAATAGAATAGTAGGTTTTTACGCTAATGCTCCTTGTTTAAATACAGAGGTTAAACAAATAGAAATTTACGAGGATTCCACTCAAAATTACACTTTAAGATTTAAGAATTTACTTAAAGATTATTATTTGAATTTATAAATCCTCTTTCCTCCACGCAAGCATTCAGAAATAAACTGCACCTATCCTTTCAATAATTGGGTTAATCCTTTTCAATAAAGCCCTGCTACATTAATGGAAGTTCCCTCTTTCTATTTTCTAGTTAAAAAAACTAATACTTGTATATTTAATTTAATATATTTAATTTTGATATAAAAAAAAGAAAGAAACGTATCTTCTAAAATAAAAAAGTAGCCCCCAGACTGTATTCATTTCACTATAAACTTGAAAAAATGATTTATAAAATGAAGCTCATATTATTATTTGGTGTCCTCTTTTGTAGTACGGCTTGGGGGCAATCTTATAATAAACAACATACTTATATAGATGCTTTAGAACTAAGCAATATATACAATCAAAGTATTCAAGCTTATTATGGTAACTATAACGAATTAATAGAGCCTTTTTATAAAATTCTTTTTAATTATGGCTTATCAAAAAATAAAATATACCAAAATATTTTTTTTGAAGGTTTTATTATTGAACCAAAATACATGGCTGCTTGTTGTGAACCTTCTACCCAGCCTAAAAACGAATCTTATATTAAATCAAATAATACGGTTACCACTTTATCTCCATCGTTATGGCAGGCTGCTGCTCTCAATGGTTTGGCTACTTTTATGGCAGGCCGCTTTAAACAAGAAGCCTTACAAATAGCTATAGACCAGACATTCAGGCAAATAAAGAAAAGGGAAGATTCTCTAATCATTAAATCAATATTTCCAAAAACTTTTAGCCAAATTAGTAATTTATATGGAAATGGGGGTGCTTCGTATTATACTGCAGACCTATTACTTTTAAGACAAACGGCTCAATTGGATATAGACCAATTACCTGAAAATTTGAGCAAAAATTTTGACCTTCTTTTTCCTATACTTAATAAGGATTTTCAATCAAAAGATTTATTTACCCTTGCCAAAAATATTGAAGTGTACAGCAAACATGGTTTGGCTTTAAATCAACTCATAAGTCACTCGCCAATGAAAGCTATTCGAGTGATTCTAATATTTCTTTAATATTAAATACCGCTGACCTCATTGCCCAAGCCTTATTAAATAAAAATGAAAGTGAAAACCATTGGGTAAATCCATTGGAACTATTTCCGGCAACAGAAAGTGCTTTAAAGAAAGCCGAAGTAAGATATTTTTATGGCTTATTATATCAACAATTAATTGATATCCCGGCATTCAAAAATTATTTAGAAAGCCAGAATCCTAATGATATAGTCTTAGTAGCATCAAAAATCAAGTCGCTGATGAGCTTTGTCAACAATCTGAACTATACATATAATACGCTACATTCAAATGGGGATGCTCTAAAATCTATTGAGGATTTGAATAACTATACCTTAAATATTTACCAATCATTAAAAATATTAATTTTAAATTTAAATAAAACAGGAGTCCTTAACATCAATGAGACCCAACTCGAAATACCTACAAATTATTTTAACTTAGTAGGTGCTATTAGAAATAAAGAATACCAAAAAGCAATCCCCCTATTGATTATTGAATTTGGCCCCTATTTAAACTGTACAAACGCTTCTACGCGAACCTTAACTTTTATCGCTCAATTGGCTACTTTACAAACTGGTTCTGATATGGAAGCATTGCTTAATGCCTATGCACTACCCATAGGAAGTGCCTCAATTAAAAGAAACAGTACCTTCAATCTCTCCGTAAATGCCTATGTTGGCATGACAGGTGGAAGAGAAACGGCCTATGGCACTATGGGTAACCCAACCAGAGGAAATATTGGCTTAGCTACACCTATAGGCGTATCTGTTACCTTTTGCAAAGGCTATTTAACCGCTTTTATTAGTGGAATTGATCTGGGTGCAATAGTAAATCAAAGAATAAATAACGACACAACATCCTATACAAACATAAAATTTGAACATTTTTTTAGTCCCGGACTTTCCTTATTTTTTAATATTCCAAAATTACCAATTACGGCAGGGATTCAATGGAGCTATATTCAAAATTTAAGAGCCCTAAAATTCACAAATGGGGCAGCACAATTCGTAGAGACCAATAGAGATGTTTCCAGAATATACTTTTCAGTATTGGTGGACATTCCTGTTTTTACTCTTTATAATATGGATAAGAGAAGGTAATCAATCCACCTCCCCAACATATTACTCATCCATAAAATTACTACTAAAATGGTATAAAAGCCTGCCAATTACGATAGTAATTTTGTACTAACAAATCACAAAATAAAAAATCATGAAAAAGAAAATCATTACAGGCTTTGGGGCTTTAATATTAATTGCCACCCTTACCCAAAATAGCAATGCACAAAAGCTCAGTAAAAAAATGAGTTTCGGTTTTGGATTTGAAGCCGGACTACCTATAGGTGACCTTAAAAACGGATATAATTTTGCCGGAGAACTCACTGTAAGAGGCTCCTATCATTTAGGACCGGGTTTTATCACCCTTACCGCAGGAAGCTTGGTATGGGTTCCAAAAATTATTGATGAAGACCATTTAAATTTGGGGGTACATGTTCCGATAAAAGCGGGCTACAAATTTATTTACAAAAAACATCTATTTGCAATGGGCGAAATTGGCTATAATTCATTTAAAACTATTACCGTGATCAATGGACAACCTATATCCAATTCTCAAAGTGGATTAGTTTTTGCTCCGGGCATTGGATTTCAAAATAATGCATTGGAAATTGGTGTTCGTTACGAAATGTTTCCGCTTAAAATGGCTACAGGCTCCATGTTAGCATTTAGATTAGGTTTTAATTTTTAGAAAATACAAAAGATTTTTCTTCCACAAATTCAGCAAAAGAATCGTGTCCAAATATTATTGTTTGCTTACTTGGCGCACTGCCTTAAAATCACCGCCCTGTATCTGTATCCAATATGCGCCCGATGCCAAAGACGGCATCTGTCTGTTTAAACGCTCATTCAGCTCAGTTACATTGCCTCTTGTGCTGATGATGCGTTGCCCCAAAAGGTTATATACATCCATATTAAACAGGGCAGTAGCTGTACTGTTGCTAATGCTCAGGCGCACACTGTTGCTAAAAGGGTTGGGGTGAAGCCAAACCTCGCTGCCGTGGTCTTCTTTGTCTGTGATGCCCACATTGCCTACCTGAATCGTTGCCGTTGCCGTGCCCAAAGCACAGGTGGCAGCCCCATTGCTGCCGCTGATGTTGAGCGTATAAACAGTGCTGTGGGGAGGCGTAGCCACAGGGTTGGCAATACTTGTGCTGCTCAGCCCCAGAGCAGGACTCCATACATAATTATAACTGATGTCCGGCTCTGCAATAGTGTGTAACTGCACACTGCAACCCTGACAAATACCCGTATCTGCCGGGCTGACCGATACTGGATATTGGCTCAAAATCTGCAACTCTGCCGTATCTAAATAGGCCTGATACCCGGGTTGGCAACTGCCATAAGGGTTTTGCACCCGAACCGTAAGCAACCTGTCGTCCTGATTGCCGGGCAATACCGTTACCGGAATATCTACATATTTTGCAAAGGCAGGCAGCGTAACCGTAGCTGGCAATGCCTGATAGTCCACTCCAGAAACTGCACTGCCGCTGTAGTGGAGGTTGAAGGTGCGCGCCAGCGGTAAGCTGTCGCTCACGCTAAGCCTCAGCTTGCCATTAAAGCAACCGCGCAGCGCGTAGGGATGATCGGCAGACTGGCTCAACCCGCCTATGGCAGCCAACCGCACAGTATCTGTGCTGCGCAGGCTGCCCATTTTAAGGAACACTCCGGCATCATCTGCCATTGTGCCGTTGCTCCAGTCATAAATCGTATTGCTGCTCGCTGTATCTATTGGCGGAACAGGAGTTATTGCATAATTTGAAAGAGCCGTATCGTAAGGATGGCGCACTCCGTCTGCCACCATCACCCGGATGTGGTAGGTCTGGCAGGGCTGCACTATGGCTGCCGCCCGCAAGACTTTGGTAAAGCCGTTGTAAATCACATTCTGCCCTCCGGTATTGTCCACATACCAGGGCGATGCCTGCCCCGGCATCTCGGGGTGGCATGTTGTGCCGGCAGGAAATACCGTTTTAGTAGTAACCGGCGTATTGCTGCCGGGCAGCAGGGCTATGTTTTGCTCGCCCGAAATGCCCGGGCCGGAGAGCATTATGGCCATCACATCGGCTCCGCTGTCGCAGCTGTTGTGCGGCCACTCATCCGAGGCAAATACATAATCTATGCTGATAAAATTGCCATAGGGCTGCACATCAAACTCAAAGATATTGGCATCGGCTATAGCCCTGCCATTGTTGAGTGCCACCAACTCGGGATACTGCTGCAAACGACCCACAAGCGCACCCATGCCAATTAGCATAGGGTCATTCAAAAACATCATATTCTTACCTTTATTGCCCCAGCCTGTGCTGCGGCACTCGGCTTTTTGGGAGATGCCCGGGAATGTACCCGGGCCGATAAGGTTTGCCGGACCAGAGCTATCTGCAACGTACAAAATTCTACCGGTACTGATTATTATACCGCTGTCTATACCTATATCGCTTGCCCCATCAAAAAAAACTTACCATAATGCCAAGGCAATACAGAATCTCTCAAGTTTGTGTAGAAATTACTCACCAAATTGGATGTATGAAAAAAGGGGTTGCCGTCCGGATTGCCCAGCAGCATATCGTTTTGCTGGTTCAGCTCCTGATAATAATCGCTGATATTCAAATACTGACCGCTAAACAGCATATATGGGATAAAGCCGCTCCAGTTGGGAGAGGTTTGATTGGGCAGATTGGCAGATGCCATTCTTACCTTTAAATTGGAATTGCTGTAATATGGCTGGGCTGCAACAAAAGATAAGGGCAGCAATAAGCAGGCAAATATATAAATTGAAATTTTCATATAAAGTCATATTGTGATACATTGCTAAGAGTACCGTCTGATACTCTTAGCAATATTTATCGTTTATTAAATTAATGTTTTATTAATTTATAAGAAGATCTTAGATTTTCTCCGTTTATACACATCCAATTTGTACCGGGTATCATAGACGGTATCTGTCTGTTTAAACGTTCATTCAGCTCAGCTGCATTGCCTCTTGTGCTGATGATGCGTTGACCCAAAAGATTATATACATCCATATTAAACAGAGCCGTAGCTGTGCTGTTGCTAATGCTCAGGTGTACAGTATTGCTAAATTGGTTGGGGCTGAGGTGCAACTGCATATCCGGCACTCCGGCAAGGGTATCTGCCGGCGGCTGCGGCCTGAATTGTGCCGTAGTCCAGTCGGTTGTTTTATTGCCTACACAATACATATACCCTCCGGGAATGGGCGTACTGTTATCATCTGACTGGATAAAGCTGCTGAACAAACACTCAATATGGTCGTTGCCTGTTGATAATGCCACCGAACCCATGACATTAATCAAGGTGTTTTGTTCATAATTGACCCGGTCATACACATGCTGTCCCCCAATATTAATATCATTCAAAAACGTAAGCCCGTCATCTGCCAGTTTCTTGCTCAGGTAAGCCTGATCGGTAACGGGATTGGGATACAGCAACAGGATGTTATTAAAATTCCGATGCACCCAGGCATAATAGACCTCTCGGTCTTGCCCAAATGCTACAACAGCCCGGTTATTCGTATATTGATTTGAAGGGGTAATATCAAAAGTGGGGGAGCCAACAACAAACGGGTCATAATAATTCAAATAATTATGTTCTACTGCTGCCATAGTGGCCTAGTTGTAATACCCGTTTCGGATAAAATCATATCCACCGCCGCACTCTGCCACTACCCAGCTCCAGGCTCTGCCCATACCATTTGACCTATCCGGGGTATATCAAATTTTATATTTCCCACCGGAGTGAAAGACAGCACATCCCATACTTCAGCCTCGTCTGTTAAATTGCAGTTCAATACCGCTATTGTGCCGTAGGAAACGCCATCAAGGTTGTACACCTTGTTTTCCAGAACATACAAATGCTCATCATCGCCGGAGGTCATAACATAATAGAGCGAAGCCGTTGATATATCACCCTCATTGGAGATAGCAACATCGGGCTTCATTCTTGCTCCGGCAATATTGGGATTATCCAATCGAGACAAGCCGCTCAATTTAGGTACTCCGGCTACTATTCTAAGCGTTTGGGAATAAATTTGATAGTCCTGCTCAAATGTTATCACGGCAATTTCGCCACCATTGGCATCCTGATGAATAATGCCTTTGTTGGCGGGACCCAACAAGTCATTTAACGTAGTCTTACCCATGTCTGTCAAGCCTGTGGAGCTGTCCCATTCGTATAAATGAAGAATGTATTTCCCTCCCCCTGCAAAGGGTCCGTAATAATAGGTTACTGCTATAAAAGTCCTGTCCGGCTGGTCTATATCACTCAAAACAGTGGACTCTACACTGTATTGGATTTCACCCGACGACCCCGATGCAAAGTAATTAACAGCATCTTCCTTGATGAGACCCGGGGGCGTAAGCCCGGTTTGAATCTGTGTGCTTACTTGTATTTCCCTTACGGCAAATCCTGCCATATTTAAGGCAATAGAGATACCAATACAGGTCCTTCGTCCCAGGAATAAGTATGTATCTCGTACACATTTCCCGTACTTGGATAGTGTTTGAACAGGGAGTTGGCACTGGACTGACTACATTCCCTCTTAGTTGTAAACCATGCCCAACCAAGCGGAAAATTATCTTCGATGATTATCGGGTCTTGATAAGTAGTAGTTATCTGGGCAAGCGTTGTAAAACTCAGGCAAAAGGCGAGTAATGACGGGATAATTTTGTTCATTTCCTTAAAATTTTATCAGCTTTAGAGAAATTGGTTAAATACCACCCTGTAAAGAAAGTTAAAAAAGACTAAATTAGCAAAAAATTAATTGTTATAAAGAAATTAAAAAAGCACTTTCGCAATATTTCACCACGGCGTTCGATTTAAAAAATAAATATCATCTTAATGCTGATTTCAGCCACTGTAATTCCAATTGTGCTACTTTCTTTTTGTCATTTTGTGGTGCAACGAAGAAATGGCTCAATAATATTGGCAAATAGCACTTTAAGATTTCTCCCGATTGTGTCAATGAAAGATAGGCTAACATATTGATTATCACTGTTGAAATATTTGCCATCCTCTAATTGATTGGGTGTAGCGAGTTTATATTGCCAATGACAAGCATTGCGACCAATTGTTAATCAGCAAGTTTTAAATTATGTTATATGATAAGTTTTTGCAGTAGGTTTTGTCCTTTTTGCTTTAAATGTTCTTCATATTTTTCTATGCCGTGCTCTACGTATGCTGCACATTTGGTCATCTGGTGGTAAAATGCTGCTGCCAGTTTTCGTGCACCTGCCTATATTTCAATTTTTGAATTTTTTCTTCCTCTAAGTCTCCGAATAAATACACCTATGGCGATATACTTACTGTTCTTCATCGACTGTACACACACTCTAAATAGGGGCTGTGGATTAACTATTATTTATTGTTAGTCAAAAAATTATAAGAAAAAACATCAAGTTTAATACAAGCCTAAATTAGCTCAAATGCAATAAAACTGTTTCAAAGTATCTTTATCATTAAATTATGCTTTAAAAAATAAAAATTATGAAAAAATATCTTTTGGCTGAGTTTAACAGAGGGCCCTATTTTATGGGTAAAATATTATGAGCTTTGGCAAAATTTATCATAAAATTTTGTGCAGCTTCATAGTTATTTGGAATTACTCCATCTAAAATGGCTTCTCGGATTGCCGTTTTTATTAAACCCACTTCTTTAGAGGGTTTTAGGCCAAAAGTTTCCATTATTTCTTCTCCGGAAATAGGAGGCTGCCAGTTTCTAATCTGATCTTTCTCTTCTACTTCTTTCAACTTTTGTCTTACAATGTTGAAATTTTCCATGTATCGTTTTACCTTCTGAGGATTTTTAGAGGTAATATCTGCATTACACAAAATCATCAAATCATCTAATTCTTCACCGGCATCAAACAAAAGTCGTCTCATGGCAGAGTCGGTAATGTCTTCTTTGGTAAGTGCAATAGGTCTATGGTGTAAGGATACTATCTTTTGGGTGAATTGCATTTTCTCATTGAGTGGTAATTTTAAGGCACCAAATATTTTAGGAATCATTCTGGCACTCACCAATTCATGACCGTGAAAAGTCCAACCCTTACCTTTTTCAAACCGTTTTGTTTTGGCCTTGCCTACATCATGTAATAAGGCAGCCCATCGAAGCCAAAGATTTTCTGTATGAGGTACAATATTATCCAATACTTGAAAAGAATGGTAAAGATTATCTTTATGTCCTTGATTTTCTATTATCTCGGTACCTGCCAATGCTGTCAGTTGGGGTAAGATGATATCCAGTAAGCCGGTTTTATACAACAAGTCGAAACCGATAGAAGGTTTTGGGCTCATCATTATTTTATTCAACTCATCTGCAATACGTTCTTTTGAGATAATCTTTATTCTATCCTTTTGTTTTTTGATGCTTTCGAGACAAGCATTTTCAATAAAAAATTGTAATTGACAAGCAAAACGCACGGCCCGCATCATCCTTAGAGGATCATCGCTAAAAGTTTGATCGGGTAATAGTGGCGTCCTAATTATTTTATCTTTAAGATCTAGCAATCCATCAAAAGGATCGATAATCTTAGCTGCCGCTCCATCCTTAACACTTATGGCCAAGGCATTTATTGTAAAATCTCTCCTTCTTTGGTCATCTTCCAAGGTGCCGGGTTCTACTTCCGGATTTCTTGAATGCTCGCTATAAGATTCTTTTCTGGCACCTACAAACTCTACTTCTATCCCTTTAATAAGCATTTGGGCAGTGCCATAAGTTTTAAAAATTGCAACTTTGGGTTTGGGTTGTAATAGGGAAGCAACGGTCTCTGCCAGCAAGACCCCATCACCATTACAAACGATGTCCAAATCCTTAGTAAGTCTGCCTAAAACTTTATCTCTTACAAACCCACCTATCAGATATGCATCTACTTGGATTTTATTGGCAGCACTTGCCACAACATCCATAATAAAGGCTTCTTCTTGACTAAATTTTACTTCCAACATCCTTAATTTTAATCCACTTGCTCTTCAAAAGTAATTCCATTTTTTTTCAACTCTCTTAACACAACCCTATAAACTTCCGGCATGATGGGTATTTTTACTCCGATGGTATGACGTGTAGGCAAAATTTCTTCATCAATAATTTTTTTTGCTAAAATAGCCATAGGCAAACCCACTGTTTTTGCCATAGCACTGTACAAACTGTTTTCACCTTTCACTACAAGATTTGAAGTCAAGTTAGTTGTAGTATTTCTTCTCATATAAGTAACTTGATGCTGCATAACTATCATATCCTTATCGTTAGCCATAAGTTTCCATCTGTCTTCAATTACGTCTTGCATAATTTCTGCACTACTAAAAATTCCTTCTCTTTTTATCAGAAGACTGGATTCAAATATCCCTAACCATTTTAATAAGTCTAAACTTTTGTCGCCAATCATAAATTTTTCTGCTACGGCGATATCCCATCCTTCTTTAATAGGCACTCCGGTCTTAAAGGACATCCAATCAGCATAAGATTTCCCTATGGTGTCAAACTGATCGTCCTCATCCGTCAGACCCATTTTGACGATATAATTCCATGCTTTTGAATAAGAGGGGAAACGAAGTGTTGCTCTCATAAAAGTATCCACCTGTTGCAAACCATATAGATCGATATAATTTAGAGAATCTCTGTTAGGATAATAACTCATCAACCCTACACTATCCACCTTTATCCTTTTATTTTTTTCAAAAATATCCGAATATTCTAATTGTTTTATGGTTCCATTTTCTTTCCATTCTGCACCTGCCTTTCCAGACAAAACCACATTTCTTGGGTTCCAACTGATTTTATAATGCCAAGGGTTATTATCGCTTTCTGGGGCTACCACACCTCCACAAAAACTTTTGAAACTGGTAATCTCTCCTGCTATTTTTTGAATACTATGACAGATAGCCATCGCCGACATGTGGTCTATACCCGGATCTAATCCCATTTCACACATAAAAATCAGTCCGGCTTCTTTCACCTCTTTATCCAAAGCTTTAATTTCGGGAGCGATATAGGAAGAAGTTATCAGATGTTTTTTAAATTTTAAACAATCTTTAGCAAGTAAAAAGTGCAAATCCGGAGGTAAAATAGAAATTACGATACTGGCATCTTGCACCAATGCCTGCCTTTGGGCCTCATTAGTTACATCAATTACAGCAGCTATGGCTCTGGGATGGCCAAATGTTTTCTCTTTGATAGCCTCCGCTGAAGCATCCATCACAATAATTCTCCAATCAGGCTTAGAGTTTTCCAATAGATACTTAATAAGGTATGATGAGGATTTACCTGCACCAGCAATAAGAATGTTCTTCATTTTGTTTTTATAAACGATACAAATTTTTTAAAGTTATAATTTTAGATTTTAAAATTAGTAATTTTGAAACTCTAAAAATTTTTTGCAAAAATAAAGACTTAAAAGACAATAATAAAATATGATTTGGTTTAATGGAATACCGGAAATAGAAAGTTTAAATAAAATGAGAGAAGGAAACTTAGGTGCCCACCTTGGAATCGAATTTGTAGCTGTAGAAGAACATTCAATAACTGCAAAAATGCCTGTGGATAGCCGCACCCATCAACCTTTTGGTCTTTTACATGGTGGTGCCTCTGCCGCTCTCGCAGAAACTGTAGGGAGCGTAGCCGCATGGCTTTGTATAAATCCTGAGAAACAAGCCTGTGTAGGTATCGAAATCAATTGTAACCACATCAGAGGAAAAAAAGATGGCTGGGTGTTTGCCACCGCCAGACCCTTTCACATTGGAGGCAGTACTCAAGTTTGGGAAATTCGTATTGAAGATGAGCAGCAGCAATTAGTCTGTATCAGTAGATTAACCTTGGCAGTAGTTAAAAGACCTAGCTCTTAAGGCTTTCCATATTTCTTCTTTCTCAAAAAGCCATAAATCAAGGCCAGCAAACCTACCATTACCACCGGAACGCCAATAGCTAAAATTTGCCATTTAGTTTTTTCGGCTTCGGTGCGTTTTGGGTCTAAAATTCTATTTTCAAAAGATTTAGTCCTGGCCTTCAAAAGATTATGGTCATCCATCAAATAGGTGAGTATATTCTGAAAGAATAAACCATTGTCAAACTTATAATTAGGAGCAAAACGGTAACCGCCCATTTCTCCGGGCTGTCCATTTTCTTTTACCTCATTCAACAAAATATCGGCATCGGCAATAATTACTATTTTACTATGCTCATTGCTTTGGCTTTTCATTTTGATGCTGTTGCTTTCAATAAAACTATTTAATGTCTGGCTACTCCGTTGAATAAAAGGAGATACAAACTTGCCTTCCAATAATGCCGCCACCACTACATTCTTTTTATTAAAGGTGGATAGATTTATTTCATCTAAAACAGATTTATACATCACTAATGCCGGTAAATTAATAGTTTTGCCATAAACAGAGGTAGTGAGCAAAGGTGTCTTCTTAATAGTGTTGTTGTTATTTTGATTTAAATTAATACTACTTGTAAATCTTGCCAAAACCCCATTCAAATTTTTTGTTGCCGGGAAGTTGTTATTGCCTTCTAAGATAGGAAAGTAAGGCCAAGGATACAACTCCGACTGTGCAGAAACAGGAATACCAGCATTATTACTGCCATCTAAAACCAAATCATTATTCACCCTAGCACCATAAGGGAAAAGGATATCGTTAATATTTGTTTCTAAAGGATTGGCCATAAACGTTTCTGCATGCTGGAAGCTGTCAATACTGGCTTGGGCGGCATCAATAGCAAATAAAATGCGGCCACCATTCATCAAATATTGGTCTATCTTAAAAAGGTCAATTTCTGAAAAAGCTTGAGTGGGTCTGTTTACAATAATAGATTTATATTTTAAAGGAATGGCTACAGTGTTTTGCAGATTTAAAGTATCCATTGCAAAATGTGCCTGACCAATATTATTGATTAATGATAATATTTGAGGGGGAACAGCCTCTCCATTCCCCAACAAATAGGCTACAAAATCAGGCTGTTCTTTTTGTAATTGTAAAATGGCATTTGCCAGATTGTATTCCAGCATCATTTCCGATTGCAATAAAATAGTTTTGGACAACATCATCGAATTGCTTTCCTGTAGAAAGACCGGAGCTTCCCTTTCAGGTTGCCCTTTCTCATTATGAAAAGTAACCAATGCCCAAGGGAAAACCATTCTTTGTTGCATTCCACCTTCATCACTGACCGAAACGGGTATGCCGGACATTCTATATTTTTCCAGGGTTGCCAAAGCTGTTTCATCTTCGGTAGGATCCACAAACTTATAATTCACTTTATTGTGGCTTTGGCTTTTAAAAGTTTTCAGAAGCTCCTCCGTAGTTATGGCTAAACTTTTGAAGGCAACGGGCAATTTGTTTCCTTTCAAGAATACAGTAATGCTTACATTTTCTTTTAGGTTTTGCAACATTTTTTTAGTTTCCGGAGTGGTACTGTATCGTTTATCTCTGGTGAGATCTGCCTGAACAAACCATCGAGTGGCAATAATATTTAATAATACTAAGGCAATAAAGATTCCAAGGAAACGAATTAATAATTTTTTCTTTTGTTGTAAAATATTCATTGGGAAGAAGGAAAAATATATCTCTAAGCAATAAAAGGCTCTTGTGGAGGAAAGCAATGAGGGCTTTAATCGTGAATACCTCTTTTTTTCAATTCATCTCTTATTTGAATAGCCAAATCATAATCTTCATTTTCCAATGCTCTTTGCATCATTTGTTTTAATTCATCCACAGAATAATGGTTTAAAGTTGGGGTAGCTCCTTTTGAAGCCGTTTCCTTTTGGGATTCTTTCTTCACTTCATCGCTTCCAATTTCCGATTCCGATTCAATGCCTAATGAAAGCATTCCGGTTAAATCTGCTGCTTCGTTTAATACATTATCAAAAGTGAAGATAGGGCAACCTACACGTATGGCTAAAGAAATGGAGTCCGAGGTTCTGGCATCAATTTCAAAGGTTTCTCCATCTTTTTCACAAATCAAATTTGCATAAAATATACCTTCCAATAACTTATAGATTACAACCTCTTTCAAAACGATTCCAAAAGTCTCAAACACATTAACCATAAGATCATGGGTAAGCGGTCTTATGGGATTGATATGTTCAAAAACAATGGCTATAGACTGAGCTTCAAATCCTCCGATGACTATAGGTAATTTTCTGGTTCCTCCCACCTCTCCTAATATTACCGCATAAGATTGCTGCTTGGAAATACTGTTGGAAAGTGCTAATATCTCTAATGCTATTTTATTCATTATTCTAATTATCTACTAAAAAGTTTACAGCCTATAAGCCGTAAAAATGTTTTACAAAATTAATTCAATATTCTTATTTGCAATCCTATTATTTATTAATTCCCTAAAAATATCAAATCTATCAAAAGCACAAAAGCGTTTTGGCACAAAGTTAGTTGTGTTTAATTTGCCTTAAATGGAACCACAAGCATAAATTCTGGAATCAACACCTCAAAAGTTTTATTTTGTTCTAAATTTAAAAAAGTATAAACCCCATACATTTTTCCAATATCGGTATGGATATTAGTAGCAGAATTATATTGAAAACGCTGGCCGGGTTCCAATACCGGTCTTTTCCCCACTACACCCTCGCCATCTATTATCCTGATACCCACTAAGGTATCCACAATACTCCAATTACGCCTTAATAATTGAATAGGCGTATTAGTGAAATTTTCAATAGTAATGCAATACATAAATATATAGCTATTATTACCCGGACTGCTTTGATCCGGGCGATAGAAAACTTCAACACTAACACCTACACCGGCAGTTATTTTTTTCACCATAGTATCTCAATAATAGGATTTTATCAAATTTACGGCAAATCTCTCAAATTCCAAGCATCTTGTATCAATTCTATTTCAAACCCTCTTTGCAAAAGGTATTGAACTACCTTTTGTTTTCGCTTCCACTCCTCTTTTATTTCCATACTTTGCTCTTCTTTTTTAATTAAAAGCTGTAATAATTTATTTTTATATGCTGTATCATCGATATGTTCTAAACCTTTTTTTATACAATAAGCCGAAACTTGTTTTGCTTTTAAATGTTGGCTTATTTTAAGCTTTCCCCAACCATTAATTCTAAATTTACCTCCTGCATAAGCAGTGGCAAATCGTTCTTCATTGAGGTAATTTTCTTGTATTAAAACTCCAATAAGCTCTTCTAAATCTTCTCCATAACATTTAAGGCTTATCAATTTGTTGCGTACCTCACTATGGCACCGCTCTTGATAGGCACAATAATGTTTTATTGCCTCTAAAATACCTTCTGAAATGGACAAATCTTCTGTTTTTTGCCAAAAATAGAGAAAAAAATTAGAATAAATAATAAAACAAAAATCTTCCATCCAACATAAAATTTTCTTCACTTCAATATAAATATAAGATTTACCTTTGTAGGATATGGAATCGTCTAATGTAAGACCTAACGAACATTTAAGTCCTAAGGAAAAGGAGTTTGAAAACACTATTAGACCTCAGTCTATCGAAGAATTTTCAGGCCAACCGCTTCTAATAGAGAATTTACGCATATTTATCAAAGCCGCAAATATGCGTGGAGAACCTTTAGATCATATCCTTTTCCATGGCCCTCCGGGATTGGGTAAGACAACCCTTTCCAGAATAGTTGCAAATGAATTAGGTGTAAATATCAGAGAAACTAGTGGTCCGGTATTGGAAAAGCCCGGAGACCTTGCCGGTGTATTGACTAATTTAGGTACTCGCGATGTTTTATTTATTGATGAAATCCATCGCTTAAATGTGGTAGTAGAGGAGTACTTGTATGCCGCAATGGAGGACTTTAAAATAGATATTCTAATTGACAGCGGTCCCAATGCCAGAACCATACAAATAGAGTTGGCACCATTTACATTAGTAGGAGCCACTACAAGATCCGGTTTATTGACGGCTCCTTTACTTTCTAGATTTGGGATTAAATCCAGATTAAACTATTATCCAAAAGAAGTCCTTCAAAAAATAATCATTCGCTCGTCAAATTTACTTAATGTAAAAATCACCTCAGATGCCGCTATGGAACTGGCGGGACGAAGCCGGGGTACCCCCAGAATTGCCAATGGCCTATTAAGAAGAATGAGAGATTTTGCACAAGTTTTAGGAAACGGCACTATTGACTTAGGGGTTACAGAGCATGGGCTAAAAGCCTTACAGGTGGACGTTAATGGTTTGGACGAAATGGACAACCGTATTTTATCCTGTCTTATTGAAAAATTTAAAGGAGGGCCGGTAGGCATCAATAATATTGCCACTTCAGTAGGCGAGGAAGCCGGCACAATAGAAGAAGTATATGAACCCTTTTTAATACAAGAAGGCTATCTTTTAAGAACCCCAAGAGGAAGAGAGGCAACTACAAAAGCTTATGAGCATCTTAACCTTAAACCTAAGACTCAGAATGGGGAATTGTTTTAAGGATATTTTTAAAGAGAACATTTTAAAATAAGATAAATATTGCTATCTGAATAAATATATCTTGCTTTAAAAATTGTTGTTTTATCTTTGTTTCAAATTATAAATAATATAAAAATAAAAAAAAATGACGGATGAAAAATTAAAAGCGCTCAAGATGACGCTGGACAAGATTGACAAAGATTTTGGTAAAGGCTCTGTGATGCGTTTAGGAGAAAAAGCAAATACAGAGATAGAAGTCATTTCAACCGGCTCTCTGGGTCTTGATATTGCTTTAGGTGTTGGTGGACTGCCCAAGGGTAGAATAATAGAAATATATGGCCCTGAATCATCAGGAAAAACTACTATTGCCATTCATGCTATTGCAGAAGCCCAAAAAAATGGAGGCACCTGTGCCATCATAGATGCTGAGCATGCTTTTGATGCTAGCTATGCCAAAAAATTAGGTGTCAATGTAGATGATTTATTAATTGCACAACCTGATTATGGAGAGCAAGCATTAGAAATTGCGGAACGACTTATCCTTTCAGGTGCCTTAGATTTAATTGTGGTGGACTCTGTTGCCGCCTTGGTACCTAAAGGAGAATTAGAAGGAGAAATGGGCGAAAGCAAAATGGGTTTACAAGCCCGCTTAATGAGCCAGGCAATGAGAAAACTTACCGCATCAATATCTCGAACAAATTGTACTTGTATCTTTATCAACCAATTGAGAGAGAAAATCGGAGTTATGTTTGGCAATCCGGAAACGACTACCGGTGGTAATGCTTTGAAATTCTATGCATCCGTTAGATTGGATATTAGAAAATCAACAGCCATCAAAGATGGAGATACCGTAATGGGGAACCGCACAAAAGTAAAAGTAGTAAAAAACAAAGTAGCTCCTCCATTCCGAGTTGCAGAGTTTGACATTATGTATGGTGAAGGTATCAGCAAGATAGGGGAATTGATAGACTTAGGCGTTGAATTAAATATCTTAACCAAAAGTGGTTCTTGGTTCAGCTATGGCGAAAACAAGATAGGACAAGGTAGAGATGCAGTTAAAAACTTTTTAAAGGACAATCCAGAATTTTCTGAAGAGATAGAAAATAAAATCAGAGAAGCTTTAAAAGAAAATTAAAGACCTCAATAAAAAAGATAGGGCTGCCGTTCCGGCAGCCCTATCTCTCTTTATGGGTTATACACTGAGCTTATAGCTTCACTACCTTGAAAGTAGCGGTGGTTTTACCCTCTTCTACTATCAACAAATTATAATTTGCGGCAGGTAACTGGGAAATGTCAACCACATTCTCTCCTTTCTTTGCCTTCACTTCCAACACTTTCTGACCAATGGCATTCATGATCTGAATCGTCTCACTACCCTCTAAGGTAGCTACCGTCAAGGTGTTGGTGGCAGGATTAGGAGCCACAGTAATCAATTTATCTGTACTGCAAGACAATACTATTTTAGATACATGGCTGTAAGCATTTGTCTTATCGAAATCGATACTATTCAAACGATAGAATCCTTCTTTGCCTTCTTGCTTTACAGTAGTACTGTAAGAGGCACCATTAGCTTCGTTCTTAGCCTTTACTTCTTTTACTGCCGCAAAGCTTTTACCATCTTTACTGTATTCTACCACAAACTTATCCAAGTTCTTCTCCATCGCAGTTTGCCATTTCAATTCTACCACTCCACAAGATTGCTCTTGGACGGTGAAGTTTAACAGACTTAATGGAGCAGGATTTGGAAGACCCATGACTTTTACCCCTATTGCTAAAACATCGTTATTTGGATTTACATTTGCAATCTTCAATGGTGTTTCCCGATCAATTGTTATTGTTGACCATTGTGAAACAGAACTTAAAATATAAGGAACTACCGGAATATAAATCGATTCTTGAGCACCAGCTGTAATATTTATTGCATTTGTCACCTCTATCATTCCTCCACTTACTGTATGGTCATATTGTACCCACGTAAGCGTCCACGCTCCACTAGGGTTTGCAAGATCTAATGCAGCCTGATTAAACCCGGCAGGTGGACCATAATAGGTTGGAAAGCCTATTGAAATATGTAAACTGTTTGGAATAATATCTCCTGTTGGGTCTGGAGGCATAACTCCGGCATTATTAAAAACCTTATACTCTAAAACACCTCCTAATCCATACATTTCAGTATTGCTATGTGCTGGAGGTGTATTATCTACATAATGATTCCCTCCAGTCATAGGGTCGGCATTTGGAGAAACAATTTGAGCTTGAACCATCATAAAGGAGCTCATTAATAAAGAGCTTAGTGTAATTATATATTTTTTCATGTCTTTATCTTTTTTATTCTATCCACTAACTTTATGATGGTTAGTGGATAGATGTGTTATTAAATTTATTGAAGATTAATTATTCTTGAATTTATGTTATTTATATTGTTTGTTTCCCCTCCAGAATTATTAAGAATAACCGGAGACAATACAATTTGAGAATTACTTGCAGTTCCTTTAACTTGAATAGTTATTCCAATAGAAGACAAACTATATCCAGAAATTTGAACCCCAGGTTTAAGTTTGAAAACCATCTGACTACTATTATCAATTACTAAATCCCAATCCGGATTATTAATAGTCCTTGGGCTAGGTGCCAACATAGTAGTCAAATTCGGATCAAATGAATAAATCAAATTATTATTATCTTTTTGTATTCTTACATAGACAGGTGAACTTGGTGTATTCGTTGTAATATTACCAGAAGCTTCACTAACCTCCATAATATAGTTGACTAAATCAGAATTTGAAATCACAAGATTACTATTGCTAATTCTTGAAGAAATTTCTAAATCAGGAACCTGCCCAAACTTCACTTCGGCGGCACAAGAATTATCCACTTTATCGAAAATATGAGCAAATAAATCTCCGTAGATTTCTAAATTGGTCATACTACTATAAAGTTTTGGAGTGCCAGAACCTCCTACTGCAAATAGGTTATTGTCATCAATGATGTCTTTACCCCAACATGCTGTAGTGGATACTGCCGCATTGTTGTCTGCATATTCCGGATAGTTTGTAAGCATATAAGGATCATTTGTAACACTATTTAAATCATCTAAATAGATATAGTTTTTAATGCCTGTATTAAAGGTATTACCAGTTACATTAAAGTTACCATAACTTGCTGCCGGAGCATCATTCCAGTGATTGTAGAAGGCTAAGGCTTTACTATTACTTCCCACAACACTATTACCATTGAAGATATTATTATGAATATCGGCACTAATGGTTACTCTTCCAATAGAGCTCAAAGGAGGACTATTCAACAGTTTGGTATTTACCGTTATATGTCTATACTCTGATGCTGTTGATAATGGAGTAAAGGAGTTATTAGCAATCTCATCATTATTATAATTCTCTAAGCTGATACCCCAACGGTGATTAGTAAAGGTATTATTTTTAACAGTGGTCGTTACACCCGGAGTATTTTGCTTCAATCTCAACATCGGATTTGCAATTGGATTACTTGGATTTAAACCAATCCACCAAGTGCCATCAAAGGTATTGTTAGAGATATTGGCGGAACCGGCATTAGGGGAAGTGTATTCTACGCCACCACCATTAATGGCATTGTCTGTAATGGTAACTGCTTGTGAAGCAAAACGAACCTGTACATCCTGACTGATAGATTGGATAGTATTATTGGTGAAAGTACCACCCGCTTCATCGGCACTGATACCCGCTCTGAAGGAGTTAGTACCATTGGAAACTACAGTATTATTATCAAATACTATATTATCAACACCTCCGGTAGCCACACGGTAATTGTTACTACCACCAAAGTTAACACTCACCGCATTTCTATCCATATAAGTACCAGAAGATGCAGTACCATAAGGGGTAAAGGTATTGTTTTTAATAGTAATTAAATCAATATCTGCAGCACTGGCAATGATAGCACTCTTCAGTTTAGATAAATCAACATTAAAATGAATACCGTCGATACTTACATTGTTTTTTGAAACATCGAACAAAGTAGGTTTTCCAGATGGTGTTCCTGTAAAGTTTACTACCGGAGTGGCAGGACTGCCACTAACAGTAGCCGGTTTAATAGAAAGCTCCTTGTTCACCAATACTTGCTCATCGAAAGGACCGTCACAAAGGACGATTTCATTACCATTATCAGTTTCAGAAGCGTCAATGGCATCTTGGATAGTAGCATAGGTTAAACCGGTATTGGTATTTTTAACCGGATTAGTGCCTACAGTAATATTAAGCTGTTCAGCATAAGTACCATTGGCATCTACTACTTTAACATTGTGATTACCGGCAGCTAAACTATTGAAAGTATAAGGTGAAGTAGCTGTAATCGGAGTAGCTCCATCAAGTGAAACATTGAAGTTGGCAGTACCACCTGTCCATGTCATCTTGATAAAACCATCATTACCCTCACAAGAAGCATTGTTCACAGTAGTGGCCAATACTACAGGAGTACCATCACAAGTGCCGGTTGGGGTGAAACCAATTGTAGTACCACTTCCTCCTGAACTTAACCAAGATACATAATCTACACTTCCATCAATACCGGCAGCAATTGTATTACCAACAGCAGTTCCATACCAGTTACAATCTGCATTTAATTGTTGAGTTGGGCTACCCTCAGTATTGGTAATCAATCTATAAGTACTAGCAGATGCTGATCCTTGATTAATGTTATTAGAATTAAATGCTAAAATACCTTGTTTATAACTATGTACACGGAAACCTTTCCATTCTGGAATCGTAACACCAGTAGGTGGAGCAATCCCTGTCAAATTATTATTAACAATACTCCAATTAGTAGCTGGAGTTGAAATACCGCCACCACCAGCATTATACCAAATTGGCTCACGATAGCCTTCAAAATTGTTTCCACTAACCAATCCTACAACATTACTGCTATTTGGATGTTGATAGGGTTGAACTTGAATGGCATCTTTGGTATCTTCTACCACATTATTAGTAACAGAACCATAGGCTCCTTGCATATAAATACCATAACCAACAATAGAACCATTCAGACTATTAAAAATAGAGGAATTATTTATAAAGTTATTGCTTACCAAAGCATTATCTCTATAAAAAGTCCTTTGACTTGGAGTTGGATAATCTGGATGGAAAGAAGAGAACCAAACAGAAACATAGTTAAAGTTGGAAACTATATTATTAGTTACTTCTATATTATTTCCATAACCCAATATTCCAGATGAACCAGTAGCGGTAACATTATTAGAACCATCAAAAGTGAATCCATCTACCTTAACATTATCAGCTCTAATCACCATTAATTCTCCACCATCAGATGCAGTAGGGAAAGTGATAAATGCATGAGAACCTAAAGTCCCAGTATTAGGATTAATACCATAGTTTGGACCACGAATATCCAATTCTTTATTCACCACTAAGTTCTCATTATAAGTACCAGCACATACTACAATGGTATTTCCATTTACTGTATTAGTTGCATCAATAGCACCTTGGATGGTAGCAAAAGTTTCAGAGGTAGAAGTATTTGTTACCGGATGGTATTCAATTACCACTCCCACTGTGTCTATTATGGTACCATTGGCATCTGTAATGGTTACATCATAAGTACCATTGGTCAAATTAGAAATGGTATATGGTGAAGCTGTTAAACCGGAAGTGCTACCAGATGCCGTTCCTGACCAAGCAACGGTATAGTTAGCAGTACCACCTGTCCAAGAAACATCTATTGAGCCATCGCCGGAACATACTTTTGGATGGGCAACGGCTGTTAATACTACAGGTGTACCATCACAAGTACCGGTTGGCGTGAAGCCAACTGTGGCACTGTTACCTCCAGAAGTTAACCAAGTTGAATGATCCACTATAGAAGGACGATTAATCATTGCATCAATCGAATTACCATCTGTTACAGTCCACCAATTACATTTTCCATCAATATTATTGGTAATATTATTTCCAATATACATGTATTTACCTGTACTTCCAGACACCATTGAAAGACTATTATCATTAATCAACAAGCCTGAAGGATTAGAAACAGAAGCCAAATCACCATCATATCCAACTCTAATCAAAGGATAAGTTGTAGTAGCACTACCACTTTGTCCAATAATATTATTGTGAATGTTTACTCCTGTACCTAAACCATTAATTAATACTGCAAATTTAGTTACTCCACCTGCATTTAACAATTCGGAATAAATAGTATTATGATGTACATTGATATTATTCATATCATAATAAGCAGGTCCGGTAGCTCCAATGGAAATCCCTTGATATTTAGCATTTATAATATTTCCACTAATTTCTAAATCCTTCTCACCATATACAACAACAGCTCCACCTGCAACGCCATTAACATTGACTATCTCATTGTCTTTTATCTTTTGATTAGTTGCCGGTGTTATCTGATTGTTTCCATTTCTTAAAACAATTCCTTCCCCACTAATGTCTTTTAGATAATTTTGTTGTATTAAGAAGTTATCTCCTCCGTATAAACGCATTGCATTTCCAGTACCCGTATTATATATAATATTATTCAATAATGAAATATTAGTATAATTTGATGTGGTATTTATTGCATGAGCACCTCCAGAGGATCCTGTTTGCTTTATTTCAAAACCATTAATAGTAACATTCTTAGCACTTATTTTGATAAGTGTTTGACCTTTAGTCCCTGTTATTATAGACTCGGAAGCATCATCAATTACACGAGTAGTAGCATTTGATGGTCTTGGATCAACTCCAGCTTTCGCTCCGTTAATGGTTAATTCTTTATTCACCACAACTTGCTCATTATAGGTACCGGCACATACATTAATCACATCACCTGTACTAGCAACATTTATTGCTCCTTGGATGGTGGTATAACCTGTCAATGTAGTGGTATTTACTACCGGAGAAGTACCCACAACAATACCAGTAACAGTTGCAGTATTACCGTAAATATCAGTGGCTGTTACATTGTAACTTCCTGCTGCAAGATTTATAGCGTCTTCAACTGTTTGTCCATCGCTCCATAAATAGGTATATGGGGCTGTACCACCAGAAGTTGTGATATCAATTGAACCATTAGTTCCTGTTGTACATAAAGCATTGGTAATAGTTCCTACTGAAATTGCCATAGGCACACCTAAACAAGTACCTGGAGCCGGTTGAAATCCGGGGGTTCCCGGTACATTATCAGTACCACTGGTTAACCAAGAAGGCGTATAAGTTACATTACCTTCAATTAATGATGCCAAATCATTCACAACAAGCGTACCCCACCAGTTACAAGTAGCATCCATGCTTCCTGTCCCTGCTGCTGATTTTGCCAATCTAGAATTTACATTAGTATTTCCATTTAACAAAATACTGTTATCATGGGCAACAATGGAGTTACCAGTAAGATTTCCGGTAAACAAACCATACACTTCGGAAGTACTCGTTGCAGGAAGGGTAATAAAGTTGTTATTGGCATTAATAACTGCATTATTTCTAGCCAAAACACTAAATCCATAATTACCTCCAGAACCCCAAGCGTCATGTCCATTATTGGTAAGGGTGTTTCCGTTTAAATTTAGAGTAACCATACCTCTGGCATCCACACCTCTATTATCATTATTTAGAATGTTGGAATTGCTTACTGTAATATTCTGAACATTTACTGTACCACCACTATAATCTGAAATATTGATACCACCACTTGACTGATCCGGTTTATGGGTACCATCAATAGTAACACCATCCACATTCATTGTAATTCCTTCTGAAGCACCTGTTCCTCCGGAAGTATAGGTATAAATACCCGCATGGAAGTTAATGGCAGGATTGGAAGAAGTACCAGTAAAGCCGTTCATAGAAACATTAGAAACATCTAATTTGGACTCTTTTTTGGTTACTCCATCCGTATTTAACACTGCAATACCTTGCATTACGCCACTTATAGAGCCATTAGTAATACTTGTGACAGGAGTCGTATTAACATTGTAAGCAGAATAACCATAATGAGCACCACTAACAGTATTGTTAAGCACCGTTGCTGCCGCAGTTCCTACCAAATTAGATAATTGAATCCCGATTGATGGAGCACCTCCACTCAACTGAGTGCTCATAGTAACTGTATTATTATTGATATCTAAAGCATTAGAACCTGACAAGGACATTCCGGTAATCAATATACCTTTTGCATCAGCATTAACTGTATTATTGCTAAACACCCCGGCAGTAGTACCTGCAGTAGTCTCTTCAGTTTGAATACCTATTGGAGCCGTAATGGTATTATTGGTAAAATTACCTTTTACAGCACCATGTGTACTTGAAGGATGATCATGTAGATAAAGTCCAATATTGCTGGCAGCAATTGAAACTCCGGATACGGTAGCATGAGCACCATCGCCTCCATCAGAGTTGTAACCTTCAAAGTTGTTCAAGAACACCCCTCTATCTACATTTTGAATGGTCCCTCCTGAAATATTAACTGGAGCATCATGTTTAACATTCCAAACGTTAATACCATCTGAACCTCTAGTCCAAGCCGGAGTTAAACCTACAGCATCCACATTATTATTTTGCAATGTACTTTGTCCCATGTTATTCCCTAATGAAGCCGCTAAAATACCATTCCATGCCCTGACACTAGCTCCCAATTCATCAACATTATACAAGGCTGTAATCGTATTATTTTTTATTGTTAATGGAGAGAAATTTTGAAGATTGTAAAATATCCCTACAGATCTGGCTTGAATAGTATTATCTTCAATTAATTGATATGTTGAAGTTCCGGTATTTGCTTTTTGGAAATTACCGGTCTGAATCCCTACTCTTACATTACTTAAGCAATTATCATGAACATGAGTGTATTGACTATTATAAAGCAATATCCCCAAGCCCCATTTATCTATCGAAGAGCTTACATCATAAGTACCTAAGTCTTGAATCTTATTATTTGAAATTACATGCCCATGAGTTTCAGGAGCACTATAAGAGCTCCCAAAAAGAGTAATACCGGTATATGCTAGATTTTGAATAATATTATTTTGTACCGTAAGATTACTAATATTATCCTCATAAACCGCAATCCCCTCAGCAGCATCAATATCAGCTCCATTTGTACTACTAAATCCACTAGTCAATGCTGTATTGTCTCCATCGATGGTAAATCCTGAAATGGTTACATTAGATGCAGCCACATGGAAAATCTCGCCAGAACTGATGGCGGATGTGGATGGAACCACAATAGCCTCGGCACCTCTTGTTCCTGTGCATGGATCAATTGTGGCATTTGGCCCTAATATAGAAACAGATTTACCAACCACTACATTTTCTGCATACGTACCGGCACCTACTTGAATAGTATGTCCAGTTAAGGTAGGATTATCATCAATAGCTTGTTGGATAGAACAATATTCTATTCCGGTGCTTGTGTTTTCTACCTTTCTGCCGTTTAACTGAGCAAAATTAGTACCAAAACCTACGGTACGGAAGTTAGTAGTATTTGCATTCACACCTGCTGTACCATAAGTTTGAACATTATCCACCAATCCACAAGATTGTGGGGCATTACCTCTACCGAAATACTGATCGGCAATATTCGATTGATCACCGGCATCTGGAACACCTCCCAATCCTGAATAAGGAGTATGACCCATTTGGAATTGTAAACCCACATCATTTCTATTCAAGGTATTATTGGTGAAAATATGTCCCTGACCTTCGGCTACGATACCAAAACCGTCAGAGCTGGAAGGTTGTTTATAACCTTGTACTGTATTATTTCTAACGATTACCCCTTGAGGCATATTAGGATTACCATCTGTAAATATTGGAGATCTCCTGAATACGGCGATACCTGCAAGGTCTCTCGCTTCTGTCAAAGTAAAGTTTGTAGCATACATAATAGATAGTTCAACCGTATTATTTTCAACTACTATAGAGCCATCACCTGTTGCTAAACCGGTACCCATAGGGTTTTTTATTTCGATACCGAAACGGCCATTATCTTGAACAAGATTATTACTTATAACATTAGGACCGGCCCCCGAAGTTAAACCTACCAGACCTATTCCATTATCTTTATTTCCATAAACTATGTTTCCACTAATAGTAACTCCAGATGCAGAACCATCTTGAAGTTCTATACCGCAACAATTGTTATTGGTAACCGTATTATTGGAAATATTAATATTTTTCTTAAAACCATTCCAGATAACGATACCTCTGGCTCCTGGACCATGACCGGAGACCGTTGAATTGGTCACCTCAAATCCATCAACAGGACCGATACCAAAAATACCTGCAGCACTCACATTATTTTTAACGGTTACTTGGTCGGCTTTAAAACCATCATTAGCTACACCTACATAAATACCTGCATCTCCATTAGGACTAGAGCCGGTATAGTTTTGAATGGTCATTTTTTGAATGGTTACACCAGTAACATTGCTATTGATTTTAATACCGCTACCTGTTCCGCTCAATCCGGTACCATCTAAAATAACACCGGCTTCACTTTGCCCTTGAAGGGTTAGGGATTTGTCGATGATTACTCTTTCGTTGTAAGTACCGTCTTGAAGATTTACTATCATTCCAGCGACAGCATAATCATTAGCGGCTTGAAGGGTAGTCTTATCCCCATTGATTCTATCCACATATTGATTACCTGCTACATAGGTTACCAAGCCATTCTTACCTGATCTTCCTTTATGATACATACTAGCCTCTATACCAAAAATATTTGGAATCGTCCAAGCAGAGGCTAAACTTCCATTAAAGGTAGAAGAAGTAAGGTCTAATCTAAAGTTCGTATTTACATTACTTAGATTGATGATAGTACCTACTCCAACACCAAATTCATTGGCACCAAAAGTGTATTGACCGGTTGTTGGGGTTGTACCTCCAAAAGCAATATGAGTACCGTTATTAACAAAAATATTATCATGAACAGATATTCCTGTTTGATAATCATCTAAATTAATACCGGATCTAACATTTTCGATTTTGTTATTATTTATTGTAACAGTACTGGTAGCTGCATTTACATATATAGCATTATTCCAGGTTTTATGTCCACTATACAAGCCCCCGGATATATCACCAGTAAACCAGTTATTTTGAATAACTTTTGCACCAGAGCCATCTGAAGTAGTAATAGCTCTAACAAACTGACCAGCTGTAACTCCATCTCGTTCAAAAATATTATTCTGTATGGTAGCAGCTGTGGCTCCTGAAATCAAGAAAACATCGGTTGTATTATTGGTTTGATGAATCTTAAATCCATCAATAGTAACGGCACCTGAGGCTGTAATATTCATGGAACCGTCTTCCAAAATAGATTCTGTTCCTCTAACTCCTGTACCGGCAATACCGACATTAGCACCTTTAAGGGTAACCGCTTTATTAACAGTTACAGCTTCGGTATAGGTACCTGCAGCTACTTCGATAATATCATTAGCATTTGCAGCATCAACTCCGGCTTGAATGGTTCCATAATAAGTATTTTGAGTGATATTATGTACCGGTCCGATACATGTGCCGGTAGGTTGAAAACCTACAGCACCGTTTCCATCTGTTCCATTGTTCAACACAGTGGATAAAACAAGATGTCCAGAACCATTTTCTGATAAATCAGTTAATACTGTTGGAAAATCTGTTGCTCCATGCCAGTTACAATTAACAGCAATATCGGCATCAATTCTGCTTATGATTGCCTTGTTAGTAAATGCATAAGAAAGGTCATTACCCTCAATAATCACATTAGTAGGTGTAGTATTGGTTTTCCCATATTCACCAATACGAATACCATTTTGAGGGCCTGTAATTCGGTTATTCTTAATGGTTACATTGCTAAGAGTAGCTGGATTAGAACTATAACTAGGACCATCATCTCTTGCCTTAATCGTTAATGCCGCTGGGTTTTGTGGATCAGAGGCAGTACCCGTAACACCTGAATTGGTGATATCACAATCTTTAATAATTATGTTGGAATAACTTCCATACTTTAAATTGATATCAATACCATTATTATTTCCATATCCTGCATCTGTACCATTGTTATCCATGGTCAGGTTCTCAAAAGAGGCATTACTTAACTTTTCCAGATAAATCCCTTTCTGAGTATTGTTGCTGATAGTACTGTTTTTAATAACAATGTTATCAAATGCTACAGGAGTGGTAGCCTGATAAACAGCTATACCCTGACGATTACTTGTTATTGTTGTTCCATCTATAGTCATTCCATTGACGGCAGATGCTGTACCTGCTCTAATCCCAACGGTACTTGTAGAGGACGTGGTTTGAATATCTGTATTGGAAATAGCAATTGTAGAATTAGATCCATCAAGTCTAACCCCGTATAAACAATAATCTGTCAATGCAAGATTTGTCAAACTTGGATTTGCTACATTGGAAAGTGTTACTGCCATTTGGAAGTCTGTTACTCTCATATTTTGAAGGGTAACATTTGATGCTGTAACATTAAATCCAGTACCTGTACAAGAAGTTAGAGCATTGATTATTGTATTGGTCAATGGATCATTTCCTTTTCCGGCTCCTGTAATTGTAACTTCTTTATTAACGTTAACAGTTTCGGTATAAGTACCAGCAGCAACCACAATATTATCTCCATCAACTGTTTGTGCATCATTTATTGCAGCTTGAATTGTAGAAAAATAAGTACCTTGAGTAGTATTATGCACCGGTCCGATACAAGCACCGGTAGGTTGGAAACCCAGAGTTCCTGGTGAAGCATCTGTACCACTGGTAAGATAAGTACCGGCAGTAACATTACCACTATTTTGTCCGGATGCAGGACCACTGGCTTGCCCCCACCAGTTACAGGATGCATCTACTGCTTTAGTTGGATCGCCTTGATGTAGCACTGCATATGCATCAGATCTTGCACCACCACTTAAAAATGTATTATTATTAACATGGATAGTAGTACCATCTATAGCTCCTGTACCTCTCAAACGAACTGCTGAAACAGGATTAGCGGCATCATTATTATAATGAAATTCATTGTTAGAAATATTGACATTTTGAGAAACTGATGTTCCCCATTCTCCTCCCCAAAGTTGAATATGGGCAGAGCCAGTAGCTCCTTTATAATTTTCAAATTTATTATTTGAAACAGAACCATTTATTATTCCACATTGAATTGCAGTATAGTTAATACCATGAAACCAATTGCTTGAAATATGCAAGTTTCCTGCCTGCCCTATATTAATATTATTATTTTTAGTTCCAGCAGCTCCATCAAATTCATTATGATCGATTATCCCTCCTGTTAATGCAGTAGAATTTGCCCAAAATAGACTATTGGTCTTAGATTTAAACTGATTATACTGTAAAGTAACATTATTATAAGATCCATTCCCTCCTAAATAAATAGTATGATTGGTTCCATCATTAAATAGATTATAGTCAAAAAGCAAATTATCATTATTGCCAGTACTAGCAAATTGAATTTTACCCACTCCAGAAGCAGAAGTAGCATCAGTAATAATTGAATTGGTTAAATGAAATCCTTTTGCTGATTGCGTGTTTAAAACATCTATTATTCTGCCCCCTGTACCAATAAATTCGAATCCATCAAACTTAATATTTTCGGCATCCAGTCTAAAGGTTATACCGTTTCTAATAAATTGAGACTCTGCATTTCTAGTTCCAACTGTAGCACTGGGATGGGTACCTATTGCCGGATGAATACCAGCATTTACCCCTTCAAATGTTAATGTTTTAGAAATCACTAAAGCATTTACATCATAACTCCCCGCATCCACCTTAATAATATCACCGGCAGTAGCAGAATTTACTGCTTTGGCGATAGTAAGAAAAGGTGCTGCTGCCGTTCCGGCATTAGCATCATCACCCACATCAGTGGTATAGACATCACCGGTGGTACTGTTGTCGTTTACGTACCAGGTGTCCTGTGCTATCCCATTCCAACTTAAGAGAAAGAATAGGAAGAACAAGGAAAAAATTTGTATTATCTTGTTTTTCATATTATTGTTTTTAAATGTAAAAAATAAATTTTATTAAAAAGTAGGCACTAAATAATAAAAAATTAAATTGATTTCTTTTAAAGTATTGCGAAGTAACAGTGTGGGGTCTATTCCTTTATTAAGCATTTAATTGCAAAAAAGGGGGCGTATAAAAAATAAAAGTGTAGCACAAGATGAGGTCAACATGAAAATAAAAATCCGAGAAAGTCACTATCTTCATATCTCTGCTAATGCTTAGCAGGATAGAGGTTCTATTTATTTTGCGGGTATCACCAAGGGATAGTGAAGCTACAAAAACGAAAGTCCAAATTGTTAAATTTTACCATAGTTTTAATTTTTAAGTGTGAAATATTTAACAAAGATAATTTTTTGAAAAACAAAATCCAAACAAATTGTTATTATTTTTATCCTTAGGTTGGCGAGGAGACCAACCTAATGGGGAAAATTGTAGGTTGGTGAGGACACCAACCTAAGGGGGAAATATTATTGAAATGTTATTAACATTTCAATATTTAAAAAATCGCATCTCAAAAAATCCTTTAAAAGATAAAAAATCCCCCTTTAAGGGTGAAAGAAAAACGACTCCTTTAAAATAATTTTGTAATTTGAAATATTTTATATTCCTAATACTCGTAATATGCAATTAATAATCAAAAATCTAAATAAAGTTTACCCTAATGGCGTAAAAGCTTTAAATAATATTAACCTCACCATCTCCCAAGGGCTTTTTGGAATGCTGGGACCTAATGGTGCCGGAAAATCATCCTTAATGAGAACGCTGGCAACCTTGCAGACTGCGGATAGCGGCAGTGTTTTTTTGGATGATTTGGATATCCTAAAAGAAAAAACAGAACTTAGGAAGATTTTGGGCTACCTGCCTCAAGATTTTGGTTTTTACCCTAAGGTAAGTGCCTTGGACTTGCTCAACCATTTTGCAATACTAAAAGGTATTTCTAATAAAGGTGAAAGAAAAGAATTGGTGGATGCCTTATTGCAACAAACCAATCTTTACGAGGCAAGGTATAGAAATGTGAGCGATTATTCCGGCGGTATGCGACAAAGGTTTGGCATAGCACAGGCACTGATAGGCAATCCTAAATTGGTAATCGTAGATGAGCCTACGGCAGGCTTGGATCCTATGGAACGCAACCGTTTTCAAAACATATTAAGCGAAATAGCCAGCAATACCATAGTCATACTCTCTACGCATATCGTTGATGATGTAAAAAATCTTTGTAATGATATGGTAATCATGAATAAAGGCACTATTTTATTTGAAGGTAATCCTAAATCTGCAGTTGAATCTATCAAAGGCAAAATATGGCAAAAGACGATTGACACTAACAGTTTAGGCGCCTATCGTGCCCAATACAATGCCATATCGTCTTCTATGGTAAAGGGGGCTATGGAATTAAGAATTTTTGATGAAAACGAACCGGGAAATGGATTTGTTGCTTCAGAGGTGGACTTAGAAGATGTATATTTCTCCACCATTGTTAACCATTTACGTAAAAAAGATTAATCATGTTTGGAGCTATATTTTCTTTTGAACTCAAGCAGGGGTTTAAACGCCCCATGTTTTATATATTTTTCGGTATATACCTCTTATTGTCTATGGCAATAGGCTTTGCAGCCACCGGAGTGTTTGGCACCACAGAGGGCGACAGCCTCACCACCCTCAACTCGGCACCTGCCATAGCCAATATCCTGGTAGGCTTGAATGGCAATATCCTAGGAATGCTGAACAGCATCGTCTTGGTCAGCATTATGGCATCAACTATTCAAAAAGACTATCAATACAATTCTCATGCCTTATTCTTCACCAAACCCATCAGCAAGTTTGACTATTTTTTCGGTAGGTTCACGGCAGGATTACTCTTAGGCATTTTGGTGATGTCCGGGATGATCATTGGCTATGCCATAGGTTTAATGCCGGGGATAGGCACGCATCTTGTTGGCCCTTTCAATCTTGTCAATTTCCTACAACCCTTTTTAATTTTTACACTCCTCAATACCTTTGTATTAGGGGTCATCTTTTTCTCGCTAACCACATTTACCAGAAGCACCATGGCGGCTTATATGGCTTGCATCATCATGCTGGTAGGACGATTCATAGCAGAGAACTTGTCTAACAATATGGATTATGACTATATTGCCGCATTGATAGAACCTTTTGGCAGCAATGCTTATATATATCTGACCAAATATTGGACGGCTGCAGAACGCAATATAGAATTAATACCGTTCGAAGGTGCTTTATTATACAATAGAATACTCTGGTTTGGCATAGCATTAGCAGTGATGGTGGTGAGTTATGTCAGGTTCAGTTTTAGTCAGTTTCTTACGCCTTTCTCTTGGTTCAAAAAGAAGGAATCGGCAGAAGAAACGATACAATATGAGGAAAAACCTTTATCACAAATTCTTACGGCTCAACAAAACTACTCCACTACTTTTAACTGGAAACAATTAATATATCTTAGTTTTTTTGAGTTTAAGAAAGTTATAGGCAGCACATTTTATATTATTTCGGCAGCCTTAAGTCTAGTGATGATAGGAGTGATCTATTATTATTCCGGAAAAGTGTATGATACAGAATATTATCCGCTTACAGAAAATATGGTGGGCATAGTAGGTGTGTATGGTTTGCTAGCCAATATTTTCATTATTTTTTATACCGGCACAGTGATGTTCCGGGAGCGGGAAAGCAAGATAGACGAGCTGGTTCATGCCACTCCTGTAAGTAATATTGTACTCTATTTTTCAAAATTTTCCAGCCTATTAGCTGCTGTAATCCTGTTGCAAATAATAGCCATGCTTACCGGTATCGGCATCCAGTTTGCACAAGGGTTTTTCGATATTCAAATTCATGTGTATATTATTGGCATTTTAATATTTGGCATTTTGTCTTATATAGCCACCATAGGTATTTGTTTGGTAATGCAGGTTTTTGCACCCAATAAATATTTGGGCTTTTTCTTTTCATTGATTCCATTAATGCTCTTAGGAATAGTATTTGGATTGCTGGAGTGGGATAATGATTTATATAATTTTGGCTCCAACGGTCCCAGAATGCCATATACCCAACTTAATGGTTACGGTCCATTGACCCCCACCATGGTTTACCATTTCTATTGGATAGCCTTTGTAATGTTCTTGAGTTTCGTGGCATTATTCTTTTATGCCAGAGGTAAAGAAAAAGGCATTAAGGCAAGGTATTTGTTCTCTAAGAAAGAGATGGGCAGCTCCTCCAGAGTAGCTATGTACCTGTCTTTAATCGTATTTTTGGGCTTAGGAACTTATATTTTTTACAATACCAATATCTTAAATCCTTATATCAGCAGTAAGGATCAGGTTAAGTCTATGGTGGATTATGAGAAACTTTATGGAAAATATACCAATACTTTGCAACCAAGAATAATAGAATCCAATGTGAATGTGGATATTTTTCCGGATAAAGGCAGCTTGTATGTTAAAGGTTATTATTGGCTCAAAAATAAGCATTCACAAGCTGTGGACACTGTTTTTATTAATTTTTTTGACAATAAATCAGATTTCCATTATAAAACACTCAGTTTAGCATCTGCCACAAAAGAACTGATCAACGATCCTAAAAATGGGGTAAAAATTGTTTTACTTCAAACTGCTTTGCAACCTGGAGATTCTATAAAATTCAATTTTGAATTTGACTATACTCCAAAAGGCTTTTCAGATGGAGGATTGAGTATGATGGTAGTAAAGAATGGCACCTTTTTTAATAATTCCATTATGCCTGCCATAGGCTATAATACCAATGCCGAGCTTGGCTCCAATGCAGAAAGAAAGAAACATGGTTTGCCTTACAAAAGCCGAATGCACAGCATCGACGATACTGCTGCGTATGCCAATACCTATATTTCTAACGATGCAGACTGGATAAGATTTGAAACCGTTGTAAGTACCCAAAAAGGACAGACGGCAATAGCTCCTGGTTATTTAATAAAAAACTGGCAAGAAAATGGCAGAAACTATTTTCATTATAAAATGGACAATCCCATTCTAAATTTTTATGCCTTTCAATCTGCCAATTATAAAATCAAAAGAGAGCAATACAAAGGTATCAATCTTGAATTGTATTACGACAAAGCCCATGAGTTTAATGTTGACGATATGATGCTTTCGATGAAGCGTTCTTTAGATTATTATGGCACCAATTTCTCTCCTTACCAATTCCGTCAGTTGAGGATAATAGAGTTTCCTGCTTTTGCTTCTTTTGCTCAATCCTTTGCCAATACCATACCTTTCTCTGAAAATGTAGGGTTTACCAACAAGGTGGATACAGCTGACCACAGCAAAATAGATATGCCGTTTTACATCACTGCACATGAGGTGGCTCATCAATGGTGGGCACATCAAATCATAGGGGCTGATGTGCAAGGAGCAACGCTACTCTCTGAAACCATGGCTCAATATGGTGCTTTAATGGTGATGGAGCATCGTTATGGTAAAAACAATATGAGGAAATTTTTGAAGCATGAGATGGACCAATATTTGCAGGGTAGAGCCTTTGACTCCAAAGGAGAACAGCCTTTGATGTATGTAGAAAACCAACAGTATATCCACTACCAAAAAGGCTCGGTGATTATGTATGCTCTCAAAGATTATATTGGTGAGGATGCCCTTAATGGTGCTTTGCAACAATTTATTAAGGCTTATGCTTTTCAAAATCCTCCTTATGTTACTTCAAAACAATTTGTGCCTTACTTGAAAGCGGCTACCCCCGACAGCTTGAAATACATCATAAAAGATTTCTTTGAAACCATTACCATTTATGAAAACTATGTGGACTCCTTAGGATTTACAAAGCTTTCAAATGGGAAATACAAAGTCAATCTAACGGTAGGATCTGTAAAGTTTTTGGTGGACAGCATGGGCAACAACAAGAAAATTCCTGTTAATGATTATATTGATATTGGCATATTTGGAAAAGTGAAAGACAAAAAATCGGATTACCATCCTTTGATTTTACAAAAAATGAAAATTGATGGTAATAAAAAACGATTTGAATTTATTGTGGATGAAGAACCACAGTTTGCAGGCATAGACCCTTATAATAAATTGATAGACCGTACGCCTGACAATAATATCAGCAATTTTGGGGTGAAGCCTAAAACACCAAATATTTCGGAGCAAGAAGATAAGTTTATTATTAAGCCTAATGCGGAGGAAGAATAATGAAATATTAAGGTTCAAACACTCTAAAATCGAAAATGCCCTAATTATATTTTTTAAAATTTAAACCACTTTAAATCTCAAAGGCGGCCCTGCAAGCAGGACAGCCTTTGAGATTTTATACAATTAATTATTAGAAATTGGCACTTCCCGGAGTTCTTGGGAAAGGTATTACGTCACGGATATTGGTCATCCCGGTGATAAACAATACCATCCTTTCAAAACCTAAACCAAAACCTGCATGTGGAGCCGTACCAAAACGGCGGGTATCCAAATACCAATCCATTTCTTCGGCCGGAATATGCATTTCTTCCATACGCTTTAGTAGAAAATCTAATCTTTCTTCTCTTTGAGACCCTCCTACAATTTCTCCAATGCCGGGAGCTAAAATATCCATGGCGGCAACAGTCTTTCCATCCTCATTCTGACGCATGTAGAATGCCTTTATGTCTTTAGGGTAATCGGTAACAATAACCGGCTTTTTAAAATGCTTTTCCACCAAATAGCGTTCATGCTCACTTTGCAAGTCGATACCCCAAGAAACATCATATTTAAATTGCTTCTTCTGATAAGCTTTTGAATGTAAAAGTATATCGATAGCTTGTGTATAAGTTACCCTTTCAAACTGATTTTGAACTACAAATTCCAGTTTTTGAATCAAGCTCATCTCATTACGTTCGTTGGCAGGTTTTTGTTTTTCTTCATTTAGCAATCTTTGCTCTAGGAATGCCAAGTCTTCTTTATTATTATCCAAAACATATTGGATAAGGAATTTGATGAAATCCTCAGCCAAGTTCATATTATCGGTAAGGTCGTTAAAAGCCACTTCCGGTTCTATCATCCAAAACTCTGCAAGGTGCCTTGCCGTATTAGAGTTTTCGGCACGGAAAGTAGGACCAAAGGTATAAACCTCTCCTAATGACATGGCTGCCAACTCCGCTTCCAACTGACCACTCACGGTAAGATTGGTACTTTTACCAAAGAAATCTTGAGAAAAATCTACCGCTCCATTTTCCAATCTTGGGGGTTTATCCATAGACAAACTGGTTACCCGGAACATTTCACCGGCACCTTCTGCATCAGAAGCGGTGATAATAGGGGTATGGATATAAAAGAATCCTTTATCATTGAAAAATTTATGAATGGCAAAAGCAATACTATGTCTCACTCTAAACACAGCACCAAAAACATTGGTTCTAAAACGCAAATGGGCTATTTCTCTCAAGTATTCTAAACTCGGTCTGTTCTTGGCCTGTAGAGGAAACTCATCAGGATTACAAGTGCCTAAAAGTTCTAAAGTATCTGCAACCAATTCTACATTTTGACCTTTACCCTCAGATGCTATTACCGTTCCAGAAACACTGATGGAGGCTCCGGTTTGGATATGCTTTATAGTAGCAGCTTCCAATTTGGATTCATCTACCACAATTTGCAAATTATCGATAATAGAACCATCATTCAGGGCGATAAATTGGTTATTTCTAAAGGAACGCACCCAACCTTTAACCACAACTTTGGTGTTAACAGGTTCGTTTTTTAAAATATCTTTAATCTTAGTTCTCACAATTACTTATTTTCTTCTTTAAAATTTAATATTTGGTTTGCAAAGGTAATTAAAAGCATATAATTTATTGCCATTCTATAATATCTCTTATGGCAACTGATGCTAAAACGCCACCAAAAGCAGCAGGCATATAAGAATTGGTTCCATAAAAGGATTTCTTAAAATTGGTACCATCCGTCAGCATCATCGATTCTTCCACAGGCATTTCATCAGAAAAGACAGCTTTCACACCTTTATAAATACCATATTTTTTCAATCTTTTTCTTACTTTTAATGCAAAAGGGCAATTATAAGTTTTAGAGATATCAACTACTTTTAAACGGGTAGGATCCATCTTGCCTCCGGCCCCCATAGCACTTACAAATGGAATACCACTTTTTACGGCTTGCTCAATAAAGGTAATTTTTGGGCTCAGGCTATCGATGCCATCCAAGATATAATCCGGTTTTAACTCCAACAAAGTTGCCACCATTTCGGGATTGATAAATTCTTTAATCACATTCAGCTCCACTTCCGGATTAATAGCTTTTAAGCGCTCTGCCATAATTTCGGCTTTGGGTTGTCCATGATTGGTGGACAGTGCAGGAAGCTGACGGTTTCTATTTGTTGGGTCAACAGTATCGCCATCAATTATAGTCATCTTGCCTACACCACTTCTGCAAATATACTCAGCAGCAAATGAGCCTACACCTCCCAACCCAATCACCATCACATGGCTATTGATTAATTTATCCAAACGCTCGTCTCCTATCAATAAAGCAGTCCTGGACAACCAACTTTTATCTTTCATTTTTAAAAAATAATTTGAAATTTTTTTCGATTTGCAAAATAAGGGTATCTATTTCAATATTTTTTATTTCTGCTGCCTTTTTATAAATTTGTTCTATTCCAATATGCTCGACATCATCTGTTTCAAAAAAAATATTTTCTAAAGGAAGTGCCTTAAAGATATCTTGAAATGCAGGTTGAAAGATAGCCTTACCAATGGAGAACCTAAAGCCTTGCTCTAAAATCTTTTCGGCTATAGAAAACTTTCGGTTAAATCCATGAAAAACAACTGGAACTTTCACACCTTTGAGCGTTTGCAAACATTCTTCAAATGCCCTTACACAATGGATGATTAGAGGTTTTTGGAGTTGTGCTGCCAAATCAATTTGTTGCTGAAAGGCATCAATTTGGCATTTCATTGGAATTTTAGAAAGTTTGTCAATTCCGCATTCGCCAATAGCCAAAACTTTTTTAGCGGTTGCATAAGATTTCAAACTGAGCATTTGTTTTTCTAATTCCGAAATATACCAAGGATGTATTCCAAGGCTGCACCAAATTGCAGTTTTGCTTTTTTCAAAATCTTGATAAAAATTGACTATACTGTCTTTATTTCCAGCATGATGCGTGTGTATATCTAAAAACATAAAACTTTAAATACCTTACAAAAATAGAAAACTAATCTTAATTTCATCCTCCATAGGGCAGATTTAATAAATATCAGCATGAGGAGAAGTGCTGGTGAGGACACCAACAACAGGAGAATGACACCAATATAAATAATCATCCAATAACAAAATTTGATTAATTGTAAAATTATTTTATCTTTGCACACTTAAAATATAAATTATTTATAATAAATGGCACAAACTGCAAGAAAACGTACTGTTGGAGTAGAAGAGTTTGGTAAGGGAAAAAGTGCAACAGGAGCTGATGTAGCTTTATTGAAAGCAGAGAATTTTTTCTTAAAATATAAGAAACCTATCATAGGAGCCGGCGTAGCTATCTTGGCTATAGTTTTAGGTTTTTTAGCTTATAATCAATTTGTAAAATTACCAAATGAACAAAAAGCCGATAAAGCCTTAGCAAAAGTTCAATCTTGGTTTGAAATGGACTCTTTAAACCTAGTGATCAAAGGTGATGGACAAAGTCAAAGTGCACAAAATATCGTAAAAAAATATTCTGGTACTGATGCTGCTAATTTAGCCAACTATTATTTAGGGATAAGTTATTTGAAAACTGGCGATGCCAACAATGCCATTAAATATTTAACCAACTTTGATGGTAAGGGTACCGTGATGACTAATATTGCTTATGGTGCATTAGGTGATGCTTATATGGATGCCGGCAAAACAGATAAAGGGATTGAGTTTTACAAGAAAGCCGCTGCTAACGCTAAAAATATTTCAATAGCAAGCTTATATACTTTTAGAGCAGGATTAGCCAGTGAGCAAGCCGGTAAAATAGAAGATGCCAAAAAATACTACCAAACAATCAAAGACCAATATCCATCAAGCTTTGAGGCAAGCACTATAGACAAATATCTTGCTAGATTGGGGGTTTTAGAAATCAACTAATTTTAAAAATAATTATTTATTAACAGGTTGTAACATTAGTTATAACCTGTTTTTCTTTAGGGGATTGTAATGTAATTGTCATAAAAAAAACCTCTGTTAAGGCTATTATGTTTCCCAGTGTTTTTTAGGCTAATTTTGCCACACTGTTTTTTTTCAGATATTTGATGTCCTCAATTCTTATTTAATTTTACAGATGAATTATATAAAATCATATACGCTTTGGTTTAAACTTGGGATTTTCAACTTGGTTTTGGTAGCGATTTGGGGTACTTTTATGCGGTACAAAATAGGTTTTACCCTTCCATTTTTTGAATTTAAGTTTTTATTACATGCACATTCTCATTTTGCCTTCACCGGATGGATAGCTCATATTCTTTATACCGGTCTGGCTATGGTTTTGGCACCTTATATTGAAGTAAGCAAGCAAAAAAAATATACAAAAATATTAATACTTAATTTGATTTCGGCCTATGGAATGCTCATCGCATTTTCCATTCAAGGTTACAAAGCAGTATCCATCACGTTTTCTACCCTTTCATTAATTGTAGCTGGGATTTATGCTTATCATTATATCAAAGATAGTAAGGCCGTTCCGGCAGATTCCGCATTTTTACCTTGGGCAAGAACCGGTATTAAGATTAATGTTTTCTCTGCATTAGGACCTTTTGCTTTGGCTTATCTAATGGCCAGTAAAAATATGAATCCATTGATGGTGAATAGTTCCATATATTTTTACCTTCATTTTCAATACGATGGCTGGTTTCTTTTTGGTGCAGTAGCCTTAATAATTGCCATGTTGCCCAAAACCTTTCCAAGTCTTGAAAAATATTGCCATCTTTGGGCCATTACCATAATTCCTACTTATATTTTATCGATACTCTTTTGGGATTTTGCTTGGTGGATAGTCGCAATAGCTGCTGTAAGTGCTGCTGTTCAATTATATGCTTGGTTTATGATGTTGAAAATATTCATTCAGTATTTCAAGAAGGAAGGCAATAAAACTCAGGTGAAACCCTGGTTAAAATTCTTTTTCTATACTGCTGCTTTTTCAATAAGTTTGAAATTTGTATTGCAATTCTTCTCTGTAATTCCCGGATTAACAAATTTGGTTTTCAGTTGTAAACCCATTATTATTGGATATTTACATCTAATTCTATTAGGAGGCTATACTTTTTTTATTTTTGGCTATTCTTTTCTCAACGGTTTATTTAAAACAAATAAATTTGCAAAAATTGCTGCTTATATTTTCTTTATTGGTTTTTTTATCAATGAGTTGGCTCTGGCTTTGCAAGCCTCAACCTGGGTAACTAAAATCAGTATTCCTTATGCAAATGAAACTTTATTGGTGGCAGCTATCCTTTTATTGGTTGGTGCTTTGAGTTTATTGATTGCCCAGCAAGGAAAGCAAGTTGAGGAATAAAGCAATGCCATAGGTCTAAATTTATCATTTAAAATAAGGAAGCAGCTCAAAATTAAGGCTTAATTTTCTTCACCCTTTTTAGGTCGATAATATTTAACGGATTTTGCTCAAAGCCCACAATATTATTTTGTGTAAAATGCAACATCTCGTCGTAAAACAAAGGCACTACCGGTGCAGTTTCACTGATAATGCTGTCCATTTGAGCATACATCGAAAACCGAAGGGCATTATCTTGCTCTTGAAGACTTTTTAGGTATAGTTTATCATACTTTTTATCGCTAAAGCGGGTATAGTTTGGTGGAGCAGGTAGCTTACTGTAAAAGAATGCCAGATAGGTTTCTGCATCCGGATAATCTGCTATCCATTGCCCCTTGAAGAAGGCGGTCTTGCTTCTGCTCATCTCCTGTCTTAAGATGCCGGGTTGCATTACTTGAACCTTCACCGGAATACCAATATCATTCAATTGACTGGCAACAAAATTACAGATATCCACACTCACTTCCGGGCATTGAAGAATGATGGGCGGCAAGCCTTTCCCATTAGGAAATCCAGCTTCTGCCAATAAGGACAATGCTTTTCGAGGGTTGTAATCATACACTCTGGAAGTCCTATGTTCTGTTCCCGGCATACCTTTAGGGATAAAGCCGGTAGTAGCCGGAACACCTACGCCATTTCGGAAATAAGTAACAATTTTATTTCTGTCAAACCCATAATTAATGGCTTGTCGTACTTTTTGAAAACGAAGCCCACTATTTTTTACTAAATCGGCATTGCCGTCCATTAAAATCCCGATGTATTCGGTATTGAGATACACTAATTTTTGAAGCCTAAATTTGTTAATGAAATCTGGCTTTAGATCTCCATTTCTGGTCAAAACCAAATCCTTAAAAGAGCCGTCAATACCATTGATAAAGTCTAAATTACCTTGTCGGAACAATAAAAATTCTGTTGCCTTGGTATCATTAAAGCTAATCTGAACTGCATCCAAATAGGGCAGCTTATTCCCTTGTTGGTCTTGTTCCCAATATTTAGGGTTTTTATGAAGCACCAATGTGTTGCCTTCATCCCAATATATAAATTGAAAAGGACCTGTTCCACAGGGATGGCTTCTGAAATCTTTACCCCATTTTTCTACCACTTCTTTTGGAACGATAGAACAATAGGGCATACTTAATATTTCGGGTAAGGGTCGGAATGGTGTTGCCAGATGTATAACAAATGTACTATCATTAAGTACCTCAAAAGGTTTTTCTTTTCTTACTCTGTCATTAAATATCCAAGCCCCTGAAGATGCCGTTTTAGGGTCAATTAACCGGTCAAAGCTGTATTGTACGTCCCAAGCGGTCATTCTCCTACCTATGCCATTAGGAAAAGCAGGATTATCATGAAAAAATACATTGTTTTGTAGATGAAAAGTATATTGTAAGCCACTTTCATCTAACTCCCAACTTTTGGCAAGAGAAGGTATGACTTCCATTTTTTTATTAACTTCGGTTAAGGTGTTAAACAAGAAATGCACATTCCACATAATGCTCAAATTCTTTGCAAATGCAGGATCCAAGCTTTCCAGACCTCCAGATTGATTCAACCGGAAAATAGTTTTATCTAATGATTTTTCATGTGTACAGGATAGAAAAAACAAAAGAATAAGTAATGAAATTTTACTAAAAAAAATTTTGGACATTCAAAAATTTTCGTTGTTGAAATAATAAACAAAAATAGTATTTCTATGTTTAATAATGCCTTTGAATAAAGAAGTCAAGGTGGAGCTTAATTTTTTTCCAATTTTAAATACAAAGTTTTTTTTGCGTTTTTCTTCAATGTTCCGGTCAAAAACCCGGAACTGATGACCACTCTTAAGCTTGCTCCCTTGATAACAGTTTCTAATTTGTTACTTCTAGATTTCCCGGAAAACGAAATAGTCTCTTGCGTATCAGGATAATAGAAAACACCTTGCAAAGAATTTTCAATGGGTTGTTCCAAAAGTATCACTACATTTTGATTCCCCAATTTCCCCTCATATAGACCACTGACCACTGTGCTTTTAAAATGTTTGGGTTTAGGTTTTTTAGTAATACCCAATAAAGATTTGCCATAAATATTAAGATAAGGGGCAAGGGCAGCACTGCTAAAGCCGGTGGTTACAGTATCTTTAGAGAGGTTTCCATTTGCAGCAACATTAAAGCAATTGGTACTGAATACTAATAAAGTATCAGGAGTCAGTTTAAAATTACCCAAATCATCTTTTATACATTTTTCAGCATTCTTAGCTAGCAAAACCTGTTGTTGGCTTACAGATTGAAAATTTTTCAATATTGCTTTTTTTATATGGTTTAATCCATAAGGGGTAAACATTTCGGCAATATTAATTAATGAACCGTTGGCTGCATTAAAAGCGAAGTTTTTCTCATGATTATCTTTATCTTTTACTGAAAAGGCAATAATATTTTTATTGTTAAAAAAGATATCGGTTTGCCAACTTAAAGAGTCTGGAGAAGTAATAGAATCAGTATTTTGGACTAATTTCAACAGTAAAGTTTGGTTGATTTTGACACTGGACTTTCTAGCTTTTTTGCTGTAAAATCCGGGATAATCTTGCCCTTTAAAATTTTGCTTTTGGTAATTAAAGTAACTCCTTTGTTGGGCCCAAAGACTTAGAGACATTCCAAGAATGAAGAGAACTAAGAATATTTTTTTCATATTGCTTATTGCTAAAATAATAAGGTAAAGGTAAATGATAATCAGAAAATCTACTTAAAAAGATTTTTATCTAATGGAATTAAAAAAGGCGACTTCTACGGATAAAAGTCTCAGCGTCAACTTGAGACTGTGCATTGAATATTTTATTAAAGTAAAAAACCGCAACTAAATGGTATTAGTTGCGGTTTTTTGTGGAATCGGCGGGATTCGAACCCGCGTCCAAACACCGATTGAAAAAGATTTCTACATGCTTAGTTTATTATTATTTGTCGGCAATAGGCAGGGAACAAACCAACCGACCTAAAGCTTAGCTGAATAGTCTTTTGTGATGGGCACAGCCTAACACCACAGCATTCTACGTTTTTTAAATGAGTCGGCGGCGGAGCTTGGCAGTAGAATCACCTGCTCAACGCGGCCCTAATGACTTCCTAATCTCTGATTAGGCAGCCATGGCATACTGAGTATTGCCATATAAAAGTTGAATATTCAGATTTACGTGCTAATTATACAACGCACGGCATGCTTACGCTTCCCCTCTCTTGTGCTGTCAAAACCAGTCGACCCCATGTTTTTCAAGAAAGTTGAATGTTTATGGTTGATGGCTCAACCATGAATTACCTTCACTTCAAAGAACTTTATAATACAAAGATAGTTATTCTTTCTTAGATTATTTTCATTTGAAAGGATAAATTTTATTATCCTTTCAAATGTTTAATATTAATGATTTCTTGATTGGTCAAGAACCTCCATTGTCCTCTTTTCAAATTCTTCTTCGTCAATCCGGCATACATCACTCTGTCAAGCTTTTCCACGACATAACCCAAGTGTTCAAATATACGGCGAACGATTCTATTTTTTCCACTATGAATTTCGATACCTATTTCATTTTTCTTTTCTAAAAAAGCCAACTGATCCACTTTCATTAATCCATCTTCCAATTCTAAACCGGCTAATATCTTGTCAAAATCTGATTGATTTACTTTTTTGTCCAAAGTAACCTGATATATTTTTCTGTTTTCATACTTAGGATGGGAAAGGTTTTGAGCTAAATCACCATCATTAGTCAAGAGTAGCAAACCGGTGGTATTTCTATCCAATCTTCCAATTGGGAAAACACGCTCGGTAACTTTTTCTCCTAAAATATCCATTACCGTTCTACGCCCTTTAGGGTCATCGGTGGTTGTAATAAACCCTTTGGGTTTGTTGAGCAGCACATAGACCAATTTTTTTTGAATCTTTACTGCATTGCCTTCATGGCTTACTTGGTCTTCTTCTTGTACTTTATACCCCGGTTCCAATATCACCTCTTCATTTACCTTTATCTTTCCGGCTTTTATGAGTTCTACGGCATCTCTTCTGCTACAAATACCACAATGTGCTATAAACTTATTCAAGGGCATAATTTCCATATTGGCAGTCTGCTGTTGCTCTGCACGCACACCTTGCTTGCCTTTATGGTCATAAACTTTCATATCGGGTTGCTCATTGTCAAAATGGGTTAAAAAAGCATCTTGTTTAAAATGCTTCTTTTTTTCTACAAAATTCTTGGTTTTACTTTCGGAGTAATTTTGAGAATCCTTGTCAAATTTCTTATAAACTTTATTTTCAAAATTATTAAACCCACCTTCACGCTTTTCAAAACGGTCGTTGCCTTTTCTCTCCATCTTTTCCGAATTTCTATCTCCTCTTTCGAATCTATCTCCGGATTTCTTTTCAAACTTATTATATCCACCTTCACGCTTTTCGAAACGGTCGTTGCCTTTTCTCTCCAACTTATCTGAATTTCTATCTCCTCTTTCGAATCTCTCTCCGGATTTCTTTTCAAATTTATTGAAGCCACCTTCACGCTTTTCGAAACGGTCGTTACCTTTTCTGTCAAACTTATCTGAGTTTCTATCTCCTCTTTCGAATTTATCTCCGGATTTCTTTTCAAATTTATAATATCCTCCTTCACGCTTTTCGAAACGGTCGTTGCCTTTTCTTTCAAACTTATCTGAATTTCTATCTCCTCTTTCGAATCTATCTCCGGATTTCTTTTCAAAATTATCGTCTTTTTTCCATTCTTTTCTTTCCGTTCTATCATCCTTACCTATTCTATCCTTCCATTTCCCTTCTTGTTTTGGAAATGGCTTTGAATCCGAAAAAGATTTTCTTTTTTTAAAATCGTCTGTCGTATGTTTGTAAGGACGGTTGTCGTCGTCTTTTAATTCTTTTACAAAAGCCTTAGGAGTTACTCGTTCAAAGTCGTCAGAGGCAATGTTTTTCTTTCGCTCATTTCTTTCTTGGTATGCTTTATTCATCACATCCTTAAAAGATTTTTTTTCATCCTGGTTATCCTTAGCATCTCTTCTATTATTTTTCTGATGTCCTTTGCCCTGATTTTTATCAAAGTCTTTCCAGAAATCTCTACGGTCAGCTTCTGTAAACTTTTTTTGGGCAGCAGCACGTTCTGCTTTAAACTCATCCATTTCTACATTTGGGGCGTTATGCTTCTTTGAAATTTTTTTATCCATATTATTGGGGATTTCCCTTGAATTTTTTTTAATATTATTGTTTCTTGGTATCAATATTTGCCAATTGTCCACAGGCAGCATCAATATCTTTGCCTCTGCTATGACGCAAACGTGCATTCACTCTATGTTTTGCCAAATAGTCCATAAATGCATCAGTTACCGCTTCATTTGGTTTTTTGAAGTCGGCTTGCTCTATAGGATTATATTCTATGATATTGATTAAATCTGCAGGCACCTGTCTGTATATTTTTATCAATTCATCTGCATCCTTTTGGCTGTCATTAAATTCAGAAAACAGAATGTATTCCAAAGTGATTTCATTCTTCGTCTTTTGATAAAAATAATTAAGGGCTTCTATCAAAGATTTCAAATCACTGGTTTCATTAATAGGCATAATTTGATTACGCTTTTCATCATTTGCTGCATGCAAACTCACAGCTAGTTTGAATTTCACACCATCATCACCCAGTTTTTTTATCATCTTAGACACACCTGCCGTAGAAACGGTGATTCTTCTTGGACTCATTCCCAAACCTTCAGGCGATGTGATACGTTCTATGGCCTGCATCACATTTTTATAATTTAGCAAGGGTTCCCCCATTCCCATAAATACGATATTGCTCAATTTTCGGTCATAATGTTTTAATGACATATCATTCAATAGTGTGACCTCATCCACAATCTCGTCCCAGTCCATATTACGCATCCGCTTCATATAGCCTGTTGCACAAAATTTACAGGCAAGACTGCAGCCTACTTGTGAAGACACACAAGCCGTCATCCTATTATCTGTAGGGATTAAAACACCTTCTACATAACGGTTATCTGTTAAGGTAAAACGGGTTTTAATGGTGCCATCTTCGCTGTGCTGGCTATGGTCTATGCTAACTTTAGGAATGAAAAATAATTCATGCAATTTTTCCCTGATTTCTTTCGGGATATTGGTCATCTCTTCGATAGACCCTATATTTTTTACCCAAATCCAGTCTTTAATCTGTTGGATTCTGAATTTTGGTTGCCCCCATTCTGTTAAGGATTTTTCTAAATCCGCTATGGGTATATGTCGCAGATTTTCCATCTGTGAATAATTTTATTAATAAAAGAGTGCAAAGATACAATTTTATTATATATCAATAGTAGCTTTACTCCTATTTATTTCATTTTTAACTAAGTTTTTTGAATGTAAATACAATAATAGCTTTCTTTATTGAAATTGGAATATTATTGTAAACTCTTTTCTTTCATCACCTTATTCATCCATTTCAACAAGGCAAACCCTATTCCTGCAGCTACAAGTAATAATATGAAATTGACTACAAAATACAATTGTTTGTTTTCATAATTATACCAAGATTTTGCTAAGGCACCAGAAAGCTTGTTGCCAATGGCGGTTGCCAGGAAAAAGCCACCCATCATCAATGCCGTAATCCGTGGTGGGCTTAGTTTAGACACTAAACTCAATCCCATAGGACTTAAAAAGATTTCGCCAACCGTAATTAAACCATAGAAGAATATCCACCATGCAGAAACTTTTATAGTACCGTTATCGCTGTAATGTACTGCTGCCATCATTATCAAACAAGATAATGCAGATATTAACATCCCCCAGACGATTTTTGATGGTGTTGTGGGTTCTTTTCCCTTTTTTCTTAAATAGGCAAAGAAGGCTACGACTAAAGGTGTCAATACTATTATCCAAAAAGGATTTATAGACTGGAACAATTCCGGATTGGCAACACGAATAGTTGTACCTTCTTCCGGCAGTTTAGCAGTATCCATATTTTTAAAATACATAGGATAATCATAAGTCTTTACGATGTTTCCTTTTTCTCTAATAAGTTTATAATTATTGTCAAACGCAGGGATAGAATCTTTCCCATAAGTTACCTTATCCACCAAATAAAGGCTTTCTGCAATATCGCCTGCCATACCACTTACTTGACGGTCGGTATAGCTTTCTGTCCAAGTAATTAGAGCCGTTCCGGTTTGCTTAAATACAGTCCAAAACATAATACTCATTGCAAAAATAGCTAGCAGTACGGCAATAGGGCGTTTGTCATTTTTTTCGGCTTTTTTATAAATAGAAATAAAGAAAAAGATAATTGGGAAGCTGGCAAAGATAAAGGCATCGGTGGCATCACTACCAAATATATTATCGGGTATCATCCAGCCCAAAACTCCTGTAACAACTGCCGGTAAAAAACCTACAGAAAACAGATTGCCCATACCTATTTCTCCTTTTTGAGCAGGTTTTAATACATTTGCAGCACGATAGTGTTTCAATCCAATGGTAAAAATGCCCAAACCCAAAAACATACCTACTCCGGCTGCAATAAATGCCTCATCCCACCCATATTTGTTGCGCATAAAGGCAGCTATAATATTACAAATAAAGGCTCCAAAATTGATACCCATATAAAAAATATTAAACCCTGCATCTTTTTTTGATTTAAAAGGCTCAGTTGCATAAAGGTTGCCCAATAATGCCGACATACTCGATTTAAAAAATCCATTTCCAATAACAATCAATGCCATCGCTGCATAAAAAGCCGTCATTCCATTTATGGCAAAACACATATAACCCAGTCCCATCAATGCTCCTCCAATGTAAACTGCTTTAATATACCCAATTTTTCTATCTGCAATAAAGCCACCAATAAAAGGAGTTAGGTAGGTTAATGCAATTAAGGTGCCAAAAATATCACTGGCTCTCCCCGGGTCATAACCCATGCCTCCATCGGTTTTAGGAGCCTTCATATATAAAAAGAAGATACCCAGCAACAAGAAATACCCAAACCTTTCCCACATTTCGGTAAAAAAGAGATAGGGCAATCCTTTTGGATGCTTATTGTTTGTTTTCAAGGCAGCTTTTTCAGTCATAAAATTTTAAATTTTGGCGAAGGTAGAAAAAACGAACTTAACTTTTAACTGATTAATAAATAATTACTTTATTCTTACTAACGAGCAACAACCTTACTAAATTTTTTTTCAACCATAAAAGGGAATAACCCAAGTTGAGCATTTTTTATTAATTTCAAAAAACAACACAGGAGCCAAGGACAAAAAGCTCCTGTTTCACCAAAATAATAACAATATAAAGGAAATAATATGCTAAAATGTAAAAAACACATGAAATGGCTTATTTATGAATAAACTATTTCATAGCACAACGTTCATCAATAAAATATTTAACCTAACTATTCGCTGGCTGTTCTTGTTTTGAAAAGTCGTCTAATTCTTCTTCCTCTTCTTCTTCTATCAAATGATAGGTTTCAAAGTTGCGACTATCCTCAGCTAAAAGTGCTTGTTCTCGAAGGATGGAGTCTTTAATGGTAAAGCTATTGGCATCCAAATCTTGTTCTTTAGCCATCTTTTTCAAGGCGGCTTCGTCTATCAATTCAAAACGCTTACCCATCCGACGGGCAGTATATTTACGCATACCCACTTCATGTAAAACATCAACAGCCATATTTACAGCGGTACCCATCGTTTCCCGGTAAAGATTATCAATACCATTCCTTAAAAAATCCTCGGCATCATTTCTGTTTTTAGCACGAACAAATATTTTCACCTTCAGCCCTTTCTCTTTCACCATTTCAATTATTTGCTTGTTATCCTCAGGATTATCCAAGCAAAGTACTAAAATTTTTGCTTCCTGTATTCCGGCTGCCTCTAAAATAGAATAACGGGTGGCATCTCCATAAAAGACCTTAAAACCATAACTTCTTAACACCTTTACTCTTTCCGGATCATGGTCTAAGATGGTTGCTGCAATTTTATTTGCTTTCAACAGCCGACCCACCGTGCTGCCAAAAAAGCCAAAGCCTACAATGATAATTTTCTTTTGCTTTACATTAGAAGTTGTGATATCGAATTCAGAATCTATACCTTCCCCTTTTGGAGCAGTATTAGGAGCTATAAATTTATCGTAAACAATTAATAATATAGGAGTAACCAGCATTGTAATTGCGGTAACTGCCATCAACTGAGCAAATAAATTCTGGTTGATTAAAAATATTCTTTTTGAAAAACCTAATAATACAAAAGCAAACTCTCCTACTTGTGAAAGTGCAAAAGCATAAAATAAGTTTTGTCCCCATTGAATTTTAAATATTTTTCCTATCAGTAATAAAACAAAAAACTTTACCACTAAAACCAAGCCTACCAAGCTAAAAATAAAGATATAATCTTTTGCAATAACATCAAAATTCATCATGGCTCCCACACTTACAAAAAACACCGCCAGCAACAAGCCTTTAAAAGGCTCTATATTGGATTCCAATTCATTTCTAAACTCACTATTTGCCAGCATCACACCTGCAATAAAGGCTCCCAATGCCGGAGAAAGCCCAACAGCTATCATCAATTCGGAAACTCCAATAACGAGAAATAAGGAAGAAGCTGTCAACAGCTCGGACATACCTGACCGGGAAACATACCTTAAAAACGGAACAAAAACATAACGACCCAAGAATATTAAGCCGGCAACACCTATCAATACCGAAAAACTCTGCATCCATTCCGGCAACATTTGAATTAAAAATTTTGAGTTACCCTCTTCTTCTACTTCTCTTTTAGCGATAATAGGTAAGATTGCCAATATCGGAATCACAGCAATATCTTGAAAAAGCAAAGTTGCAAAAGAAGCCTCTCCTGAAGAGGTGTGCATCATGTGCCGCTCACTCAAAGTTTGTAGAACTATAGCTGTGGAAGACATGGCAAAACACATAGCTGCTGCCAATGCTACATTTTTTTCCCAATTGAATAATATCAAAATACTTGTCAATATTATAATGGTAAGCCCTACTTGTGCAATACCCAACCCAAATATTTGCTTTCGCATGGACCAAAATTTCTTGGGTTCCATTTCCAAACCTACCAAAAACAAGAGCATGACCACTCCAAATTCAGTAGCATGCATAACGCCTTCTGCACCTGTACCGGTAAGTTTCAATACAAAAGGACCAATGATAATGCCACCCAATATATAACCAATAACAGAACTTAGCCCAAATCGCTTTACCAAAGGCACCATAATAATGGCTGCCCCTAAAAAGGTTAAAGTGGAAATGGCAAAGCTCTCTTCTCCCATAAAATTTTATTTCAAATTGAAGTTGGGTTAATTAAATTCAAAAAATTGGCTTTATGAGCCTCAATCTCTTTAAATGACTGACTTTCCGACTCATATACAACATAAATAGGGTGAATTTTTGTTTTAAATATTTTCAAAGTGATTAAAAATCCTGCCAACAAATCTTCAATGGAATAAATATATTTCCCATTTTCTCCAAATGATTTTTCCTTACTGATGGAGGTAATAATAATATATATATTTTTACCTTCTAAAGGATTGTCTATATATTCCTTGGTCCAACTGCCATCAATTACCTCATCGAGCCAAAGTCTTAATAATGGCGGCATATCAAACCAGATTAATGGAAAATGAAAAACGATTTTACTGTATTTAGACAGTCTTTTTCTTTCTCTAAAAGCCGGAATATGAAAGTTGGGATACACTTCATACAAATCAATAAAATCAAACTGCTCTTTATTTTGATACATCGCAATCAATTCCTGATTAGAATCCGGAAATTCGAAGAAAGGATGGGCAAAAAGTACTAATGTTTTGGGCAAATTTTTCTGATTTGCGTAAAAATAAGATTTTTTTTTAAAAATATACTGGTTTTTCTTAAATTTCATAAAAAAAAGCTGCTCAAATAGAGCAGCTAATATTTTATAATTAAGGTTGTAATATTTTTACTGTCCTAAGATATAAGCAAAAATCAATGGAGCTACAATGGTAGCATCAGATTCCACGATATATTTAGGCGTATCCACATCTAATTTCCCCCAGGTAATTTTTTCATTTGGCACTGCACCGGAGTAAGACCCATAAGAAGTGGTAGAATCGGAAATTTGACAGAAGTAAGCCCAAAAAGGCACATCAGTCCATTCTAAATCTTGATACATCATAGGAACTACACAGATTGGGAAATCTCCTGCAATACCCCCACCAATTTGGAAAAAGCCAACGCCCTTGCCCCCTGAATTTTCACGGTACCATTCTGTCAAGAAAATCATATATTCAATTCCGGATTTAACGGTAGATGCTTTTAATTTTCCTTTGATAACGTTAGAGGTAAAAATATTACCTGTGGTAGAATCTTCCCATCCCGGAACAACAATAGGAATATTTTTCTCGGCTGCAGCCAATATCCAAGAGTTTTTAGGGTCAATTTCATAATACTGCTCTAACACACCACTCTTAACCACTTGAAATAAAAACTCATGAGGAAAATATCTTTCCCCTTTTGATTCTGCAGCTTGCCATACATCTTCCAAATGCTTTTGAAGTCTGCGGAAAGCCTCTTCTTCCGGAATACAAGTATCAGTAACCCTGTTATAATGGGCATCTAACAATTCTCTTTCTTGTTCCGGCGTTAAATCTCTATAATTAGGCACTCTTTTATAATGAGAATGTGCCACCAGGTTCATCACATCTTCTTCTAAATTGGCACCGGTACATGAAATGATTGCCACTTTATCTTGACGAATCATCTCTGCCAATGAAATACCTAATTCGGCTGTACTCATAGCTCCGGCTAAGGAAACCAACATTTTGCCACCTTCATTCAGATGCAACTCATACCCTTTAGCAGCATCTACAAGAGCCGCAGCGTTAAAATGTCTGTAATGATGTTCGATAAATTGAGAAATAGGACCTTTACTCATTTTTATATAATTTTTTGGATTTTGTTTTCAAAAATAAATAGCAAAACTAAGCTATTTATATGATTAGCTCTAATAATAAATTATTAGGTTAATAATTTTAAATATTTAATAAACAAATTCAATTGAAATCACTACTTTTGGTATTCATTTTCAAAATTTAAGCCATGTCTGTGCATAATGAAATAAAGAAAGTAACTACCCATGCACTTCAAAAAATGAAGGATAACGGCGAAAAAATCTCAATGATTACCGCTTATGACTTTGCTTTTGCGGGTATTTTTGACGAAGCCGGTATTGATATCATTCTCATTGGAGACTCCGCATCTAATACCATGATGGGTTATGAAACCACTTTACCCATAACTTTAGACCAAATGATTTTTATGGCAGGCTCGGTGGTAAGAGCATCCAAAAGGTGCTTTGTGGTATGTGATTTACCTTTTGGTTCCTATCAGGGCGATAGCAAAGAAGCTTTGAAGTCTTCCATCAGGATAATGAAAGAGTCCGGGGCTCATGCCGTAAAATTGGAAGGAGGTGTCGAGGTTTGTGATTCTATTTCTAGAATTGTAAGTTCCGGAATACCGGTAATGGCACATTTAGGCTTAACGCCACAATCTATTTATAAATTTGGTACTTATGCCGTAAGAGCCAAAGAAGAGGAGGAAGCCGAATTATTAATACAAAATGCCTTGAAAATTCAGGAAGCAGGAGCATTTTCCTTAATTTTAGAGAAAATACCAGCAGCATTAGGTAAAAAAGTAGCCGAAACTTTAAAAATACCGGTTATAGGAATCGGTGCAGGTGGCGGTGTGGACGGTCAAGTATTGGTAATGCACGATTTATTGGGTATCACCAAAGATTTCTCTCCAAGATTTTTAAGACGCTATGCCAATCTAAGAGAAGACATCAATAATGCCGTCGTTAAGTATATTGAAGATGTAAAATCAAAAGATTTTCCAAACGAGAAAGAGCAATATTAATATTTTGTAAATGATGGTTAACAAGGATGTCTTTAATAGACTATCAAAGGAATTAAAAGAAAAAGAAGTATGTCTGGTGGCTGTTTCCAAATTAAAACCGCCATCCGACATTCAAGAATTATACCAATTAGGACAAAGAGATTTTGGCGAAAACTATGTTCAGGAACTGGTAGAAAAAGAAACTGTTTTACCTAAAGACATTCAATGGCATTTTATTGGTCATTTACAAAGAAATAAGGTGAAATATATAGCTCCTTTTGTGCACTTAATCCATGGAGTGGACAGCCTTAAATTACTCTTAGAAATCAATAAACAAGGCATCAAAAATAATAGAATTATAGATTGTTTGCTGCAAGTATTTATAGCAGAAGAAGAAAGCAAATTTGGCTTTGACAATACTGACTTGGCATATTTTGCAGAATATTATGAAGGTAACAAAAGCTCTTTATCTCATGTTCGTATTCGGGGAATGATGGGTATGGCAAGCTTCTCTGAAGATGAGCAGCAAGTAAAATCAGAGTTTCAAAACCTTAAAAATTCTTTTGAAGTACACAAAAGTAGCACTTTCTTGTTTGACAAAGATTTCAATATCCTTTCAATGGGCATGAGTGGCGATTATCCTTTAGCGATAGCCCAAGGCAGCAATATGGTAAGGATAGGTAGTTTACTTTTTGGCAGAAGAGCGTAAAGGATATGTGAGGTTTAGCGTATTATCTAAATCGAAAATCTCCATTTTTGTAAGGTTTTGCTTTCTTTTGTGCGACCAATATATTTGTTGTTGTTAGGAAAATCGGAAATACTATCGTTAGTATTTTTTTCATAAATCTTTTTTTTGCAAAAGGGTGATGAATAATAGGACTTAAATGGAATAAAGTTCACTTTCACACAAAACCTCCTCCATCTTCTTTTTCAAATCGTCCAAAATCTCATTAGCTTGTTCAATGTCGAAATCTTCGTGTTGTTTTTTCTTTACGCCTTCTTTCGATAATTCCATGTGGAGCGTTGGCTTTAGCCCATGATTTTTTAAAACTGCTTTGGAGCATTCCAAAGGACATCCATCAATCACTATCATTTTTCTACCGGAAGTAGCCGTTTTTACTAACTTTTTTACATTTCCTCCAACACCTACAATACAGGACATTTCTGCCAATTGACTTCTGTCTAATTTCACGGCAAGATAGTTGGCCATTTGTGCTGCGGTAGAACTTCCAGAACAGGAATAAACAATAGGTAAATCTTTGTAGTCTGTTGACATCGCTCTTGTATTTGAAAGCTGCAAAGTTATTTCATTTTTAAAGAGCCTCTAATATCAAAAAGTAATTATCTTAATCTTAGTTTATCGGTTAATTCTATTTCTTTAATATGAAAAATTTTTTTGAGTTGTTTAAGGTTTTATTTTGTTTTGATATTCCTTGCTCGCATTTCTTATGTCTTTCATTTCTAAATTGGAATTCATTGAATTCACTCTTTTAGTCAACTTATAGCCTTTGCCTTTCCAAGTGAAAATAGGCATTTCCATACCGGGAATACTCATGGTAAGGTTGGGCCAACCATTCGTTTTTTCTGTTAATATTATAGGCTCTGCATTCCATCCAATTGACAAGCTGTTGTCCTCCTCGATATAGCCCCCCTGAAAATGATTAGATTTATCCTTTATGAATAGCCAACTTTCTCCTCCTGGTCCGGAAAGCTCCGGGTTATTTCCAAGTATTATTATTTCTTCAATGCCATCATTATTTAAATCTAAAGGGAAAAGTTCTAAGTAATCATTAGCTCCAGCATATCCAACTATCTTTGTTTTAGATGTATTTATTTTGAATTTTGTAAAGCTGGCTATTTCATTTTGCTCTGTAATCGTTAATTTAGTTTTGACATTTTTGAATAGAAAGGTTGCCACATCACTTTTTTTTGAAAGGTTGGATTGACTATTGGAAACAATAGGTGCAATCATTAAAAGCAGCATTAATGATTTTAATTTTTTCATGATATTAAGTTATTTTGTTTGTGAAAATTATCTTAATTAGAATATTCAAAGTATTTATTCCTGAAAGGGTCTGATGTTTTAAAATTATCTATCACTATTAAAATATTGATAAGAAATAAGAAGTTTTTTGACGAAATTGTAATTATTTGAGCTAGAATATATAATCCAGCATTTTGGATATCAATATAAGAAAAATGGTTTTAAAGTAAATTATAATAAAATTGTTTAGGGTATAATTAGTTTGTTCCCTCTTTTAAAAGATTAGTATTAACCTTTATTCAATAATATGATTAAACTTTCTATTTCATCGGCGAGGTCAAAAGCTCTGGTTTCATAATAGGTGTGTGACAAGCTTTTCAACATTAAAGCAAAAAAATCATTTTTGTCAAGAGCTTTTAAATTATTTATTTTTTCTGGTTGCTCGTTTTTGATTAAGAAAGTCTCTATGTCTTTTTTATTATAAACGATCCCATTTATGGGGTCAATAAAAAGTTGTAGTTGTTGAATGGCATTACTCTCATTCAAATCCATGAAGCTATAATTATGTTCAAAATATGCCATTACAAATTGGTGGGGGAGGTCTATGGCAAAAATAGGAATGTCAAGTTGCTCACATAGGCTTAAGTATATAATACCTATGGTGTAAGCATTTCCATGTTTGTTGTCTATTGTTTTATTCAGGAAGAAATGTTCAGGATTTAATTCGGATAACTCATGACCTTTAAACCTGAAAAAGTTGAAAACGATGCTGTTGACTATGTTAATTTGTTCAAGAGGACTTAAAGAGTTGTTTAACTCCAGCCAAATATTTCTACGCATCAATTCAAATTGATGCAAAATCAATTCTTTATCCAAATCAGGATACCGGTATTTGGCTATCAATATGCCAGCCTCTAATAAAGAAGGAGCACTATTTTGTGTCCATTTTATCAGTTCGGTTTGTAATTGTTGGAAGTAAATCTGATGAATCAAATATTCAATTCGATCTGTCATTATTGAACTATCGGTAAAACCCCATAATTGTTCTAATTTTGGAATGATACCTGTGCCGTATGTGAGTAGCTTTTGGCTTACCATCTCAAAAATCTCTAGATCCGGATCGTCAATTAACCGCATTAAAGCAATAACTTCTTTTTCATTTTGGAGTAAGGTCATAGTTGGGTGTCATTTTAAGGATTATTATTCTTTTTCATTTGGTAAGACAAATATAATACAAGAATGATATGAAATCCAAATTTAATAAAAATTTTATTATGAAAAAGCTTGAAATAGCCTGCCAAAATTGTACTATTTTCCTAGAGTATGAAGGTTGCGATACTTAATCTGTCGGCTAACTCATAATTAATCTTAGAATTGAATTTAATACATTCTTGACTATTTGAAATATTATTTTTGATTATTTGGATGTAATTTTTTATATTTGTAACGAAAAGATAAAACTTTTTTAAATAGCACAAAACTATATGTTTAGCATATTTGTTTTGCGACAGTTCTTTTTAGGAATCACCAGAATTTTGTTTACTCAATAATATTTTTTTACTATGAAAGCATTAGTCATATCAGGAGGAGGCAGCAAAGGAGCATTTGCCGGTGGTGTGGCTCAATATTTAATCCAAGACTGCGGCAGATCCTATGGCTTATTTGTAGGAACATCTACCGGGAGTCTGCTGTTACCCCATTTAGCATTAGGTAAAATTAATAAAATCAGAAGGATTTATACTTCCGTCAGACAAAGGGATATTTTCAGTAGTAACCCCTTTACGGTTAAGATGAATAAACAGGGAGTGAAGCAGGTGGGTATTAATCATTTCAATGTAATAAAAAATTTTATGAAAGGCAGCAAGACCTTTGGGGAGAGTTTTCAATTGCAAAAATTAATTAGGCGTGCCTTTAACCAAGAAGAATTTGAGCAATTGAAATATTCCGAAAAAGATTTGGTGGTTACTGTTTCCAATCTTTCTTTAAATCAAACAGAATATAAGTCTATAAAAGATTTTGATTATGAAGAGTTTTGTGACTGGATTTGGATTTCTGGAAATTTTGCTCCTTTTATGAGTTTGGTTGAAAAAAATGGTTGCGAATATGCAGATGGAGGATTTGGTATCTTAGTCCCTTTAGAAGAAGCAATAAATAGAGGTGCAACAGAAATTGATATTATTATTTTAAGAACAGAGATTACCGATGAAATAAAAGAAAGTCCAAAAAATGCTTTTTCATTATCTACTGATATTCATCTTTTTATGGCATCCCAGATTGAAAAACAAAATATTAAAATAGGAAAGTTTATAGCAGCTCAAAAAAATGTATTGCTTAACTTCTATTACACCCCAAACTGCCTTACCAATAATTCCCTAATTTTTGATAAAGATTTGATGGCAAAATGGTGGGAGCAGGGCTATCAGTTTGCTTCCCATAAAAATAAATCTTTTGCAGAGCTTAATGGAAAGTTTCATTAATTCTAAATAGGGTTTGCTGTTAAAATAAAAATAAACTAGCTATGCTCTTCAGTACGTTTCTTATTTCAATTAGAGCAATTCCAAATTATCTTTTTCTTTTTTACTTTGTCAAAAAGGAAACAATAAACGTGAGCCAAAGCCAAAATGCTCCGAGCTCCCTAGGAATGGCATACCCACTCTAACAATTGGGCAGAACAGACCTACAGCTTTCAACTTCAAAACCAATCTTCAAAAAAAATCACTATCGATAAAAGCGGTTTAATGGCAGATGTAAAAGCAGAAAATTATGTTTTTGAAGTGAAATCGAAATTTTCTTTTCAGTAATAACTAAGGTTTCGTGGCACACGGAGTGTAAGCCATGAAACCGCTGTTGAAC
>DAOMPL010000008.1:0-87970 GCA_035444785.1 Edaphocola sp. | reverse complement strand
ACACTTTATGCCAAAGCTTATTGCCGGCAGTGTCTATTTTTATTACTAAACCGGATCCCCTAGTAGAAGCAGGTACATCATAACCGAACGTTGCCCCACAAATCATTAGATTACCATCATGAGTTGAAATAATATTTCTTGAATTATTCCATTCCGACTCCTCTATATTTTTTTTCCAAATGATATTGCCTAAATAATCTGTTTTCCATAAGCTAATAAAAACTTTTTTAGGGATACTTGGATTGTCTTCTTCCCTAATTTTAGTGGTAAAGCACATTAATATGGCATTTTGGTCTAAATTCAATAAAGAAGAACTAACAACCGAAGTATCCTGACCTAATGGGTACTCTTTTTTCCAAATTAAATTGAGATTAGTATCTCTTTTCTCTAATATTACAGTAGCATCCCAAGACTCATGATTATTATACCAGCCATTTGAATAATAATAAGCAGAATCATTTATACAAAATTTAAGGTCATTAATATAGGTATTATTTTTAAAAGTAAAATTATCCTTTTCTTTCTTAATTGGAATGCCATTATTATCTATTTTGTACCATTCTATTACATAATTTAAATCCCAGTCAACAGATAAATGGGCAAAAATTTGGGTTTTAGTGCTCTCCAAAAGTAATATTGGGCTTATGTTTCCTCCAAATCTTCTTAAACTATCTCCTGAATATATATTAGTTCTTGAATAACCATAAGGCTTTATGGTTTGCGCTTTACAAATAAGAGATATTAGACAAAAAAACATAAGAATAACCCATAAATTTAATAATTTTTTCATAATAAATTTTTTAAAGCCATATACTAATTAACACAAGTATATGGCTAATGAGAATAAATTATTTTTGAAGTACTAATTTTTTAGTTACCCTGTTTTTCCCATTGATATTAAGACAATAGAAGTACATTCCATTATTGTAATGGCTTAAATCAAAAGTAAGGCTTTGGTTTCCTTTTTGTAAAGATTTGCTGATTATTAACCTACCTGTCAAATCATAAATGTTAAGTGTTGCATATTTAGCATCCTTTTCTAAAATATTTACATTAATCCTTACTTTTCCGGTATTGGGGTTAGGAGTGGCATTACCTAAACTGTTACAAAAGTCTTGTGCATTTATCACCAAAGTATTTAATCCTAATAACAGCATAAATACATACTTAAAAAAATTTAGACTTTTGCGGGGGGGGGGTAAATGTAAATGTTTCATAATTAATTATTTAATTGGTGAATGACAATTTTGGTTAAAGATATATTAAAAAATTTTAAAAAGCAAATAATTCCGTTTTTTTTAAAAATCTCCATAATTTCATAACTTTGTATGATGAATTTGATATATTGTTATGATGCCTATTGTGGCTGGTGTTATGGTTTTAGCGAAGTGATAAAACGCATTGCCGCCGAGTATAAGAATGATTTTAAGTTTGAGGTATTAAGCGGTGGTATGATATTACCGGAAACCCCACAGTCTATCAGTGTTATTGCTCCTTTTATTGAAAAGAGTTATAAAACCATAGAGGAGCGTACAGGTGTGAAATTTGGAGAAGATTTTCTTTTTCATATCATACAACATGAAAAGAGTGATTGGTTCCCCTCCTCTGAAAAGCCGGCAATCGCTTTATGTATTTTCAAGGAAATTTATCCGGATAAGGAAGTGGCATTTGCCTCTGATTTGCAATATGCTTTAAATTATGAAGGTCGGGACTTGACAGATGATGAAGCTTACAGGCACCTTTTGGAAAAGTATGAAATTCCTGCAGATGAATTTTTCAAAAAACTGCACAGTGAGGTCTATAAAGACAAAGCCTATTACGAATTTCAGTTGGTGAAGCAGTTAAAGGTAGAGAGCTTTCCTCAATTACTGTTGCAAGTCTCAGATTCTAAATTTTATTTAGTGGCTAAGGGCTATACCGAATACGAAATGCTTAAAAGTACTTTGGACAGTATCTTGATTCAGATACGGTCGGCTCAAAATTAAGAACATAAAAAAAAAGTGCTTGAAGAAAATCAAGCACTTTTTTTATTATTTGAATAATTTATTGGACGATTTTTTCTACTTGAGTGAAGTTTAATTCAACAATCTGAGATCTTCCAAAAATTTTAACGCTTACTTTTAGTTTCCGTTTGTCTTCCATTACTTCTTCTACTGTACCATGGAAGTCATTGAAAGGACCGTCTATGATTTTAATACTTTCGCCAATAATGTATGGGTCAACAATTGTAATATCTTGATCCATAGCTTGGTCGATATTACCAAACATTTTGTTGACTTCCGATTTACGTAATGGCGTTGGGTTGGTCTTTCCTAAGAAATGAATGACACCGGTAACGGCAACGATAGTCTGAAGCATAGTATCGTTAAACTTACCATCAATAGTTTCTATCATTAAGTATCCGGGGAAAAGAATCTTTTCTCTTAATACTTTTTTACCATTCTGAATTTTAAATACCTTTTCCATAGGACAAAGCACTTGGACAATAGCATTGCCCCAACCACTCAATCTCACTTCTTTGTCAAGGTGTTCTTTTACTTTCCTTTCTTTACCACTAACAACTCTTAAAACAAGCCATTTGTTTTCTGTAGATGCTTGGGTTTGATTCGTTTCACTCATTTTTTAAACTGATTTATTAAGCAAAGCTATAAATGAAGTCCATAACAGCCTCACTAACGCCATCAAATGCAAAAATGATAAGAGTTAGTATAAGTAAACCGATTATAGAAACCCATGTTTTAGATTGCAATTCGCTCCAAGAAAGCCAAGTTACTTTATGCAGCAACTCGTCATAAGCTTCCTGAACGTAAGTTCCAAATTTTCCCATAATGTATGGATTTTTAATTTGATAAAATTTGCACGGGCACTAGGATTCGAACCCAGATCGAAGGTTTTGGAGACCCGCATGCTACCATTGCACCATGCCCGTAAATTGTTTTAAATAACTTCCTTTAAAAAAAAGAATTAGGTTTTACACCTAATTAAGATTGCAAAGGTAAGGGATAAATTTATTAATTACAAAATTTTTATTGAGGAATATTTTTTCAGAACCCTATTTTTTGGAAATTGTTATTCGTCTTGAATTGCCTTCGGTTAAGCTAAGGGAAATAAATAATGTATTTCTAGGCAGTAATCCCGGAGCTTTTTCCCACCATTCAATAATTTTCAATCCTGGTTGTTGCATCATGTCTTCAATACCGGCAGCTATAGCTTCGTCTTCATCATTGATGCGGTACCAGTCACTATGGTGAATGTTGAATTGTTTTTCTTGATAAATATTAATAATAGAAAAAGTAGGGCTACTTACTTTGTCCTTAATGCCCATTAATTGAACAATTGCAGCAGTTAAAGTAGTTTTCCCTGCTCCTAAGTTACCACTCAGTGCCAGCACCTCGTATTGGTGGATATAGCTTAATATTTTTGCAGCAATATTATTAATTTCAGATAATTCAAATTCTTTTTCAAATAATACTTCCATCAGAATCGTTTTTTTGAGAGGTAGGTTTTTAGAATTTTAAAACTTTAAAAATTGTGCTATTCTCTGTGAACAACCGGTTATAGTTTAAAAATCTCTTAATTCTTTTCCTGTTAGGTTTAAAAAGACATCTTCTAAATTGGCATCCTTTGCCTTCTTGGGTTTCATGAAGCCGGTGTCCAATAATTCATCTATCAGACTATCGGGCGTGCCTTGTTTGATAATCCTTCCCGAATCCACGATAGCCACTCTGTCGCAAAGCACCTCTGCCTCATCCATATAATGGGTGGTGATGACTACAGTTGTTCCTTTGTCCTTCAATGTAAATATTAAATCCCACAAATTTCTTCTTGCCTGTGGGTCTAAGCCTGTTGTGGGTTCATCTAAAAAAATTATTTTAGGTTGGTTGATCAGTGTTGTTGCAATTGAAAATCTTTGTTTCTGTCCTCCTGAAAGTTGTTTGAACTTACTGCCTGCTTTGTCTTCTAATTGCACACTCTTTAGGAAGTCCATAGGAGCTATTTTTACATTATAAAGCCCTGCAAATAATTCAATTATTTCTTTGAGGTTCAGATTGGGATAATATCCTGCCGCTTGAAGTTGAACTCCAATGATTTTTTTTATTTCAAAAGCATGTGTGTCCAAATCCAAATGATCTACCCATATTTTACCTGATGTTTTAGGTCTTAGTGTTTCAATTATCTCTAAGGTAGTGGTTTTGCCGGCACCGTTAGGGCCTAAAAGTCCATAAATTTCGCCTTGCTTTACTTCAAAAGAAATGTCATTGACAGCGGTGAAGTCATCATATTTCTTTACCAAATGTTCTACCCGGATGATATGCTCTTCCATCTCTTATTTGCTTATTTTTTCTTTACTGTTGTTTTCTTAGCTGTAGTTTTGGTGGCAGTTGCTTTTTTTGTAGCTGCCTTTTTTGTTTTTTTCTCAAATGCTTTTGGATTGATGGCTATTATCATTTTCTTTACTTCTTCTAAAGATAATGTTGCCAAGTCTTCCGCCTCATACTTTGAGCCATCCGCCTTTTTGCCCAATTTCAACATCTCTTTTCCAAAGCGGATAAAGGGTCCCCAACGCCCGTTTTCAATGGCTATATTTTCATCTTCCCATTGTTGGATATAGCGATTGGCTTCTTTTTCAATTTTTTTAGATACTAATTCTTCAATATCACTTTGAGATAAATTGTCAAAATTATAGGCTCTCGGAACATTGATAAATAAATCTTTGTATTTGATAAAAGGTCCAAATCTTCCTTTCCCTTTAGTCACGGCTTCTCCTTTGTAGGTGCCTATAGGAGCATCGGCTTGTTGTTTTTCATTGATAATGGCAATGGCTCTATCCATATCAACAGTAAGCGGATCTTCATTTTTAGGAATAGAAATAAAAGTGTCTCCCCATTTTACATAAGGTCCAAACCTGCCTACACCTACAGAAACTTCTAGGTTTTCAAAGTTGCCTAAAGTCATAGGCAGTTTAAATAGGTCTAATGCCTCTTGAAGGCTGATGGTTTCAATGCTTTGGTTTTTATTTATGGAAGCAAAAAGTGGTTTTTCTTCATCTTCATTGCTGCCTATTTGTACCATAGGACCAAATCTGCCTAAGCGGGCTATTACGTTTTTGCCACTCTTGGGATCCACTCCTAAGACTCTTTCTCCTACAGCTCGTTCTGCGGTTTCCATAGTCTTGTTCACTTGGTTATGGAAAGGTTGATAAAAAGAGGCTATCATTTCGTTCCACTCTTTTTGCCCTAAGGCGATAGCATCAAATTCGTTTTCAATTTTTGCTGTGAAACGGTAATCCATTATCTGCTCAAAATGCTCCGACAAAAAATCGGTAACTACCATGCCTAAGTCTGTAGGGAAGAGTTTGTTTTTCTCTGTACCTACAATTTCTTTTTCTTGTTTGGCTTGTATGTGGTCATTCTTCAAGGTTAATACTTGGTATGCTCTGTGAATGCCTTCTTTAGAATTTTTTTCTACATAATTTCTTTGTTCAATTGTGCTGATGGTGGGAGCGTATGTAGAAGGGCGGCCAATGCCTAACTCTTCTAGCTTTTTTACCAAGCTGGCTTCTGTATATCTGGCTGCAGGTCGTGAAAATCTTTCTATGGCTTGCATTTGAACCAATGGCAATTGTTGGCCTTGAGATAAAGGCGGCAACATGCCTTCTTTGTTTTCATCATCCTCATCATCATGGCCTTCCAAATATACTTTTAAGAAACCATCAAATTTGATGACCTCACCGCTTGCAGTTAGAAGATTTTCTTTTTGAGTAGAAATTTCGATTTGAGCAATAGTTTTTTCAGTTTGGGCATCTGCCATTTGACTGGCTATAGTTCGCTTCCAGATTAAATTGTATAAGCTTTTTCCTTCTGCAAATTCAATATTTTGCAGCATCATATCAGTTGGGCGGATAGCTTCGTGGGCTTCTTGTGCCGACTGGTTTTTGGTTTGATATTGTCTTCTTTTATGATATTGACTGCCAAAGTTTTTTTGGATAGCTTCTGCAGCATTATTCAGGGCGGTTTCGCTCAAGTTGACACTATCGGTACGCATATAGGTGATATATCCGTTTTCGTATAGGCTTTGTGCCACTCTCATGGTTTTGCTTACTGAGTAACCTAATTTTCTGCTGGCTTCTTGTTGAAGGGTAGAGGTGGTGAAAGGAGCCGATGGCGTTCTCTTGCCCGGTTTCACTTCTATATTTTTTACACTATAGTTCGCTGCTATACATTTTTCTAAAAATTGTTGCGCCTCTTGTTGGCGGGAAATTTTGGCACCTTCAGCTTTAAAAGTTACTGTTTTGTTGTGAATGTCTTTCGCTTCAAAAAGTGCTTCTATTTTGAAATTGCTTTCAGGTTTGAAATGGTTAATTTCTCTTTCTCTTTCAACTATCAATTTTACGGCAACAGACTGTACCCTTCCTGCCGAAAGACTTTTGCCACTTAACTTTCTCCATAATACCGGCGATACCTCAAAGCCCACAAGTCTGTCTAATACTCTTCTGGCCTGCTGGGCATTTACCAGATTCATATTTACAGTTCTTGGGTTTTCAACTGCTTTTAAGATGGCTGGTTTTGTAATTTCATGGAAAACGATTCTTTTTGTAGAAACAGGGTTGAGGCCCAATTCCTCACAAAGGTGCCAAGAGATGGCTTCCCCTTCCCGGTCCTCATCCGTTGCGAGCCATACTTCATCTGCCTTTTTGGCTAAGGTTTTTAACTCTCGCACCACTCTTTGTTTGTCCTCTGAAACAGTGTATTTAGGTTTGAAACCGTGTTCGATGTCTATGCCCATACCTTCTTTTTCCAAATCGCGGATATGCCCGAAACTCGATTTTACTTCAAAGTCTTTACCTAAAATTTTTTCTATCGTTTTTGCCTTCGCAGGCGACTCCACTATCAACAAATTTTTAGCCATATCTATACTATATTGTTGGCAAAGGTATATTTTTAATTGAAAATGGATGTTTTTTTTACAATTGGATTTAGACTTTTATCTAAATATTAGAATTCTTATTCATAACTTTGCCTGATGAATCAGCAAGAAATAGAGCATTTAATTCCTGCCCAATTTGAAGAAAATTCTAAAGTTTGGGTGTATCAAAGCTCAAGACCATTTTCAGAACAACAAGAAAAGGAAGTAGAGGAACAAGTACTTCATTTTACCGAGCAATGGGAAGAAAACGGGAAACGTGTACACAGTTGGGGAAAGCTGTTGTTTGGTAGATTCATTATTATTATTGCAGATGAAAACCCTGAAGCTTATAATTTAGAAAGCATGAATAGGGTTTTAAAAAGTATTGAAAGGCAATATGATTGCAGGCTGTTTGACCGTCCTTCTAATACTTTTTTGATTAAGAATAAAGCAGAAGTACTGCCATTAAATCAAGTGCAATACGCAATAGATAAAGGGTTTATCCAAAAGGAAACACTTATGTTTAATAATATGGTTGAAAATAAAAAAGATTTGTTGACAAGATGGCTTCAACCCATTTCAACAACTTGGTTGGCCGCTAGATTGAATTTTAAAGAAGAAAATATTACAGAATAATTCCAATGATTTTAACGGATTTAAAAATTTTAGAAGAAATAGAAAAGGGCAATATCGTTATTGAGCCTTTTGAACAAAGTTGTTTGGGCAGTAATTCCTATGATGTACATCTTGGAAAGCATTTGGCAGTTTATGAAAACAATGTTTTAGATGCACGTAAACACAATACCATAGTGCATTTTGAAATTCCGGAAACCGGTTATGTTTTACAACCGGGCACCTTATATTTAGGAGTGACCGAAGAATATACCGAGACTTTTGAGCATGTTCCTTTTCTAGAAGGGAAATCATCTACCGGTCGTTTAGGTATAAATATTCATGCCACTGCAGGTAAGGGTGATGTAGGGTTTTGCAATACCTGGACTTTGGAAATATCATGTTTGCATCCGGTTAGGGTATATGCCGGGATGCCAATAGGACAACTCATATATTTCCCTGTAAAAGGAGAAGTGCAAAATCTTTATAATAAAAAAGATAATGCAAAATATACCGAGCGTACTATTCGCCCGGTTGAAAGTATGATGTGGAAAAATCAATTTTAATATTCCGGTAAGGAAAAATATTTTTAATAAATGAAGGTAGGTATAGTCGGTAGTGGTGCCATGGGAAATGGTATCGCACAAGTTGCTGCAATGGCTGGTAATCAAGTTTTGGTATATGATAATAAGGACGAGGCTTTGGAAAAAGCAGCAGCTGTTACTTTAAAAAATTTGAACAAACTTCAAGAGAAAGGCAAAATTGAAAATGCCGAAACCGTTTTCAAAAGGTATCAATATATAAGTAACATGGCTTCTTTGAAAGATTGTGATTTAGTGATAGAAGCCATTGTTGAAAATCTGAGTGTAAAGCAAAAAGTTTTTGCAGAATTAGCCTTTTTAGTGCGTGAGGATTGTATTTTGGCTTCTAATACTTCTTCGTTGTCTATCACTTCAATAGCTGCATCTATCAGTCATCCGGAGCGAATGATAGGGTTACACTTCTTTAATCCTGCTCCTTTGATGGCATTGGTGGAGGTAATTCCGGCTATTCAAACAAAAGTAGGTCTTGCAGAAGAAATGAAGCAGCTAATGCTTAGCTGGGGCAAAGTGCCGGTAGTGACCAAAGATACTCCCGGGTTTATTGTAAATAGAGTAGCAAGACCATTTTATGGAGAAGCTATTAAAATGATGGAAGAGGGTATCGCTACTAAAGAAGAAATAGATTTGGCACTCACCTCAATAGGAGGATTTAAAATGGGACCTTTTACCCTGACCGATTATATAGGGCATGATGTGAATTATGTGGTAACAGAAACTGTTTATCAGTCCTTTTTCTATGATCCAAGATATCGACCTTCCTTTGCTCAAAAAAGATTGGTTGAGGCAGGATGGTTAGGAAGAAAGACAGGAAAAGGTTTTTATGATTATCAAAATGGAGACTTGCAATTTACCAGTAACTTGGGTGAAGTGCAACAAAAAGCAATAGTGGAGCGGGTCTTGTTTATGTTGATTAACGAAGCTGTAGATGCTTTATACTTAAATATTGCATCAGCAGAGGATTTGGATATAGCCATGACCAAAGGTGTCAACTATCCTAAAGGGCTGTTGAAGTGGTGTGACGAGTTGGGTGCCGATTATGTTTTGGCAGGATTGGATGCTTTGTATGATACCTATCATGATGATAGATATAGGGCCAGTGCCTTGTTGCGGAAATATGGTAAAGAGCATAAAAAGTTTTTTTAAAAAATAGATAGAATATAGAATGATTTATACAAATATTATTGCTGCAAAATTGGGCTTACCTGAAAAAGGGGTTCAAGCAGTATTGGAATTATTACAAGAAGGAGCAACTATCCCTTTTATTTCCAGATACCGTAAAGACCTGACCGGTGCCCTGGATGAGGTTCAGATTCAGCAAATTCAAGAAGAAGACAAGTTTCAACATGAGTTTAATGACCGTAAGGCATTTATTGAAAAAACGATTACCGAGCAAGGTAAAATGACCGAAGGTATTCAGGGAAGTTTGGAAAAAGCGCAAACTCTAAATGAATTGGAAGATATTTATTTGCCCTATAAACCCAAACGTAGGACTAAAGCACAAATGGCTAGAGAGCAGGGGCTTGAGCCTTTGGCATTGTGGCTGATGGAGCAAAAAAATGGGAATCCGGAAGTTGAGGCGACTGCTTTTATTAATGAAAAGATAACGGATGCAGCTGCAGCTTTACAAGGTGCTAGAGACATTGTGGCAGAGATGATAAATGAAGATGCAACTTTGAGAGCAAGGATGAGAAAAGTATTTGAGCAGCAGGCCACTGTTCAAAGTAAAGTGTTGACAGACCAGGAAGAAAAAGGAGCAAAATTTAAAGATTATTTTGATTTTAGTGAACCGGTTTCAAAAATTCCTTCACATAGAATGCTTGCCATTATGCGTGGTTTTATGGAAGGGATATTGAAAATGACTATCTCACCAGAAGAGGAAATATCCTTGAGCCTTATGGAAGAAATGTTTGTAAAATCCAACAATGAAGCTGGAGAGCAGGTGAAAAAGGCTGTAAAAGATGCCTACAGAAGATTGTTGCAGCCAAGTTTAGAATCAGAATTTAGGATGGAGCTAAAGATGAAATCTGATGAAGAAGCCATCGCGGTTTTTGCCGAAAATCTGAAACAATTGTTGCTGTCTTCTCCTTTAGGTTCAAAACGGATTTTGGCAATAGATCCCGGATATCGTACCGGTTGCAAAGTGGTAGTGTTAAATGAGCAAGGTGCCTTACAACATAATGATCTGATTTATGTACATGAGAAAAACCATAAACTCAATGAAGCAGAACATATCATACGAACCTTAGTGAAAAAATTCGATATTCAGGCATTTGCAATTGGTGACGGTACCGCAGGAAGAGAAACCGAGCAGTTTGTAAAAAAATTACAATTAGGCTTACCAGTGTTTTTGGTGAATGAGGATGGAGCTTCTGTTTATTCCGCATCAGCAACAGCTAGAGAAGAATTTCCGGATTATGATGTTACGGTTAGGGGTTCTGTAAGTATTGGACGTAGGTTGATGGATCCTTTAGCAGAGTTAGTGAAGATAGATCCAAAGAGTATAGGTGTGGGACAGTATCAGCATGACGTAAACCAAACCCGTTTAAAAGAAAAATTAGACCAAACCGTGGAGAGCTGTGTGAATGCGGTAGGTGTAAATCTAAATACTGCCGGAAAACATTTGTTGGCTTATGTGAGTGGTATAGGAATGATCCTTGCTGAGAATATTGTAAAATACCGCTCAGAGAATGGTGCTTTTAAAAATAGGAAAGACTTATTGAAAGTGCCTCGTTTGGGTGCCAAAGCCTTTGAGCAATGTACTGGCTTTTTAAGAATTAAGAATAGTGATAATCCGTTAGATGCCTCCGGAGTACACCCGGAGACTTATGAGGTGGTAGAGAAAATGGCAAAAGATTTAAATGTCCCAATAGCCGACTTGATAGGTAATGAGGAAATTATTAAAACCATCAAACTCCAAAATTATATTGATAACACTATAGGTCTTCATACTTTAGAAGATATTTTAAAAGAGTTGCGTAAGCCTGGCTTGGACCCTAGAAGTGAGTTGGAACAGTTTGAATATGCTGCTGTATATGCTATCGAAGATTTACAGGTAGGAATGGAAGTGCCCGGTATAGTTACCAATCTAACCCGATTTGGTGCGTTTGTAGATATCGGGGTAAAGCAAGACGGACTGGTACATGTTTCAGAAATTTCCCATAACTATATTTCAGACCCCTCTGAAGTATTAAAATTAAATGATAAGGTTAAAGTAATTGTTACCGATGTGGATTTGTTAAGGAAGAGAATAGGATTATCCATTAAACAAGCTATTCCAAACACAAGCAGCAAAAAAAATGTAGGAATTAAAAGAGATAAACCTAGGGAATCACAAAGTATGGGGGATGCTTTAAGCTTATTGAAAAATAAATTTAAAAAATAACCAACTTGTAAAAGAAAATTGTCGTCTTTAATAGAAGAGTGTGAAATTTTATGTTTTAAGCTCTATCACCATAGTAAAAAGGGTTCTAAAGAAATTTAGAACTCTTTTTTATTCTTTCAATTTTCTGGTTACCCATTCCTTATAAGGAACTCTGTTAATTTTACTCTCGAGCCAAGCCGGAATGTTGAAATAATTGAATACAGATTGTTGTATTGGATTTGATTTTGTTTTCTCCAAAGTATTCAATAGTTCCTGAAAGATGTGTTTTTGATCCATTCGGTTTGGGGTAGAAGAGGCTTTCATAATGGCTTGAAGAATTTTTTTCTCAAAAGGTAGTGGTTTCTCGTTTTTATAAAAATAATTATAGGCTGATTTGTATTGTTGTTCTAATAAAAAACGATCCTTTAATTCAAAACTAATGATTAATAAGAAAAGATTTGCAAAACTATATTGGTCTTTTCTGGATTCATCGTTAAATGAAAAAAGCCCCTGTTTGGTAAAATAAAATGCATCTTCAAAATCTTCTAAGGCAAAACAAGCAATACCGATAGAAATAAAAAGTGTTCTTCTAATTTCTGTATTGACCAGATTGTCCCATTTTTTAATATTTTGTTTCACTTTTTGGATAACCTCTGCAACTTTATTATAATCACCCATAATATTATAGATGCGATTTAAAGCTAAAAATTTTATTGCCTCAAAATAGGATTGAAGATAGTGGTCATCCAAGGTGTTATTTATTGGATGATTCATAATATCCTCTATATGATCATACTGTTTAGCAAGAATAGCAGCGTAATAAAAAATATAGAGTGCTTCCAAATAGTATTCGGTATGATTTTCAATGAATATTTTTTGCTGCTGCCATTTAATGATGTTTTCATAAGCATATTGATAACATTCAGGGCTCCCTTTCAGGTAATATAATGTTGCATTAGTGTTTAAAAAATAATGTAATATTAAGAAAGACTTACTTATGGGTCGCTCATTGATGATGTTTAGGCCTATCATCCTGTCCAATTCTTTTTTGTCGGCCTCTGAAAAATTAAAATGAGTACGCCTTCTTAAGAGTAATATTTTAAACTGTAGCTCTTGTAATTGGATAAGTTTATTGTATTCACCCATCACGATTACGCTACTGTCATATTCAAATTGCAAATCAGATTGTTTTACATTTGGATTACTATATAATTGTAACTTTTTGTATTCATCCTTTAATAATAGCACATGCGAAAATTTTTCCATTTTTCGGGCATATTGAATAGCTCTTTTCCATATTTTTAAGGCATGATGATACAGCCCTTTTTTTCTGAAGATTTTTATTAAATTCAATTCTTTGTTGAGTTGGGCATCTGATTCAGATTGGCTGTCAATACGAACCAAAGCATCACATAACTGCTCAAAGAGGTAGTTTTTGGTATATGCCAAATTAGATTTATTGAGTTGGGGAGATAATGATTTTAGAATTTCATTTTCATTAAAATCTCTTTGTTTGGAGATAATATCGAATAGTTGAACGAAAAGCGGAGGGGTTTCTAATTCTTTTATTTTTAAGAAATCCCTTTTAAAAAATCGCTTTTCCTGAGGGGAAAGAGCTTGAATTAACAACCAAAGATTATCAATAGCCATTTTTTTTTAAATTAAAAAAACATCAATAGACCCAATAATTTTATGTAAAAATACGCTGAAAGTATTGATTTTACAAGTATTTTTTTTTTTAAAAATGTTTTTAATAGACCCAATAATTGAAAAAAATAAAAAAAAATGTAGGTAAAAATGCTTATATCTTTGTATCACAAAAGGAAAGAAAAAACGCTTTTGAATTAAAAGATTGTTGTTTTTAGAAATTTTAAAATACAAAGTTTTGATATTGATAGTTGAAAAGAAAGAATATTAGAAAAACCTAAAACTAAAACCTACATAAATGAAAATTATTTTTTTACCATTAAATCTATATTTTGACATAAAGTGAAACAAATCTACACCAAAGAAAAATTTATTTATTGTCCTTAACCTGATTCCGACACCTTAAACAACTATTGCCCATGAGAAAATGACCTGTACCTTTATTTTGAACCTATACCTTAATAAACCTAAACCTTGAAAGACCTATACCAAATAAACCTAAACCTTGAATGCCCTAACCCTTAAAATCTATGAAAAAAGAAAACCAAAGCTATTGTTCCCTTACCTAAAATCTGGCTAAAATCGTCGTTAAGAAAAATTGTTTTAGCATTTAAAGAGCTTTGGAAGTTCCACTCTGGAACCCAAACCCCGAAAGATAATTCTCTTCCGGGGTTTTTCTTTTCAATGCTTCATACCTTTGAATCTCCAAACAGAAATTTTCAAGGATATTAATGATGTTGGCCGAGAGGATAATATCAACTTGATAACCACCGTTAATGAAAAGGAATGTTCGCCGGGAAGATATTGACCAAAACTATTATGCTAATACGGATAGTGATAAGCTTTTCATCCTTCAATATCAATACCATACTAAAAACGAAAAAGAGCATAAAGAACAGATTCAAAAAGTTATAGATTATTTTGTACCAATATCAACAAGAAAAATCTCGGAATAATATTAATTATTCAAACAAAATGTTAATTATGTTTTGTATTTTTGAAAGTCAAAACATAATTATTATGAGTTATAATTTTTACCAAAAGTTTAAAAATGGAATATTAATGGCTATTGTTCCATTTTTAGGTATCGGTTCTACTTTAAATGCACAAGCTCCTTATTGTACCATTAACTATCCAAGTGGTTGTGCAAATTGGGGTTGTAGTCAGGTAGTGGTGGGTAGTTTTAGTCATACTACTGCATGTAATGCTACTACAAAATATCAAGACTATACCAGCCAGCAGATTCCAATTATTGCAGGCGTGCCTACTGCCGTAAGTTTAACCACATTAGGCTATACCGGGGTGGGTATGGCTGCAGATTTTAATAATGATTTAGATTTTGATGATTTGGGTGAAGATTTGTTTCTGCCGACTTATAATGCGGCTTCCTCCACCTTAATATATACGGGTAATATTACAGTGCCGGCGAGTGTTCCTTCTGGAAATTATCGATTAAGAATTTGGAGTAGATTAGCCAATGCCGGTGGAACGAATAATGGAATATCACCTTGTGGAAATTATGGTTATGGTCGCTATTTTGATTATACTTTGGTAGTTGCCAATAGTGGTTCTTGTACACCTCCGGGAAATGTTTCCATTACACCTACCAATAATTCAGCAACAGTAACTTACGCTATTCCTACAGTAGGCAATCCTCCTACCAATTATATTTACGAATTAAGAAATAATTCCTCAGCCCCGGGATCCGGAGTTGCGGGATTGGTAACCGGAAACACAACAACCAATACCAGCTTGAATTTTACCAGCTTATCTCCGGCATCTACCTATTATTTCCACATTAGAACTTTTTGCTCTGTAGGTGATTCAAGTGTGTGGATTAGTTATCCTTTCACAACAGCAATGGACACTCTGACACCGGTTTCTTTGACACAATTTAATGCTGATGTAATAGCTAATGGGATTGGAGCAGCTACCAGCTCTACGAATAACGATGTGGATGGAGCCAACTATGCCTTAATTGCTGCTGATTATAAAACTACAGCCTCTTCCAATTCGCCATCGGCATCCTTGCCCATGACTAGAGTCGTTCAAAATGGTTTTAGAAAATATAGGTTAAACAATTATTCCTTAAATAATTCTTTAAGAATGAATGTGGGTTCTGCCAATACAGCTGTTCGATTTCTTGCACCCAAAAGAGCTGTTAAAGTTTATATTTTAGGAATAAGTGGTAGTGGGGTTTCTAATTTTGATGCTATCGTTCACTTTTCAGATGGAACTACCCAAACCCAAGCCATGAGCTTCCCTGATTGGTATGCTTCTACCGGTAATATTGTGGTAAGCGGCGTGGGAAGGATTAACAAAACTAACAACAATATGGAATCTCCTGGACCTAAACTGTTTGATTCTGCAATTGTAATTAATGCGGTAAGTCACAACAAACAAATTGACAGTATTACCATTGATAGAACCGGTACGCAAAGCGGTATTTCCAATATCCTTGCAGTAAGTATTATCCCAAACTTTAATCAAAATTGTAAATTGCCCGGTTATCTTAGTATAGCTAACATTACTTGTTTAGGAGGGCTTTTGAGCTGGCAAGGGAATGGAACGAGCACAAATTATCAAATCAGCTTTGGTCCTATTGGGTCTTTGGCAGATACCGGAACTATTATTAATATTATCAATGGAACTACTGCTGCCAATACTCATCAATTTGCAGCTGCCTTAAACTATACCAGCCTGCAATTCTATGTACGTGCTAATTGTGGAAGCAATTCTTATTCAGATTGGGTAGGTCCTTTAGAAGTGGAATTGCCAAGTACTTCCATAACACCAACATTTACCCTGCCCAATAATATATGCTTGGGAGATCCTGCACCTGTATTGCCTTCAACTTCTAATAATAGTATATCGGGTACTTGGTCTCCTAGCAGTGTAAGTAACACCGCTACCGGGACTTACACTTTTACTCCAAGTGCTGCATTTCCATGTGCTTTGTCTTATACCATTACAATTAATGTAAACAGTAATATCACTCCGACTTTCACTTTGAATAACAGCTTATGTTCTGGAACTACTGCTCCGCTATTGCCGGGCACTTCCAATAATGGGTTTACAGGCACTTGGACACCGGTAGTTATTAGTAATGTCAATTCCGGGAGTTACCTGTTTACTCCTGCCGGTAGTGGCTCTTCTTGTGTGGATACAGCCTCTATTCATGTCAATGTATTGCCTACCCCACAAACTACAGTATTTGACACAGTTTGTTCTGGAACTTTACCATATATTTGGAATAATATTACTGTTAATTCAGGTGGTGCTAATGCAGCAAGTTATATTGCCAATGCGATAAATGGATGTGATAGCATCGTTACATTGAATTTAAATGTAATTGTAAATACTAGTCCTGCATTGCAAGTAAATGCTAACCCATCTATGAATGTTCAAGAAGGTCAGACCGTAACCTTTACTACTACGGTAATTGATGGTATTGGATCTACTCCAACATTTCAATGGTACAAAAGCGGACAGCCTATAGCCGGTGCCACCAATGCTACTTGGTCCGGAATAGCCGGTGTTGATTTCCTAAATGGAGATATTATTTATGCTTATGCTTTGGGTTTTAACGAATGTGCAGCTGTACAAAATGTAAGAAGTAATGATTTGCAAATGAATGTATCTGTGGGCGTTAGAAATGTAAATATCCCTAAAGATTTTAAATTGTATCCTAATCCTACCCAAAATAAAGTGAAGGTTGAAGGATTGAATATAGGTACAACAATCAAACTGATTGATGCTTTGGGAAGAACACATTATACTCAAAAAATAGGACAAGAAGGAACAGTTAATGTAGATATGGATAAGCTTTCAACCGGTATGTATATTTTCTTGTTCCGGGAACAAAATGGAAATACTTGGATTCAAAAGGTGAATAAGTTATAATTGTCTTTATTTAATTTAAACAAGTTGAAGCCAATCGCTAAACAAACAATCGTCAAAAATCAAAAGTCAAGATTGAACTGAAGCTCAAAGAAATTTTGTAACTTTGAAGATTACGAAAAGATAAAATGTGATGACGACTTATAGTGAGATAAAAGAATTGCTTAACATAAAGATTGACAAACATCTAAATGATGGTTTTGCCCATTTAACCCATTATTGGCAGAACAACAAAAATGGTGTTTCTCAATATTATAAACCTTACGCAAGGGAATATTTGCAGGAGGAAATTTTATCTGTCGTAGAAGAACCTGAACAACTGTACATACCTTTCAAATTCGATGTTCCGTTTCCGCCAACATCAAAACCGAAATTCAAGTTCATTGACTTGTTTGCTGGAATTGGCGGAATAAGATTGGCTTATCAAAACTTGGGTGGAAAATGTGTATTTTCGAGTGAGTGGAACAACTTTGCAAAGAAAACTTATGAAGCTAACTTTGGAGAAGTTCCGTTTGGCGACATTACACAAATCAGCGAAAAATCAATTCCCGACCACGATATACTTTTAGGTGGTTTTCCTTGCCAACCTTTCTCTATCGCAGGCGTTTCTAAAAAAAATGCTTTGGGTAGAAAACACGGTTTTTTAGATGAAACGCAAGGAACGTTGTTTTTCGACATTGCAAGAATTATCGAACATAAAAAGCCAAAGGCTTTTATGTTGGAAAATGTCAAAAACCTTGTTTCTCACGACAAAGGAAATACTTTTAAGGTTATTAAAAACACTCTTGAAGAATTAGGGTATTCTATTCATTATCAAGTTTTAAATGGCAAACATTTCGTTCCTCAAAATAGAGAGAGAATTTTAATTGTTGGTTTCAGAAAAGATATTTTTAATGAAGAAGAAAACTTTGATTTTCCAAAATTACCAGAAGATAATTTTGCAATTCGTGAAATTTTGGAAGATGAAATAGATACCAAATACACCCTTTCGAACAAACTTTGGAATTACCTACAAGAATATGCCAAAAAACATAAAGCCAAAGGAAATGGATTTGGCTTTGGAATGACAGATTTAAATGGAATTTCAAGAACTCTATCAGCACGATATTACAAAGACGGTTCAGAAATTTTAATTCCACAAGACGGAATTAATCCAAGAAGATTAACACCAAGAGAATGTGCAAGACTTCAAGGATTTCCCGACAATTTTAAAATTCCAGTATCAGATAACCAAGCCTATAAACAATTTGGAAATTCCGTAACTGTACCATTAATTCAGGCTGTCGGAAAACAATTAGTAAAATCTTTATTAGCCATCAATGAACCTGCAAAATCTGAAAAAGCTGTTTATTGATAATGGCTGTCAAAAACTATATGTAAAGAAACTATCGCCCAATGACAACTCTAAAAATCAAGTTTATTTAGGCGGGAGTTTTGAAATTTTAAACATTTTTCCACTTTCTGAAATCAAAACGGAAGAAGCAGGAGATTGGAACAGAGAACGATTTAAAGCATCTATAAATTTCTCGTGGATTAGTGATGATGGAAACATTTTTCCTGCACCAAATTCGCAACTAATACTTTATCCAAAATATCCAGAAGTAAGATTTTCAGGCTTTTTAGCAAGGTGCGAAAATCCACCCTCTGAATTAATGACCCAAAGACTGGCTGATAGATTATTGTTTTTGAGTATATCAAATAAGGGGAAAATATTAGGTTATGTTACTGCTCCAAATTCTGAACTTGCAAATGAATTTAATGTAGGTCAAGCAAATGACGAAATAGGAGTTTTCAAAGTAATTGACTTACCTCAAATTGAAAATAATCGTGCTAAACTACTTGAAGAATTACTTCGTATTCATCAATTAGACTGGATTATTTCAAAGAGATTAGACAAAGAAGGCAATATTTTACCTTGTGTCTCTTCAAATTGTGGAGGTTATACTTTAGAAGCAGAATTGGGAATTACTCCTAATGGATTTTCCGAACCTGACTTTTTAGGCTGGGAAATAAAACAATTTGGCGTAACAAATTTTGAGAGGATAAATTCCTCAATCATTACCTTAATGACACCCGAACCAACGGACGGAATTTACAAAACACAAGGAACAGAAGCATTTTTAAACACTTATGGCTATCCTGATAAAACAGGACGAGAAGACCGTATAAATTTTGGTGGAATACATAAAGCTGGCTTACGACATAGTTCGACAAATCTTAAAATGCAATTAATTGGTTTTGACCAAGAAAGCGGAAAAATCCGCAATTCAAACGGTCGGATTGCATTAGTTGACATTGCAGGAAATGAAGCTGCTGCTTGGAGTTTTTCATCTATGCTTTTACATTGAACAGAAAGCATAATCAAGCGTGTTATGTGCCTTCTCTTTCCGAAATATCAAACGAGCGAAAATACAAATACGGAAACAAAATCATTTTAGGGACTGGTACAGATTTTACGCTATTTCTAAAGCAAATGGCAATTGGAAGCATTTATTACGACCCTGGAATTAAAATGGAAAATGTTTCAACAAAACCAAAGATTAAGAAACGAAGTCAGTTTAGAATTAAATCGCAATTCTTGAAAGAGCTTTACAAACAAAATGAAATTGTAACAATAACAAATGAATAAACAAGGGACTGGCTATAACAAACAAATTGGCAATAGAGCCGGTGAAGTGCTTCTATTGAGCTTTTGTACAAGGTTAAAGAATAGTACTTTTATTCAATATTTGTGTTGAGAAGTGTGGTCCCATCCCCAATTTGCCACTCGTTATAAGGTAATGAGCTACCTTACAACTTGTTTTTTTCAAGGATTTAATATCTTATTGGGATCTTTTGGTATTCATAGTTGAATTGCTGTCTTTTCATTCCTTATGTTCAAGTAATAAATGGTTATTTAAAAAATATCCATTTAATTAAAAATAATTTTTGATATTAACAAAAATACTTTTACCTTTGCATTCCTTTTAAAAAGATAAGATACTTTTATAAGGCAAAATAATATTAATTTTAGAAACTCAAGAAAATAGAATAAAATGAAACGTACTTTCCAACCTTCACGTCGTCGTCGTAAGAATGTTCATGGTTTCCGCAAGCGTATGGAATCAGCTAACGGACGTAAAGTATTAGCATCACGCCGTAAAAAAGGCCGTAAAAAATTGACAGTTTCCGACGAACGTCGCATGAAATAAGAATTAGGATGAACCAGGATGGTAAAGTTAAATACAGCTTTACTGCTTCTGAACGTCTTAAGCATAGAAAATTAATTGAAACGCTTTTCCGAAACGGAGAGGCGTTTTCTGTGTTTCCGTTTAAAGTGGTATATAGCATAACTGACAAAAGCTGTTCTGATACTGTTTTTGTTAAAATGGGTTGTGCCGTGCCTAAAAGAAACAAAAAACATGCTGTCGATAGAAACAGAATTAAAAGAAGAGTGAAAGAAGCTTGGAGACTACAAAAGCATCAATTATATAAAGATATTACTGAAGATAAAGAACTGCATTTGTTTTTTATTTTTATTGGAAAAGAGCTGCCGGACTTCAACTTGACAGCTACTACTGTTGCTAAGGCTATTCATAGATTACAATCTATTTTAATAAAAAAATCAACATGAGTGTTGCTGCAAAAATATTGTTGGCTGTATTTAAGGGCTACCAAAAGCTTATCTCTCCCATGCTAGGGAGTAATTGCAGGTTTACGCCTACATGCTCTCAATATGGAGTGGAAGCCGTAAAAAAATATGGCTTTTTTAAAGGTGGCTGGATGACCTTAAAAAGAATAGGTCGTTGTCATCCTTGGGGAGGGCATGGCTACGATCCGGTGAAATAGGTAACATCTTTTCCATCCTACCGCTCTAGTAACCCGCCAAGATTCCGGTGATTATTCTTCTTAATTTGCTCTAGGGAATTCCATTTTATATCTTGCTGCAACCGCAATCCTTCCGATGATATTGATTTTAATCTGTAATAAGGACTCAATACGTCATTATCTTTAATCAAATTGGTGCCTTTGGCAAAAGTAATCATCCATAAGGTGCCTAATTCATTAGGCTTTAAAATCTTTCTGATGGCAAGGTTTATTTCAAAAATATTATTGTCATAAAAAGGGGAAGCAGGGGTAGTAATGGGATGATATTGACCCTTACTCCAAACAAATAATGGTTTTTGTGTAAAGCCTTTATTTATTTGAAGTATGTTTTTTTCTGAAGAAATGCCATAGGAAACCCCATTGAAGAAACTGGCACTTGAGGTAAGGGAAATACCTAAAAATAAACTTATTATTAAAACAAAATATTTCATAATTTTAAAATTCTTAACTATTAAACGAAAAATATATTCCTCTTAGTATCAAAAAATGTATTTTTTTTAAAGAAGCACCAAAGTATATTGAAAAAGAGTAATTGCTTAATAATACTTTCTGTTTATTAATTCATATCCTTGAGTTTGGCAATTTTATATGGTAAATGAATTTCATTGGTGTAAGAACATTTTTAATATCCCTTTCTAATTTGGTAATATCTTTCCCGGATTTAATATATTGTTGGGATCAAAAATATTTTTTATTTGTTGCATCAATTGAATTTCAACAGGAGAAAAGACGATATCCATATATTGTTTTTGTACCAAACCAATGCCATGCTCTCCACTGATAGTTCCTCCCAAAGTTTTGACATACTCAAAAAGAATCCGGATAGCTTTAGGCAATACATTGTTCCAGTTTTCATCGCTCATATTGTTTTTCAAAATATTTACATGAAGATTGCCATCTCCGGCATGACCATAGCAAATACTGTCAAATCCATATTCCTTTCCTAAGGTCTTTACTTTTGCCAAAAGCTGTGGCAACATGGCTCTTGGTACTACTGTGTCTTCTTCTTTATAGATAGAACTGTTTTTAGCAGCCTCGCCCATTACCCTTCTTAATTTCCAGAATTTTTCTTTATCTTTCTGGTTGCCTGCAAAAAGTATTTCACCTGTTTTGAAGCTTTCTAAAACAGCTGCTATGGCTTCGATATCTTTCATTAAGACATCTTCGTCGTTGCCATTAACCTCTATCATTAAGAAGGCCTCAACGTCCTCGTCAATTTGTATTGAATAATCGTTTATGAACTTTTGTGCAATTTTTACGGCATTAGTTTCCATAAATTCTAAGGCGGATGGGTCAAAGCCTGCCATAAAAATTTTGCTTACAGACTCGCATGCTTCTAAAGAAGAATGAAAAGGAACAAGAATAAGTAAATCTTTTCTAGGTAGTGGCAATAGCCTGAAGACTATTTTTGTGATAATGGCTAATGTGCCTTCGGAGCCTACAATGAGCTGGGTGAGGTTGTAACCCGTTGAGTTTTTAAGCGTATTAGCCCCCGTCCAAATAATGGAGCCATCAGGAAGCACCACTTCAAGATTAAGGACATAATCCTTAACTACACCATATTTCACCGCCCTTGCTCCGCCGGAATTTTGTGCAACATTTCCACCAATAAAACAGCTGCCTCTACTGGCAGGGTCAACAGGGTAAAACATTCCATGGTCTGCCACTGCATTTTGCAAGGTTTCGGTGATGACGCCCGGTTCTGTTGTGACTTGAAAATTATCGGTGTCTATATTCAATATTTTGTTCATCAATCTCATATCTATTACAATGCCACCGTTTACCGGCAAGCAACCTCCGGCAAGACCCGTTCCGGCACCTCTTGGAGTGATGATGATTTGATGTTGGTTGCAAAATTTTAATATTTTGCTCACCTCCTCAGTGGTTTTGGGTAATATTACCATCTGTGGAAAATATACCAAGTCTTCAGTATGGTCTGAGGCTGCTATTTGAAGACTCTCTTTATTTATTAAAACCCGCTCTTTTTCTAAAGTTTCCTGAAAATAGGAAATAATCTCCTCCTGACTCATGTTGGCTTTTACTTAAAATATTTAATATACAAAAGTACTAGTTCAAATTTTCATTTTCAACTTTTAGTTTTTTTTGTTTTAAATAAAAATATTAGAATGAAACAATTCCTTTGCTTATTTTTGTCCTTATGGATTTACCTATTATTAGTAATAATCAGATAAAACATTTTAGGTCATTACATCAACATAAATTCCGAAAAGAGCTACAGCAGTATCTTGTAGAGGGTGTGAAGAATGTGGAGGAATGGCTGGAGGAAGATGCAGATGTGGAATGTGTGATAGCAATAAAAGAATGGTATGCTACCCATCTTCACCTTTTGGGTAATATCCCTAAAGAAAAATGTTTAGTGATTATTGAGAAAGATTTAGAAAAACTATCTGGATTTAAGACCCCTAATCAGGTGGTTTTAGTTGTAAATATGCCTAAGCAACAGTCTGTAAAAATATTTGATGATGCAAAATGGATTATTATGTTGGATACGATACAAGATCCCGGTAATTTGGGTACCATTATCAGAACGGCCGACTGGTTTGGAATACAAGATATTATTTGCTCAAAGGGAACTGCAGAACAGTTTAACCCAAAAGTGATACAATCCACGATGGGAAGTCTCTTAAGAGTGCAATGTCATTATGAAAATCTACCTGATTTTTTAGAAAAACATTCTGAAATTCCTATTTATGCGGCTCTTTTGGATGGAACTCCATTGAATGGTTTGGAAAATTTCAAACCAGGAATTATTTTGATGGGAAATGAAAGTAATGGTATCAGTGATGAAGTTAAAAAATTAGTACACCATCGATTGTTGATTCCGAGACTGGGGAAAGCAGAGTCTTTAAATGTAGCCGTTGCCACCGGTATTTTTTGTAATGCTTTAATTAATCGATAATATAAGCTCATTTTAATAAAAAATTTATGCTAAAGTTTATAAGGGTAAAAACCGCCATTATTGGTCTTCTTTTTTTCTCAGGCTTGCTTTTGAGTTCCTGTATGGAAAAAGAAAATGTAAAGTCAGAATCAAAATTATTTATTCCTACCGGAGCAAGTTTTACTCAAATACTGGATTCCATCAGTCCGCTTTTAAAGGATAGCAAGTCCTTTGAAAAAATGGCTAAAAGTAAAGGAATGGATAAACGATTTTATTCCGGAAGATATACCTTAAAACCCGGTATGAATAATACAGCAATTATTTTAATGATACAAGAAGGCAGGCAGGATGAAATAGCCATTAGAATAGGTAATTATTCAAGCGTGATTGAATTGTCCGGGAAGATAGGAAAAATATTGGAGGCTGATTCTGCACAAATATTGGAAAGTATTGTCAATGCTGGGTTTGCACAAGGTATAGATACTGCTAAATTATTAAGTTTTTATTTACCCAATACCTATAATTTCCATTGGAATACTTCCGGTAAACAGTTTGTTGTAAAGATGTATCAGGAATATCAAAAGTTTTGGAATCCTGAGCGACTAAAAGAAGCGGAAAAGTCAAAGATGAGTCCTTTGGAAGTTACTACCTTGGCTTCTATAGTGCAATTAGAATCTTCTAAACCTGATGAGCAGGCAAAAGTGGCTGCATTGTATTTAAACCGCTTACGTATAGGTATGAAGCTGGATGCCGACCCGACTATTGTTTTTATAAAAAAAATGCAGAGCGGTTTTCAAAATAAAATTTCCAGGGTGTATTATAAAGACCTGACCATTACCTCTCCTTACAATACTTATCTCAATAGAGGCTTGCCACCAGGCCCTATTTGTATGCCTAATCCTTCAGCAATAGATGCCGTTCTTAAACCGGAGCAACATGATTATATTTATTTTGTTGCTGATACTGCTAGGCCGGGTTATCATCTGTTTGCCAAAACATTGTCAGAGCAAGAAAAAAATGCAAATGCCTACCGGGCTTGGGCTAACAAGAATAATGTTCGTTAATATATTTCTATTACATTTTGAAAAAATATAGCAAAAGAGAATTTTTGAAAATTGTAGGTATAGGAATGGTGATGGCTCCTTTCTATTCGATTTTATCTGCCTGCAAGGGAAATTCTAATGATATACCGAAAGAAGCATTAAGGACTAAAAAGCCATCTACGAAATTGCCGGAAAAGGAAAATATTGTAGTTTCAGAAGAGGATGTTGTCTTATTAAAAAGAGCAGATGCGGCATTTGAGAAATATAGAAAAGGGTTTAATGCAAGGGTTCAGAAGATACCCAAATACATTGCACTTTGTAAAAATACTAAAGGAGTGCAATACGCTATTCAATTGGCACGTAAAGAAGGAATAAAAGTTTCCATAAGGAGTGGTGGGCATAGTTTTGAGGGCTTTTCTTCTAATGATGATGGCATGGTGATTAATCTTACTATGATGAATGCGATTAAATGGGAGGAAGGCAATACAGTAAGTCTGGGGCCGGCTTGTTTATTAATTGAAATTCAGCAGGAATTATTTTCAAAACAAAGGTTGATTCCTACCGGAAGTTGTGGAACAGTGGGAATAGCAGGACTTACTCTAGGTGGCGGATATGGTTTTTTTAGTAGGAAGTATGGGCTCACTTGCGATAGTCTTATAGAAGTAGAATTTATCGATGCTCAAGGAACAGTTCATTATGCTTCAAAAAATAAAGACTTAATGTGGGCTTTGAAAGGTGGAGGGAATGGGAATTTTGGAGTAGCCACCAAATTTACTTTTAGGACTCAAGTGATGCCTAAAAACTTTTATGCTCATGTGATGAAATTTCGTAAACTAAATGTGGAAAATTTTTCAGAAATATTAAAAACTTGGTTTGAAGTGAGCAAGCAAATGGCAGAAGAAGACTTTGGTGCATTTGTTTTGAATGGAAGTACTTTGACGGTTTTAACAACAACTTTTGGCAACAGAAAACTTTTAGAAATTAAATTATTACCTTTAACAGCATTGGCAGACAGCCATACAATAAGTGATACAGACTTACCTAAAGCTATGCGAAGATATTATGGTAGAAAAGGTCCTATTTATTTTAAAAATGCCTCTGCAGGATTGTATCAATCATTTGAAGATTTAAAGAGAATAGCCCCTCTGATTTTTGAGAAAGTTGCAGATTCTAAAGGGTTGATATTTCAAATTAATACTTTAGGTGGTAATATTAATACACCTGAATTTGAAGAAGGCTCTTGCTATCCGCACCGTAAACTTCCCTATTTAAGTGAACTACAGGCTTATTATGATCATAAAGAACAAGAAGGAAGTCTATTAAAATTGTTTGAAGAGGTACAGTTGATAATCCGAAAAGAGGGTATAACGGCACAATACAGAAATTATCCTGATGTAAATTTTCCAAATTGGCAACAGGCTTATTATGGTACTCATTATGAGAAATTACAAAAAATAAAGGCTATATTTGACCCTGAAAATATTTTTAGTTACCCCCAGTCTATTGAATTGCCTTCTTGAAAATGAAATTCTTTTATTGTCTAATATTCCTCTTAATAATTCATCCTTTTTATAGCACAGCCCAAAAGATTGCCTATGAAAAAGTGAGCAAAAAGTATAGTCCATTTCTAATAGGTAGTGTCCAAAAGGGTAAGAGTATCAAGGTCGATGATGGAGATACTTTTGTTTTTTTGAGTAAATCTAACCGTAAGTTTGCTATAAGGATTGATGGTATTGACGCACCAGAGAAGGGGATGTCTTATGCTCGACGATCGAAGCAATATTTGGCAGAGCTACTAAAAGATAAAGAAATCAGCGTCAGGATTTTGGATATTGACCAATATGGCCGCTATGTAGGCAGGATAATTGTGGAGCGTCATGATGTTTCAGAGCTAATGATAGCATCTGGCTATGCTTGGCAATACCGAAAATATAATAAGGATTCCATATTAAGAAATTTAGAAACCAAAGCTCGCAATCAAAAGTCCGGATTGTGGAAAGAGGCAAACCCATTGGCTCCCTGGGTGGTAAGAGCTTATAGAAGAGCAGGATACAGCGATAAGGAGTTTAGAAGGTTAAGGGAAGCAAATAGTCCTTTGATAAAGAAATTTTTGGAAAAACAATAAGGGAGAACAAACAGAAGAATAATAGGGTGTTTACCGTAAGAAAATAGCGTAATGATTCATAAAAAGAAATGGCCTAATAAAATAAAAGCTAAAACAAAGATTCGTTTTAGCTTTTATTATTTGAAAATGTTATTCCTCTTTAGTCTTATCTTCCTCTTTTTTCTTAAAGATAGAGGTAATCCCTCTTCCTAATTTTTGCACCATTTCTAATCCTACATTTAAAGATTCTGCATTAAAGTCGTTATACTGATCTACCATGGCATCATTGGCACTTACCTCTTGTTGCGGATAAATAATAATTTTACTTTTGGAGCTAAAATATTTATCTAATCGAGCCGGTAAATTATCCAGTTCTCTGATATATGAAATAGTTTGTTTTCTTGAGGTTACTAAAACCATCAAATCCTCTTCTTTTATATCTTTTGAGATAATAAGGAAGTCGTTCCAGTCTGTGAAATTGTAAAAACTCATTGGAGCATTTAATTTCTTTCTCTCTGATAGTTCTTGAATTGCTGTTTTTGTGTCGGTATCACAATAAATCAATATAGTGATGCTTAGTTCTTTAGCTAATAATGCCATTTTTGTCATCCATAAAGCAAAGCCCTCTTCGTGTTGAGTTAAAGGGGGAGCTGCAATTACAATTCTTTTATGAACAGCTAGTGGTTTTTGGATTTGAATGATGAAAGTAGTTTTATCCGTTTTGTAAAGGATTTTGTCAATCTTTTTGCCCATCATTTTATCTAAAAAACCTGCTTCTTTAGGCCAGTCAAGGATAATAATATCAGCCATTACTTCCTTTGTTATTCTACCGATACCACTTGAAGTGCTTTGGTCAATGGTAGCAATAACGTTTAGTTCAGTTTCGGAGCCTGAGGCATGAGCTTTAAACTCTTCTAATTTTTTACGAGTTCTTAAAACATTGGCTTCTGCCTCTTCGTCGTTGGTTACTACTGTTAATAAGGATATGGGGCTGGTAGATTTTTTGTTTTTCACGAAAGAGGCAAATTCTATCATTTTTTCCAAATTATTGGTCTTGCCGATAGAGACTAAAATACTTTCTCTATTTACATCTTCTTTAATGCTGTCTATGATATCTTCGTCAGCGGTAATCACTAGTTTTTTTGCAGCCTTTTCTGTAGCAAAAGAAGCAACTATACAGGTAATCAATATTAGAATAATGGTACCATTTAATATATTGTCATCTATAATTCCGGCTTCGTGACCCACCAAAATTACTGCTAAAGTGGCGGCGGCGTGTGCACTGCTAAGTCCGAAGATGACCTGCCTTTGAGCACCTGAATATTTGAAAACTTTTTGGGTAAGAAATGCCGCTAACCATTTTCCTGTGATAGCAACTATTGTAAGAGCACCAGCAATAATCAATGCCATAGGTCCGCTCATAATTACATTTACATTCACAATCATCCCTACACTAATCAAAAAGAAAGGAATAAACAGCGAATTGCCTATAAACTCTATCCTATTCATTAGGGCAGAGGAGTGAGGTATTAATTTGTTTAATGCCAGTCCTGCCACAAAAGCTCCGATGATGGGTTCTACGCCTGCAAGTTCTGCTAAGAAGGCTGCTAAAAAGACGATAAACAAAACAAAAATATAATGGGAATGCTTTTCGTTTTCTAATTTCCTGAAAAACCATTTGGCAAGTTTTGGAATTACAAAAAACATAATTGCAGAAAAAATAATTAATGAAATTCCTAATCTTAACCAGAAGTCAAGCGTAATTTCTCCTCTGGTCTTACCAATTAATACGGCTAAAATGATTAATACAGCAGTGTCCGTTAGAATGGTACCACCGACCGTAATAGCAACTGCCTGATTCTTGGCAACCCCCATTTTGCTTACTATTGGATAGGCAACTAAGGTGTGGGTGGCAAACATACTTGCTGTTAATAGGCTTGCATCAAAATTAAAACTGGGGTCGCCCTTGCTTAATACATAATAACAAATTATAAATCCAAAACCCAAAGGGATGGCAAAAGTGAAAAGTCCAAATAATAGACTCTTGTTTTTATTGGCCTTAAATTCGTTTAAGTCTAATTCCAGACCTGCAATAAACATGATATAGAGTAAGCCAATGGTGGAGAATAAGTTTACCGCTGAATTTTTTTCTAAAATATTCAATCCAAAAGGGCCAATAACTACTCCTGCTAAGATTAAACCTATTATTCCAGGAATATTTAACCTTTTTAGTAAAATGGGGGATAATAGAATTATAAGTAATACTAAAGAGAAAACCAAGATTTGATTTCTTAAAGGTAATTCAAACTCATTGGCTAAGTGTAATAAAAATTCGTTCATAATTTTATTTTTAAAAGAATAATAGTAACTAGAGTAGGGTTTTTATTCTTTTTGTGATTATTGAGGTATCAAATATAGTTAAAAAAAACAAATAGCTACCGATTATCCCAACTATTAACATATGGATTCAGTAGCTATTTGTAAAAATTGTTTAGGGAATTATTATTTATATTTTCCCCATAGAGATGTGTCTAGTTGTGATTGGTCTAAAGTAGCCGGAGCATCCAGCATCACATCTCGTCCTGAGTTGTTTTTAGGAAAAGCAATATAGTCTCTAATACTTTCATCGCCTCCTAATAAAGCACACAGTCTGTCAAAACCAAAAGCCAAACCGCCGTGTGGTGGTGCTCCGTATTCAAAGGCTCCCAATAAAAATCCAAATTGTTCTTGAGCTTCTTCCTCAGATAGCCCTAAAGCCTTAAACATTTCTTTTTGCATTTCTTTTTGGAAAATACGGATAGAACCGCCACCGATTTCAGTGCCATTCAAGACGATATCGTAAGCATTGGCATAAATTTCTCCTAATCTGTCTGGTTGGCTTAAAAGTGTTGCCTGTTCTGGTTTTGGAGCAGTGAAAGGGTGGTGTTTGGCATAATATCTTTGGTCATCTTCATTCCATTCAAATAATGGAAAGTCGATTACCCATAATGGTGCAAACTCTTCAGGCTTTCTAAAGCCTAAACGCTCTGCCATTTCCAATCTTAAATTAGCCATCGCAGCCCTTGTTTTATCTTCGTTTCCCGCAAGTATTAAAATAATGTCACCAGATTGAGCATGGCACACCTCGGCTATTTGTTTTAATCTTTCTTCATCAAAAAATTTATCTACACTACTTTTATAACTACCATCTGCATTACATTTGATAAATAACATTCCGGTCATTCCTATTTGAGGACGCTTTACCCATTCCGTAATTTCATCTGTTTGTTTTCTGGTATAATCGGCACCATTAGGCACGCTAATGGCTAAGATGCTTTCTGCTTCATTGGTAACTTTAAAATCAACCCCCTCTAAAGCGGAACAATATATTTTGTTTTTTACTTTGAGATTATTTATTTTCATATCGAAACGAATATCGGGCTTATCGTTTCCATAAGACCACATGGCTTCTTCATAGGTCATTCTTGGGACTGCGGTAGTGATATCAACGCCTTTAGCATCTTTTAAAATATGCTTGAGCATACCTTCAAAAGTTTGCAAAATGTCTTCTTGGTCAACAAAGCTCATTTCGCAATCAATTTGTGTAAACTCAGGTTGGCGGTCTGCCCTTAAATCCTCATCTCTAAAGCATTTTACGATTTGATAATAGCGGTCGTAACCACTCACCATCAATAACTGCTTAAAGGTTTGCGGGCTTTGGGGTAAGGCATAAAATTGACCTTCATTCATCCTTGAAGGAACAATAAAGTCTCTGGCTCCTTCTGGAGTAGAGCGGATAAGGAAGGGGGTTTCGATATCCAAAAACCCTTGTTCGTGTAAATAGTTTCTGGCAGCACGCCCCACCTGATATCGTAATTCTAAGTTTCGCTTTAAGGGACTGCGTCTTAAATCTAAGTAGCGATACTTCATCCTTAGCTCTTCGCCACCATCGGTTTCTTCTTCAATGGTAAATGGAGGTACTGCGGATTTGTTTAAAATTTTAAAATCTTCAACTGCTATTTCAATGGCACCGGTTGGTATTTTATTGTTTTTATTGCTGCGTTCAATTACTGTTCCACTTACTTGAATTACATATTCCCTACCTAGGCCGTTCTCATTAAAAAGGCTATGGGTAAGGGTTTCGTTAAAGTTTAATTGAGTAATGCCATATCGGTCTCTTAAATCTACAAAGGTAATTCCTCCGAGTTTTCTAACGGTCTGTACCCATCCACTTAGGGTAACTGTTGTGCCGGCATGTTCTAATCTTAATGCTCCGCAAGTATGTGTACGATACATATTTTGTTTTTTTATGAGCGTTGTTACGCCAAAATTATTATTTTAATTTGAAATAGCTTTCAGTCCTACAATAGAGCCAATGAGGGTTATCGTAAAAAACATTTTCCAAAAAGTTACCGGTTCTTTGAAGAAGAAAATTCCCATCAAAACTGTACCCACTGCCCCTATTCCTGTCCACACTGCATAGGCGGTGCCTAAAGGAATGGCTTGGGTGGCTTTCATTAATAAGAGCATGCTGATGGTTAAAAAGACGATAAAGCCTGTATAGCCCCAGATTGCTGACATTCCTTTTGCCTTTTGAGCATATCCCAAACAAGTGGCAAATCCTATTTCACAAAAACCGGCAATTATCAGAATGATCCAATGCATAGCCTAACCTTTCTTTTGTTCCTTTGCCCAGCTGTCTTTCAAACCTACCGTTTTATTGAAAACCAGATGGTTTTGAGTGCTGTCTTTATCCAAAGCAAAATAGCCTATTCTTAAAAACTGAAATCTGTCCACTTCTTTGGCTTCTACCAATGCAGGTTCAATGTAAGCATTTGAAATCACACTTAAGGAGTCCGGGTTAATATAATCTTTAAAATCTCCTTCTTCCACCGCCGGATTCTCCACTTTGAATAAGCGGTCATACAATCTTATTTCTGCTTCCATGGCAGTTTTTGCATCTAGCCAATGCATAGTGCCTTTTACCTTGATGCCGCTGGTGTCGCTGCCACTTTTACTTTCCGGGAAATATTTACAAAAAATTTCTATCACATTGCCTTGGTCATCCTTCTTGAAATCTTCACATTCGATGATGTAAGCATGTTTTAACCTTACCTTTAGTCCTTTCCCTAATCTGAAAAACTTTGCCGGTGGATTTTCCATAAAATCCTCTTGTTCTATCCATAAAGTGTTACTGAAACTAAGAGGTCTGTGCCCTCCGTTCTCGTCTTCAGGATTGTTTTCTGCTGATAATATTTCAGTTTGTCCTTCAGGATAGTTAGTAATAGTGAGTTTTAACGGATTTAATACAGCCATCCTACGTTGAGCTACTTTGTTCAAATGCTCTCTTACACAAAATTCCAAAAGTCCGATATCGATAAGATTTTCTCTTTTTGCCACACCGATAACCTCTGCAAATTTACGGATGCTTTCAGGGGTATATCCTCTTCTACGCATACCGCTAATCGTAGGCATGCGGGGATCGTCCCAGCCTTTGACTATTTTTTCGTTTACCAGTTGGAGCAATTTTCTTTTGCTCATCACAGTATAGTTGAGGTTTAACCTGGCAAATTCGTATTGATGTGATGGGAAAATTTCCAATTTTTGAATCAACCAATCATACAATGGACGGTGATGGATAAACTCTAAAGTACAAATGGAGTGTGTTATTTTTTCGATACTATCACTTTGACCATGAGCAAAATCATACATAGGGTAAATACACCATTTATCACCAGTACGGTGATGATGGGCATGTTTGATTCTGTAAATTATTGGGTCTCTTAATAGCATATTTGGATGTGCCATGTCAATTTTGGCACGCAATACTTTTTCGCCATCAGCATATTTACCCTGACGCATTTCTTCAAATAATTTAAGGTTTTCTTCAACAGTTCTTTCTCTGTATTTGCTGTTGGTGCCCGGCCTGTCGATGTTTCCTTTTTCGGCTGCTATTTCTTCGGCTGTGGAGTCGTCCACAAATGCCAAGTTGTTTTTTATCAAGGTTACTGCAAAGTCGTGCAGTTGGTCAAAGTAATCAGAAGTGTAATGAAGGGAATCCCATTCGAAACCTAACCAACGCACATCATTCATAATACTCTCTACATATTCTGTTTCTTCTGTAACCGGATTGGTGTCGTCAAACCTAAGGTTGCATTTTCCATTATATTTTTTTGCCAGACCAAAGTTTAAACAAATAGACTTGGCATGACCTATATGTAAATATCCATTAGGTTCCGGAGGAAAACGGGTGTGAACTCTTCCATTATGAGTGCCTTCTTCTAGGCTTTTTTCAATTATTTCTTCTATAAAATTGAGTGAACGTTCTTCTGCCATTATTAAGTTTCCATTAAAATAATTTGCAAATATACTAATGCTTTATGGATTAGCATATTTAGACTTGTATTTATTTGGATTAAAAAAGTTTTTTAGGGGTATCGATTTAGGTTTAAAAGTTTATGTTTACATTTATAAATACTTACTAAAATGAGCTCTAGAAATCATTTCTGCTCCCAAGCTGATTAGGTGAGGATTTTCTATTTGACAATCAATTAATTCGTAATTGTAGTCCCGACATAAATGGATAAAAGCAACTTTTGAAGCATTGGATACTTTACTAAACATACTTTCTCCACAGAAAATTCTCTTTTGTTCTATCCCATAAAGCCCACCAACTAATTGCCCTTCCAGCCATACTTCTATCGAGCTGGCAAATCCTAATTGGTGAAGTCGGATGTATGCTTGCTGCATTTCCTCCACAATCCAAGTTCCTTGCTGGCTATTTCGATAAACAGATGCACAATTTTGAATTACTTGTTCAAAAGCTTTGTTTTTAGTAACCGTAAATTTACCGTTTTTCAAAACCTGTTGCATGCTTTTGCTTACTTTTACTTTATTAGGAAAAACGACACATCGTTCTTTGGGGGCATACCAACAAATGGGTTCTCCTTCATTATACCAAGGGAAAATTCCTTTGGAATAGGCTTTTAATAGGGTTTCGGGAAATAAATTTCCTCCTACTGCCAATAGCCCGAAGTCATTGCTTTTTGATACATCAGGGAAGTCTTCAAAATTTTCAGGTAAAAAATTTATCATCTTATGGTTCAAAGGTATTAAATTTGTTGTTTTTAGAAAAATCAAAAATTCATGAAGTTTTTATTTCAATTAGTCTTATTTGTGGCTTTGAGTGCTACATTAGTGGCACAAACACCCAAAAACCATTATAAAATCTATCATTCTGCATCTGGTTTAATATTGGATTGGAATGCTTTTGTCAATCATTTGGATAAAACAGATATTATTATTTGGGGAGAAGAGCATAATGACAGTATTGGTCATTTGTTAGAAAAAGATTTATTGGTGGCTTTGAGTAAACAATCCTATAAAAAACCATTAGCATTGTCGATGGAAATGTTTGAGACTGATGTACAAGGTATAATGGATGAGTATTTGGCAGGATATATTAGTGAAAAAAACTTTAAGAAAGAAGCTCGTGCTTGGGGTAACTATAAAGATTATGAGCCTATGGTAAACTATGCAAAGGCTAATAAGATGCCTGTTATTTGTGCCAATGCACCGGCTAGATATGTGAATATGGTAACCCGAAATGGTCTTTCAGTACTCAAAACTTTACCCAAACAAACTTTAAGAGCTTATCTTCCTCCTTTTCCAATAGACACACTTACAGGGAAATATTATAAAAATTTTGAAGAAATTATGGGAGGACATTCTATTCCAAATATGCATATTTTTCAATCTCAAAATCTTTGGGATGCCAGCATGGCAAGTTGCATCTTAAAAGCTTCAAAAAAGTATAGAGTTTTTCAGGTGAATGGACGTTTTCATAGTGATGAATATCTGGGTACAGCTGAGAGAGTTATCAGAAAAACAAATAAAAAAGTTCAGACTATCTCCTGTTTCCCAGCTAGTAAGTTTGAGAAAGATAACAATAAAATCTTAGCTGATTTTGTTATTTTGACAGAATGATAAAAAATAAGGATGTTGCACAATTGAAGTACATTTCTTAAAGGAAAAAATACATTTTTATTTTTTGAGCAAACTTTCAAACTCCTCTTTTCGGTATTTTGAAAGTTTAGCCATAAGGTCGTTACTGAGCATTATTTCTAAAAAAGTTTTTTTATAATTCCGAATATGTGAAACGTTTATTATCCATGATTTATGCGATCTAAAAAAATTATTATTGCTGGGTAAAATGGTTTCAAATTGCTTAATGTTCTTTGTTACAGTTAAGGGCTTAGAGTCTATTAAATGAATAAAGCTATAAGCACCATTAGCTTCAATAGCAATAATGTGGTCTAATTGAATTATGGATTGTTTCCCAATTTCAGAAATCACTATATGCTCAAAGGTTTGATTAGTAAAGGATTGTTTGAGCAAACGATACTGTTCTAAAGTTTTCTTTTCGTGTAATTTATTACTTAGTTTTTCCACTGCCTGTACTAACCGTAAACGGTTGACAGGTTTTAGCAAATAGTCAATGGCGTTGAGTTCAAAAGCTTTAATGGCATAGTGATCAAATGCAGTGACAAATATAATTTCAAAATTTATATTTTCAAGAAAATCTATAATCTCATAGCCGGAATATCCGGGCATTTGGATGTCTAGAAAAACTACATCCGGTTGATGTTTTTTTATACTTAGGACAGTGCTAGGGACATCGGAACAAGTGTCAATCACTTCAATTTCTGGACATTCTAAGGTCAGAAGTTGTGCCAAAACATTACGTGCGGCTGCCTCGTCATCAGTAATAATAGCTCTGATTTTTTTCATGAGTATTGTACTTTCAAAATATGATTCTATTTTTATTGTTTAATAGAAGGAGCAATATTAAGCCAAAATATTCTTTATCCATATACCAGATTGTTTATATAAAAAAGAAAGGGCTAATGATTATTAGCCCAAAGTTTCTTAGGTGTAGGTTAGATTAAGAGCTGTGCCTTTAATTTCATTTTTTAAACAACAAATCATTTTTTCATAGGGCATTAAATCTAATCGTTAATGCAAACTTACATGTTGGAGTCCTTTTATTTTATTTGACTTTAGGAATAACCTGTTTGGTTTTAGGAATGGATTTTTTTTCTTAAGAAGCCTCAAAAGCAAACAATGGTCTTTCTTTTTTTATTGGTTAAGAATCAACGAAAATGAGTTTAAAAATGCCTTTTAAAAGGGAGTTTTATTCTTGCTATTGTTCCGGGTTCTTCAAGGGAGGGGTTGGCATCTTCAAAACTAAAACCGGCAAAGGTTTTATCAAATTGCTCATTAAAAATATCCATTCTTTTTTGTATTGCGTCCAAGGCAAAAGACTCATGATTGTTACCTTGTCGAGTTCTTATTTTATTAGATTTTTCTCGACCGATACCATTGTCTTCGACTGTACAGATGAGTAAATCGTTAGCAAAAACAAATTGAATATGGAGTTCTTTTAAACCTTTTTTGTGCAACAATCCGTGAAGTAAAGCGTTTTCCACAAAAGGTTGAATCATTAAAGAGGGTACATCTAAATCATCGATTTCATCATACAGAATTGAATACTTTAGGTCGTTTTCGAAACGCAATTGCTCTAGTTTTAAATAGGTATTTAAAAATTCAATCTCTTGCTGAAAAGGGATAAAATCTTTCGTGGAATAATTGAGGGCATTCCGAACCAATTCTGAAAAAGTAACTACATAATCGTAGGATTCTACTGTTTTTTTTTGGAGGATTAAATTTTGAATAGCATTGAGAGAATTAAAGATAAAGTGTGGGTTCATTTGTGACCGAATTGCGGTTAGCCTTGCTATATTCAATTCATTTTGTCGGTTCAAATCTTTTTTTTGTTTGTTTAAACGGTGATTATAAAATAAAAAAGCAATAGTGCCAAAGGATAAAATAATACCTAATACAAACCACCATTCCTGCCAAAAAGGAGGATGCACATAGCCTGAAATGTTAATAATGTTTTCAGAATCTCTCCCTAAATCGTCTATCACCTTCAGCTCAATTTTAACTTCACCAGAAGGAGGGTTGGGAATTGTAATTTCGTTTACTGTAGAGGGCAATTTTACCCATTTATTTTGGTTTATTCGGTAGGCATATTCATACTGTCCGTTTCCGTAATAAATGTTTGTTTCGGGATTCAAAACAAGGGCATCTTTATGTTTTAAGTTGAAATTATTAATATTTTTTTTAAGAAAAACATGAGCTAAAGGTCTTTTAACCGTTATTTCTAAGGGTAATTGTTGGAGGCCTTTGTTACTTGCCAGCCAGATAGAATTTCCAAAAATATTGACATCAGTAATAATATCACTTGCTAAACCCGAGTTTTTATTTAAATTGACAATTGGAATAGCAGTGTTTCCTTCATTTAAGGGTATTGTTACCAAACCTTTATTTGTCGCTAGGTAAATATTGTTCAAATGATTTTTTAATTTGCTTGCCTGAATGTTATCCGGCAATTTGGCTATTTTATTTATTTTGTATTCCGTGGAAATACTATAAATATTGCCATCAAATGTTAATGCATACAGGATTTTTTTATCTTCAGAAAAATCAATTGATAGGATTTGAATTTCAGGAAAGAATAAATTCTGAATGGACCATTCGTTATCTTTGTATTTGAATATAGCCAAGCCATTGTTGGTAGCGACCCAAAGCGTTTTTTTAGACTGTTCATATTCAAATTCTCTGCACCATTGATAATATATCTTGTTGTTGTTAATGAATAGTCCTTGTGAAGAGGCTAAAATACTTATTGTGTCATTTTGATAAAATGATTTAATAGCTTGAGTATTGTTTTTTATTACGCTTAACTTTTTGTTTTTTAATTCATACATGAGCCCATTGATATTGAACCATAATGCTTTTGAAGTGGTATCGAAATTTAAACTTTGAATATCAGCTTTATAGCCTGTATAATAGGTTTCAATGGAAGACTTGTTAATGTTTAACTTTCCTATTAATCCATACAAGGTGGCAAAAAAAATGTGCTTGCCGTCATTGTCAAGATGTGTAATACCTTTATAGTTGCTCCATACTTTGTTTGCAAGGTTGGGAATCCGGATAATGCCTTCTTGTAAGGTACTCATCCAGTAGTTTTGTGCTTTATCCAAAATGATATCTGAAAATGCAAGATCGGGATATAATAAGGTGGCACTATCTTTTTTGATGTCATAATTTACGATCCCTTTATAGGTACAAATCCAAAGCAATCCATCTGATAATGACCGAACTGCTGTTATTTTTCTACCCTGGAGTACTCTGTTTAGTTCTGATCCTTTAATTTCTTTTCCAATATTATCAGTAAAGCAATAAATGGAACTTGTTTCCTTTGCAAAGGTCCAAATACTATTCTGATGTTTAGTTAATTCAAATCGTAAAGCGGGGTTGTTCCAAAAGAAATCGTTATTATTAACTGGTACAAACTTGTTGTTTTCTATCTTTGCCAAACCATCATAATAATTAAAATAAACGGTATCTTGTAAGCTTCCTTTAGCTATTTTAGTTAGTCTGCTAAAGCTATTATGCTTTTTTTGAAATTGTATTACAGTATAATTCTTCCATGTTTTTGAAAATTCAGAATATTGGGAAATGCCAAGTTCATGTGAAACGTAAATATTGCCCTTGGTGTCTGATCCGATATCGATTACTGTTTGCTTAGACAAGTGATGCTCTAACTCCTTCATAACCGGTACTAGATGCCCTGAGGAACTATCATTTTCAATATAAAAAATCTGAGATTGGAAATTGTTGCAATACAATTTTCCTGAACTTGACAGCGTTAATCCGGTAATTGACTTTGACCGTTGGCTTGTACATTTATAGGGAATGTAACGTATTCCGTCAAATTTAAAAAGTCCTGCATCACAACCTATCCAGATGAAACCCTTGTTGTCTTGAATAATACTATAGACCTCATTGCTAGGTAAACCGTTGTCATTATTATATATTGAATAATATGGATATTGAGCAATCCCGTTTAGTTGTATTGTCAAAAGAAATATTAAGAATAAAATAAAACTTTTTAAACGCATAAGTGTATTTTGAATAGCTTTGCCTCAAAACTATTATTAATGTTATTAAATTTACAACAAAGATAAGTCTTGAGTCGATGATTTAAACAATATTTTGGGGTCTATTTACTTATTGTTATTTCCTTAAAAAATATTATTTCACTTTTCAAAATATAAACCAGAAATTATAAAAAGTTTGATTTCCCTTAGATTCTTTGTGCAATTTCCCACATCTGTGCATTTCTTTTGCATTCTATTAATAATTTATCCCTTACTTTCGAAGTGATTTTTAAAAAGAATCTTCAATTTTATGAATTTAGAACAATTGATATTACATATCGAAGCTTTAATTTTTGCAAGCCAACAAGCTATTACTATGGCTGAAATAAAAGAGCATCTTTCTAATATTATTGAAGAGCCCATTGCCGAAGAACGGTTGCTGCAAGGAATAGAAACTATTCAAGAAAAATATGCTTCAGAACACTATCCATTTGAAATTAAAGCAATTGGTGGGGGGTATCAATTTCTTACTAAGTCGGATTTTTATCAAACTGTAGCACAATTAAATGGTGATAAATTTATTAAGAAATTGTCTAATGCTGCAATGGAAACCCTTTCCATTATTGCCTATAAACAACCGGTAACCAAGTCAGAAATTGAATTTATCAGAGGAGTGAGTGCCGATTATTCAATTCAGAAATTATTGGAGAAAGAATTGATAATAATTGCAGGTAGAAACGAAGAAGCCATTGGTAAGCCATTAATTTACGCCACTTCTAAACATTTTATGGATTATTTAGGTATTAATACACCAAATGAATTGCCTAAATTAAAAGAAATTTACAATATGGAAATCGTGGTGCCGACCGATGGTGCAGCCGCCATTCCCATAAATGAAAAATCATTAGTGGTGGATAATGAAGGGCAATTAAAACTTTTCTGATTTAGATTGCCAATTACAAATCTTAGCAAGGGTATTATCTATCCAAGGATGAAAATTTCAATTTTTCGTGAAATTAATACTTGGCATTGCCTTTTCTTCCTGTTCTGTTTGTCTTGATATTTTAATCTTTCTTTTTTAATCTTTGGGGTTTCTCATTATTTCAATTGGTATTAATTCATTTTTTTAAGAATTGGAGTAGCAACATTTAGTATTAAATCACTCATTTTTTTTATCTTTGACCTTTTTAAAATTATTCATATTTAAAAATGGAAGATTTATTGAAGGGTTTTGAAGCTGCAGATGCTAAAGCTTGGAAACAAAGGATAGAAAAAGATTTAAAAGGTATTACATTTGAACAATTGCAAAGACTTGATACAAATGGTATTACGATAGATCCGTTTTATGTAGGAAATGAACAAAGTCAATCTGCTGTTTTTAATCATATTGATTGGGAAATTATTAGTAAAATTGATGTTGATGATGAAAGTGTTGCCAATCAAGAGGCACTTTATGTTTTAAATTCCGGTACTACCGCTCTTTACTTTAATATAAATATTCCAAACCCCGATTGGTCTGTATTGTTTAAGGGTATTGAAATGAATTTTATCAATACCTATATCCGGGTTTCAGATGCTTTGACCATTAATACCGAGTCTCTTCAAGCTTATATTTTGCAAAATAATATTTCATCTAATAATTTTAGTTTTGGAAGAGATGGTTATGCAGCATATTTTAGAACAAAAGATACTTCCTTGCTGGATTCAAAGGATGTTTTAGCATTCGCTGGAAAAATTGATATTGATAATGGCCTTTATTTCAATTCAGGTGCTAATTCTGTAACACAATTGGCAATGGCTATTTCACATTTGCAAGAAGAGTTACATAATTTAAGTCAGAGAAATTCAATTAATTTATTGAGAGCTATTGAAGTAGAAGTAGCTTCCGGCACCTACTTTTTTGAAGAGATAGCCAAGTTGAGGGCATTGAGGCAACTAATAGCCCTTCTGTTGCAACAGTACGGGCTTGCGGAAGTCCATGTGAAAATAATAGCACATTCCGGAAAATTACAACAAGCTGCTTTTGATATTTACAACAACTTGTTAAGGAGTACTATTTCTGGGATGGCAGCTGTTTTAGGAGGTTGTGATGCATTATGTATTTCAAGGTTTGACGAGGTAAATGAAAAAGGCAATAAACCATTTAGTTTGAGAATGGCATTGAATCAGCAATTGATATTTAAAGAAGAAAGTTATTTAAATAGCATTGCAGATGTGGCCAACGGCAGTTATTTTATAGAAGAATTGACAAAAAATCTAGCGGAAAAAGCTTGGGATGTTTTTAAGAAGATAGAGCAGGAAGGCGGTTGCTTGCAGTCCTTTGACAATGGAACACTTCAAAAACGTATTCAAGAAGAAGCAAAGCTGTTAATAGAAGATTATCAAATCGGGAAGAAGCTTTGGGTAGGCATCAATAAATATCCTAACCCTAAGGATTTACCTGTTCAGAAAGAAAATGCTTTGAAGTTAAATACTTCAGTTATTCAGGAACTAAACCTCTTGGATTACCTTTCTTTTGATAAATAAAGGTTTATTGAGTAGAAATCCTAAGAATTACTCTAATAATATTTTGAAATTTCAATAAGAAGTTATATTTTCACACCAAACAAATATTTTTATGGCAATTTCCGAAAATTTAGACCTGTTTTTAGTAGATGATGAGCCCATTCAGAATGAGATGTTAAAAGATTATTTATCTGAAAGGTTTACTTATAATATCCAAGTGTTTGAGAATGGTGAAGATGCTTTAGCAAAAATGGCTGTAAGCCCAAGAATCGTTATTTTAGATTACCATCTAAACAGTCAAAACTCTAAGGCTAAAAACGGTGTAGAAATTCTTAAAGAAATGAAAGAAAAACATCCTGAAACTGAAATTATTATGCTTTCCGGTCAGGATAAAATCGATGTGGCAATTGACACTATGAAATATGGAGCTTTTGATTATGTGGTTAAAGGCGAAAGTGCTTTCAATAGAATAGAAAATATTATCAATAAAGTAAGTGAAATGAATAAGTTAAAAGTCTTGAATGAAGGCTATAAACGTACTATCACCTTACTAACTATTGTAATTGGTTTAATCATCATTGGAGCATTGGTTTATGGATACTTGAATCCACGGCCTTAGTACCTTTTCAAAAGAATAAGTTTTAAGTTTTTTTAATATTAAAATATATTATTATGAAAAAGAGATTTATTATTTATTCAAAACCATTGTTTTTGGGATTATTTATAATCCTGATTCAATATCATGCTATGGGTCAAGCACTTTCAAGCATAAATTTTCAAGGAACATCAAACCCTGGAGCTATTAACCCAAATTCAAACGGATTGGTTTCTGATCCAAATGTTTCCGCATCAGGAATTGAAGCCAGTAGTTCTTTAAACAATGCATCTGCCGGTAATCGGTTTAACTTTTCAGGTTGGACCATCAATTCGACTTTAGATACAAGTAAATATTTTGAATTTGAGCTCCAGTCAAATTCAGGATATGAAATTGATTTCGTTGATTTCACATTTAAAGGACAGCGATCCAATACAGGGCCAACTACTGTTGTGCTTCGATCGAGTATTGATGGATATGCGAGCGATATTAATACCACTCCAATAGTCTTTACAGGAGGCGGAGGCTCTAGTGCGGCCACCCATACCATCTCATTGAGTGCTGCTGCTTTTCAAAATCTTCAAGCTCCAATAAGTTTCAGGTTGTATGCCTATAATGCTTCTGCTACTGCAGGCACCTTTAGTATTAATGAGTTTTCTATTAATGGAAGTACCGGAGTGTTGCCGGTTACTTTGTCTTATTTTGACGCAAAGAATATAGGAGAACAAGTCTGTTTAAATTGGGAAACTGCCTGTGAGAAAGGTAATGCAGGCTTTGAAATTGAAAGAAGTGCTGATGGTATTGTTTGGAATAAAATTGGCTATTCCGCTACTAAAGCAAAAGATGGAAATTCAACGATTACACAATTGTATGCTTTCAAGGACACAAAACCTTTTTTTGGAATTAACTATTATAGGCTTAAACAAGTTGGTTTTGACGGGGAAATTAATTATTCTAAAGTAGTTAAAGTCAATTTTCAATCTGCACGTATTGCTTATGAGATTTATCCAAATCCTGCAAAACATTTTATTCAAATTAATGGGTTGAAAGGTGATGAAATGATAAGTGTCAATAATTTACTAGGAGATAATTTTGGAACATATAAAGGTAATTCCACAATGAGTTTTTATAATATTCCAACAGGAATTTATATTTTGAGTATAATAGCTCCAAATAATTCCGTTACCCAGAAAAAATTAATTATTGAAAAATAGTTTTTTTGAAACCCAACAAACAAGGTGTTTTTTTTAAAAGTACCTTGTTTTTTTATACAAGAAATAAAGCAATTTTGCTAATCTCAAAAAAATGACTGAAATTGCAAGCAAATGTCAGAACAATATTTAGTAGCAGCAAGAAAATACCGCCCACAGACCTTTGATACCGTTGTGGGGCAGTCTCATATTACTACCACCCTGAAAAATGCCATAAAAACCAATCATTTGGCTCATGCTTATTTGTTTTGTGGTCCTCGAGGTGTGGGTAAGACAACATGTGCAAGGATTTTGGCAAAAACTATTAATTGTGAGCATCCCACAACTGATATGGAAGCTTGTGGTACTTGTGAGATGTGTAAAACTTTTGAAAACAATGTCTCTTTTAATATTTTTGAGCTGGATGCCGCATCCAATAACTCGGTAGATGATATTAGAGCATTAACAGAACAGGTGCGTTTTATGCCACAAATGGGAAAGTATAAAGTGTATATCATTGATGAGGTACACATGCTGAGTACCAGTGCCTTTAATGCCTTTTTGAAAACTTTGGAAGAGCCACCTTCTTACGCTATTTTTATTTTGGCAACTACAGAGAAACATAAAATATTGCCTACTATATTATCTCGTTGTCAGATTTTTGATTTTAAAAGAATACAGTCCAATGATACAGTTGCCCATTTAGAATCTATTTGTTCAAAAGAAAACATCACTGCCGATAACGCTGCCTTACATATCATTGCACAAAATAGTGAAGGCTGTATGAGAGATGCTTTGTCTATGTTGGATAGAATTTCCAGCTTTACAGATGGGCATATCACCTACGAAAAAGCCATTGAGCATCTTAATATTTTGGATGCCGGCATCTATTTTACACTTTTAGATGCTTTAATGACTAATAATATTGCAGATACCCTTTTGCTATTGGATGATATTTATCAGAGAGGTTTTGAGGGTGACGTTGTGTTAAACGGTTTTGGACAGCATTTAAGAAATCTGCTTTTATGTAAAGACCTTAAAATGATTAAAATTTTGGATGTGGCAGCTTCTCATAAGAAACAATTCTTTGAGCGTGCCCAGATGATTTCTTATTCTTATTTAAGTTCTGCTTTAAGCATTATTAATGATGCTGAGATACATTATAAAACTACCCTCAATAGAAGATTGTTGCTTGAAGTAACCTTCCTGAAACTTTGCTATTTGCCTTATATAGCCGATGATTCCAATTTGGAAGCATTAAAAAAAAAAGCTGATACCTTAGTTCAGTTATCAAGTGCTGAAATGTTAGATTCGGGACATTCGGAAAGTGCTATAACGATGCCTGTGGCTACCAGTAGCTCTAAAGAAGAACCTGAAGCCAAAGTGGTGGAGTCGGCTATTGATCAAGTGCAAGAATCACCTAATAATTTTGAAGAGCCATTAAAGGAAAAAATGGCACACAACTTGGAGGTGAAGCCTAAAGAGGAAATTGCTCCAGTTGCTCCTTTTCCTGTCCCAGGAAATGAGAGCACCAGTTCGCTTCCTAAATTGGGTGGGAAAAATTTTTTGAAAAATATCCAAAATCAATTTGAAGAGGCTAAGTCTATTGAAAAGAGAGAGTTGGATGAAGAAACGGCTATAATGCTGTATGCCCAATACGTGTTGAAGTTGCGTACCGAAGCTATGAAAGAACTACAAGCTACCAGCCTTTCCGGTAATAAGATAGCGGTAAGAACAAGTAATATTGCTACTATTATTTGCAATTCTAATGCTTCATTAATATATGCAGAAGGTAATATAGATGGCTTGAGAGAGTATTTCCGTAATGAAACCCAGAATTTTAATATACTGGTGCAAGCTGAATTAAACCCCGATGCCATAAAACCCGATGAACGGCCTACACATCTTTCAAAGGCTGAACTTTTTGAACAATTAGCTCAAAAGAACCCTTTGTTATTAGAACTAAAAAGGAATTTAAAATTGGATATAAAATAAAAAAGAATTTAAGCTAATATTTTTCTTACCATTATTTCATCTTCTGCAATCTTTGCTTTTAGAGCATCAAGACCAGCCAGCTTTTCTTCACCTCTTAGATATTGAATAAAAGCTATTCTGATATTTAACCCGTAAATATCCTTGTTAAAATCTAGGATGTTTACTTCTAAGGTAAGCTCACCGTCATCGGTTACTGTTGGTCTTTTTCCAATGCTCATCATCCCTTTAAATGTCTCTGCTCCAATAATTACTAACACTGCATAGATTCCGATTTTTGGTATTAAAATATCGGGATAAGCTATTTTTAAGTTTGCGGTAGGATAGCCTATTGTTCGTCCAATTTTATTGCCATGAACTACCGTGGCCTCTAAACTAAAAGCACTCCCCAGCATCTCCTCTGCCAAATCCATTTCACCATTTAATATGGCCTTCCTGATTTTGGTAGAGCTAACATTAGCATCGTGTATCAATTGCTCTTCAATTTCAATCACGTTTATAGATTTGGGTAATAATTCTTTGAGTGTTTGAATGTCTCCTGACCGGTTATGACCAAAACGGTGGTCGTAACCTATAATGACAGTGTGGGGATGGAAATTTTCGTAAAGAAACTTATTAATATAATCATCAGCTTCCATCATTGAGAAGTCTCTAGAAAAAGGGACTACTACTATATGGTCGATACCTTCATTTTGAATTTTAATGATTTTATCATCTAAAGAACTGATGAGCCCAATTGGGCTGTCGGGTGTTAAAATCTTTCTAGGATGGGGTTCAAAGGTTATCACTATGCTCTCTCCTTGGGCAGCTTTGGCCTCATTTACAAGTTTTCTAAGGATAACTTTATGCCCTTCGTGCACACCATCAAAAGACCCGATAGTTAATACCGGGTTTTTAAAATTGGGCAAATTATTAGTTGAAAAAAATACGCTCACTTTGCAAAATTAACTATTCTACACGTTTTAAATTAATATTTGTCGTAGAACTTAAAATTAAAGGAAATTTCTCTACGGTTACATCGGAAGGGTCTAAGCCAAAACCGGTCTCCTCTGACAAGCTGATTTGCTTCAGCAGGAAATAGCCTCTCATGATAAATCTATCAAAAACAGGTAGTTCGTTTTCTTTAGAAAGAAATTTTTCCATTACTATAAACCTGAAATCACCCTTCACTTTTTTCTTACTTAAAGACTCATACCTGCTCAAAACGTTTACTTCTTTGCTGGCAACTAAATCTTCAACCACCTTCTTAAACATCAACTGGATACGGTGTTCTACTTTAAATCCAAGTCTAAATTCAATTCGGATAATTTCATTAGGAACAATAGTTTTTACAGTATATTCCATGGTATAAGGGTCATCTAAAACATGCACATGCACAAACCAATATATATCGGCCCGTTTAGGTTTTTTGTATAGGATTGAATAGATGATTTTATGTTCTATCTCTTTGGTATGGTCTGCACTGGTTAAATACACTAAATGAGTGGCATATTTTGGAATAGATTTATCATTGGATAAATCTTGAATCGTAGGAATAAATTCGGTAAAGGGCACAAATTCAACATACCTATTCTTAATTTTTCTTGCCATATACCAAATATACATTATGAGGAACAAGAAACTTGCTATCATTATTGTTACATTTCCACCATGTTCAAATTTATCCAGATTAGCTATTAAGAATGAAGTTTCGATAGTTAAATAAACTATTAAATACAGCACTATCCATACTTTAGGAAAGCGACGGGTGTACATATAATATGCAAATAGCGAAGAGGTCATCAACATAGTAATGGTAATCGAAAGACCATAAGCCCCTTCCATGTGTTCAGAATTTTTAAAGAATAATACAATCAAAACACAACCAATAAAAAGAAACCAGTTGATAGATGGGATATACAGCTGTCCACGTTCTGTACTTGGGTATCTTACCTTTAACTTAGGCCATAGGTTTAATTTGATAGCCTCACTTACTAAAGAGAATGCTCCGGAAATTAAGGCCTGTGAGGCGATTATTGCTGCAAAAGTGGCAATAATAATGCCTATAAACCTAATTTCATGTGGAATGATTTGAAAAAATGGATTTAATTCTTCGCTAACGACCTTACCATTATAGTGCTGTAAAAGCCAAGCACCCTGACCCATATAATTCAAAATCAAACAGGCTTTTACAAAAATCCAAGAAGTATGTATATTGCCTCTACCGCAATGCCCGAGGTCAGAATATAAAGCCTCTGCTCCGGTGGTACATAGAAAAACAGCCCCTAAAATCCAAAAACCTTTAGGCTCTTGTATTAGCAATTTAATGCCATAATAAGGGTTCAATGATTTTAAAATGCTCAAATCATCGGTCAGATGGAGAATGCCCATTGTTGCCATAAACAGAAACCAAATCAGCATTACCGGTCCAAATAGTTTCCCTATCTTACTGGTGCCAAATTGTTGCATGATAAACACGGCAGTAAGAATAATGAGTACTATTTCTATAGTATTGCTTTGAGGAAGCCCTAAGCCTTCGATGGCAGAAGTTACTGTGATGGCAGGCGTAATCAATCCATCTGCCAATAAGGCTGCTCCACCTATCATTCCTACAAAAACAATCTTTTTCGAATGCCGCCGAACCAAAGCGTATAAAGAGAAGATGCCTCCTTCTCCATTGTTGTCAGCTTTAAGTGTCAGCCACACATACTTTATTGTGGTTTGTAGCGTTAGTGTCCAAATTACTAATGATACCGATCCGATAATTAATAATTCGTCTATTGCTCTACCTCGAATTACCGCTTTCATGGCGTAAAGAGGCGAAGTTCCTATGTCTCCGTAAACAATGCCTAAGGCTATGATTAACCCTGCTAATGAGACTTTTTTTGTGCTGATACTCACTAAGAATAGTTTATTTAATTACAAAGGTAATAGAGAATTTTTCAAAAAATAATCAAATTATTAAAAAAAAATTTTGACTTTTTAATGACAATAAGTCTTTTTTTTGTTAAATGAATAGTAATTTCGCAAAAGGTTATTATTATTGAAAAACCTTAATTTTCACTTTACTATAAAGCCAAAGATATGATGTATATAATTCAACAAATCCTATTTGTAATAATTTTAGCGGCAGCATCATTTATTTTCTATAAAAAAGTTTCTGCCATACGTAGAAATATTTTTCTTGGCAAACCGGAATCCTTTGAGGGCGACAAGTCCTTACGTTGGCGAAATGTGCTTTTACTGGCTTTGGGACAGAAAAAAATGTTTAAACGGATGACACCTGCCGTTTTGCACTTCTTTGTGTATGCTGGTTTTTTAATCATTAATGTCGAAATGTTAGAAATTATTTTGGATGGCATTTTTGGAACACATAGAATGTTTTCTCCTTTCCTAGGAGGCTTGTATCCTGTGTTGTTGGGGATGTTTGAGTTTTTAGCATTTACTGTTTTAGTAGCCTGTGCCGTTTTCTTAATCCGTAGAAATATTACCAAAGTAAAAAGATTGACTACCGGTGAGCTCAGCTCCGGATGGCCTAAGACAGATGCCAACCTTATTTTGGTTACAGAAATTGTTTTAATGTCTTTACTGTTAATCATGAATGCTGCTGATTATAATTTGCAACAATTATCGTCTCATCATTACCCACAAACAGGAGCTTTTTTGATTTCTCAATTTATAGCACCTGTATTTAATGGATTAAGTGAGCCGACATTAATAGGTATTGAGCGTACGGCGTGGTGGTTGCATATTGTAGGTATCTTTGCCTTCTTAAACTATTTGCCTTATTCAAAACATTTACATATCATTTTGGCCTTCCCTAATGCTTATTATGCCTCTTTAGAGCCTGCCGGAAAGATGAGAAATATGGAAGATATTCAAAAAGAGGTGTTATACATGATGGATCCGAGCCAGGCACCAACTGAAGTTCCTGTTGATAATAATCCTCCCAGATTTGGAGCCAGAGATGTTATGGATTTAAGCTGGAAAAGCTTGATGGATGCTTATGCTTGTACAGAATGTGGACGATGTACCGATGTTTGTCCGGCAAATATGACCGGGAAACTATTGTCTCCTCGTAAGATAATGATGGACACCCGTGACCGTTTAGAAGAAGTAGGTAAAAATATAGATGCCAACAAAGAATTTGTAGATGATGGTAAATCCTTATTGCATGATTATGTCAGTCAAGAAGAGCTTTGGGCTTGCACCAGCTGCAATGCCTGTGTAGAAGCCTGTCCTGTAAGCATCAGTCCATTAAATATTATTTATGAATTAAAGAGAAATCTTTATATGGAAGAAAGTAATGTGCCTCAAGAATGGATGATGATGTCTAACAATATTGAAACTAACTTTGCACCGTGGAAAATGAGTGCTGATGATAGAGATAAGTGGGCAAAGGAAATGGAATAAATATATAAAATTAAACACGATCAAAAAAATAGAAATATAATGAAAGTGAAGACTATGGCCGAATTTATGGCCGAAGGAAAAGAACCGGATGTTTTATTCTGGGTTGGATGCTCTGGGAGTTTTGACCAACGTTCTCAAAAGATAACTAAAGCTTTTGTGCAAATTCTGAATAAAGTAGGAGCTTCTTTTGCCATCCTTGGAAACGAAGAAATGTGTACCGGTGACCCAGCAAGAAGAGCCGGTAATGAATTCCTCTTTCAAATGATGGCTTATAATAATATTCAGGTGTTGAACAGTTATAACATTAAAAAAATTGTAACCACCTGTCCACATTGTTTCAATATCTTTAAAAATGAATATCCTGTACTTGGAGGAAAGTATGAAATCATCCACCACGTTACTTTTATTCAGGAATTAATAGACAGAGGTCAAATTGTGATGAAGGAAGGCGGCACCTTTAAAGGAAAGAAAATTACTTATCATGATAGTTGCTATTTGGGCAGAGCCAATAATATTTATCAAGCCCCAAGAGATGTGCTTAAAGCATTGGATGTGGAATTGGTAGAAATGAAATCTCATGGTTCCAATGGCTTGTGTTGTGGAGCCGGTGGTGCCCAAATGTTTAAAGAAGAAGAAAAAGGTAATCAAAGAATTAATGATAAACGTACTGAAGAAGCAGTAGATACCGGTGCAAAAATCATTGCCTCTAATTGCCCTTTCTGTATGACTATGCTATCTGATGGTGTTAAAAACAAAGAAAAAGAAAATGATGTTCAGGTTTTGGATATCGCCGAATTGGTGGCACAAAGTCTTGAACTGGATCAAGAATAGGGCTTATCTAATAGTAAATTATTAAAAAGACTGGTACATAAAAGTATCAGTCTTTTTAATTTCAAAAAACAAAGGATATTAACCGACCATTCCATAAAAATATTTTACCTTTGAAGGTTTTTTATAAATTATTATTTCGTATAAAAATATTCAATGGAAATTTCATATAAATGGCTGATGGAGTATCTGCCGGAACCTGTTCAAATTGATGAGTTAAGCAATATTCTTACCGGTATTGGTTTAGAGGTAGAAGCAATTCAAAAAGCAGAAGTAGTAAAGGGGAGTTTAGAAGGCTTGGTAATCGGGCATGTTTTGACCAGATTGCCACATCCAAATGCAGATAAATTAAGCCTTACCACTGTAGATTTGGGAAATGGAATTGTAGTGCCTATTGTTTGTGGAGCTCCTAATGTTGCTGCTGGTCAGAAAGTGGTAGTGGCTCCTGTTGGTACAACGGTTCACCCTTCAGAAGGAGATTCTTTTTCTATTAAAAAAGCAAAAATAAGAGGCGAAGTAAGTGAAGGAATGATTTGTGCTGAGGATGAAATCGGTTTAGGAAAAGGGCATGAGGGCATTATGGCTTTACCGGAAGATGCTCCTGTTGGAACTTTGGCAGCACAATATTTTAATATTGCCTCTGCTGACTTTACCATTTCTATTGGATTGACACCCAATCGTACTGATGCTATGAGCCATATTGGTGTGGCAAGGGATGTATGTGCATATATGAACCATCATCACCAAAAAGCTTGGACGGTGGTATTACCTGAAATAAAACAACATGATATTGATTTATCATTACCAATAAATGTGAAAGTAGAGGCTACAGATGCCTGTCCACGATATATGGGGCAAGTGATTGAGGGCATTACCGTGGCAGCGTCTCCGGAATGGTTACAATTGAGATTAAAAGCTATTGGCTTGCGTCCTATTAATAATATTGTGGATATTACCAATTTCGTTTTACATGAATATGGACAACCCCTTCATGCCTTCGATTATGATAAAATAGGACAGCAGGAGGTGATAGTGAAAAAGTTGGAGGAAGGAAGCTCCTTCACCACTTTGGATGCAAAAGAAATAAAACTACAAGCTTCCGATTTGATGATTTGTGATGCTAAAGGAGGAATGTGTATGGCTGGTGTTTATGGAGGCTTAGGCTCCGGAATCTCTGAAAGCTCTAAATCTGTATTTTTAGAAAGTGCCTACTTTGACCCTAAAACCATCAGACGCTCTTCGCTCCATCATGGATTAAGAACTGATGCTGCTACTCATTTTGAAAAGGGAGTAGATATTAACCTAGTTCCAAAGGCTTTGGCACGTGCTGTAGATTTGATTTTGGAAATTGCAGGTGGGCAATTGGCGTCCAATATTATAGATAATTATCCTAACCCATTGGAACAAAGATTGATTACTTCAACTTTTGACCAAATCAAACAATTATGTGGTAAGGAATACAGCAATGAAACTATCATCAATATCTTAAAAAATTTAGGATTTGAAATATTGAACCAGTCAGAGCTAGATTTTTCGGTAAAAGTACCTACCAACAAAGCGGATGTTTTTCAAACAGCAGACCTGGCAGAAGAAGTATTACGTATTGATGGATTAGATAATATACAGTTCAGCAGCCAAATCAGCATGTCTATCAATAATAGACCAGAGCCTAAAGAGCGTAGATGGAAAGAAAAATTGGCAAATCATTTATGCCATTTTGGGATGAATGAAATTGTTACCAATTCAATTACCAACAGTAAGCTTTTTCCTGGTCGTAACGATATGATTCACATGTTGAACAGTTTGTCCAGTGAATTGGATGTGATGCGTCCGGAACTGATGGAAAGTGGCTTAGAGGTATTGGCATATAATATCAACAGAAAACAAAATGATTTGATGTTGTTTGAAATAGGGAATATTTATGCTCAAAATGGGGTAGGGCAATACCACCAAGAAGCAAAATTGGGCATCTGGCTCACCGGGAATTTGCATCAGCAACAATGGATGACCAAAGCACAGGCACATAATATTTATAGTGCAAAGTCTATTGTAGAGCAACTATTAGCAATTTCAGGTATTTCAAAAACCAGAGAACAAGTTTTAGAAAATGGTTTAGAATGGACTAGAGGCAAAGATACTTTGGCAAAAGCCATAAAAATAGATAATTCCCGGTTAAAACAATTCGAAATTAAACAAGATGTCTATTATATCGAAGTGGATTTTAAAAAATGGGCAGAAGCCGGAGATAATGTAAAAGTGAAGTATTCCGAATTACCAAAATATCCAGAAATGAATAGAGATTTGGCTTTGGTATTAGATAAGAATATTAGTTACGAGCAAGTAGCCAGTATCGCTAAAAGCAATAAATGGCCTGCATTTCAAGGGTTTGAGCTTTTTGATGTTTTTGAAAGTGAGAAATTGGGTAAAGACAAAAAGTCTATGGCAATAAGTTTTAAGTTTCAGCTCTCCGACCGTACCCTTACCGATAAGGATGTGGATGAAATGATGCAGGTTTTGATGAAGGCTTTTGAAAAGGAAGTAGGTGCTCAAATAAGAATGTCTTAAAAGGTTTTTTATGTTGCTTTATGAATTACAAGATAAATTGGATTTGCTTCTAAAGCAATATAAAGCACTAAAGCTTAATGAAGCTGCTTTGCAAAATAAAGTAGCTTCATTAACTTCAACCATAGACCTATTGACAGAAGAAAATAAAAATCTTAAAGAGGCATTATTGGTGAAAAATTTAAGTGAAAATAGTGATCATCAAGCATTGAAACAATATTTGGATGCCTTGATTGAAGAGATAGAAACAGCCATCAAGAAATTATAAATAATGTATAGAGTTGTAGCCATCATCATTTTTTTGGGGTTGTTCACTTCTTGTAATAAAGAGGTTCAAGAGTGTTACACGCCTACCAATGTGCCATTAATTGTGGGTTTCAGGGTGATAGATACCATGGTGGCGGTGGATTCATTAAACCGTCCGGACACCACAGTAGCCTTTAGAGATACGGCATTGTATTTTCCTGTTTTTCAAACAAAAGTAAAAGATACTATATATAGTTTTATAGGAGATAGAGCCAGTACAGCAATGGCAGTGTTTCTAAATCCGGATACCAATTTTATGCAATATATTTTGCAACCCAATCAGGATATTGCAATTTTTGATACCCTGAATATTAGATACGAACATAAGGAGCATTTTATTTCAAATGATTGCGGCTACACTTATTTTTATGATATCAAACAAATTTATGGAGGTGGAAAAAGGGTTTTGTTAGATTCTTTTGAGGTAACCAATGCCGAAGTAAGTACCAGTCAGAAAAGGAATATTTCCGTTTATTTTACCGACTAAAAAATTATTTTTTTTGAAAAAAAGCTATTATATTTTTTGTGCACTCTTAGCATTACTTTTTGTAAATATCCATATAGGTTATTGTCAAGAAGTAGATAGTTTTACCAATAATAAGTCTAATAGATTTTCAAAAAAAGATTCTTTGCCCAACGATAGTGTAGGGCTACATTCTAATGCAGATAGTTCCATCAAAGTTTCAAAAAAACATAAACCTTCCTTTGAAAGACAGTTAAGGGTAATGGTGGACGTTTTTAATCCCCTAAGAACAGTCATTAATCCTAATAATTATACTTTCGAAATAAATAGTGATTACAACCTTTGGAAAGATGCTTTCCTAGTGCTAGAAGCAGGATACGGAGGAGGTAAAATTAATTATGATAACTTGAAATATCAGTCAAAAAATGGATTTGTCCGATTAGGAATAGAGAAATCATTTTTTGATCCGCTTTACAATGACGATAGAGATATGGTTACTTTGGGCTTAAGATATGGGATGGCTATTGGAAAAAGAGGTGCTGCCGAATACACTATTCCTAATCCTTTTGGAGGGGTAACCACTGCTCAAACTTCAGAAAAAAATTTTTTCACTCATTGGGGTGAAGCTACCATGGGCTTACGATTTGAGTTGCTCCCGGGATTTTATACCGGTTGGCAGTTGCGAATGAAGTTTAATCTTTCTGCCAATGCTTTTGCTGGACAAGCAGCACCCAATAATATTGCAGGTTACGGCCCCGGAGAAAAGCCCACCAGTTTTGGCTTTAATTATTATTTTGGCTATACTATCCGTTGGAGGCAATAAGGCTGCTATTTATTCAACGGCTTATTTTTTATTTTTCATAATATTATCAAACTATTTCTTACCTTAGCAAATGATGAGAAATAGATTTTCTTTAGTGTTATTCTTTTTTCTAGCTTTAATTTTTGCTACACAATTGCAGGCTCAAGACATGCAAAAAGCAGAAAAAGAGGCCTTGCTACTTATGAGCCAAAAGGATTTTAGAAAGGCATTGCCCATTTGGCAAAGCTTATACAATAATGCTTCCTTTGATAAAAATTATTATAATAATTATTTGAAAACCCTTTTAGAATTAAAATCTTATGATACTGCCATTGCTTTGACAGATTATATGATGAAAATAAAAAAGGAAGATCTTTCTATTTTAGTAGATAAAGCCCATGTCCAGGAGTTGAAGGGAGATAAAAAACAAGCCAATAAAACACTTGAGGAAGCCATAGAACTTATTAATGGCTATGAAGGACAATTGACAGGCTTTACTGCTGCATTGCGTTTTTACAATAAACCTGAATTTGAATTGAAAGCATACGAAGCATTTCAAAAAAAATTGGGCAATCCTTATGCCTTTGCCTATGAGGCAGCTTTACTTTATCATCAACAGGGAGACACCGAAAAAGCTTTTGAAATTTTGATTGATTTATTACAAGTGCAGCCTTATGCTTTGGAAAACACCAAACAATCATTGGAATTGATTTTAGATCAAAATGCCAAGTATTTGAAAACAGCAGAGAAAGTCTTGAATAAAAAACTCAAACAAGAGCCTACAAATTATACTTTTAGGGAATTGTTTACCTGGTTACAATCGAAAAATGGAAACAAGACCGATCAAATAAAAGAGATAGAAAAGTTGGATGAGATGCAAAATCAGGGCGGTAGATTATTGTACAATTTAGCTGTGGAGCATTTTCAAAATCAGGAAACAGAAACTGCTTTGCAAGCCTTAACCCTAATCTTAAAGCGGCCTATTGACAATCCCGTTCGTCCTGCAGCAATGCAGCTGTACCTAAGGATACAGAAAGATAAAATCGGTAAGGTCTTTCCTGTGATACCAAGTCAAGTAACACAATTGCTTCAAGAATATAAAAATTACTTTAAGGATTATCCTAAAAATAATGATGCTGCACAAGTAGTAGATTATGCTGATGTTTTGGCCCGATATGCCGATCAGCCTCAAGCAGCCTATGACACACTTGCTCTGTTGATTAGTAGTCCCTATTTAAATCCCCAAATTGCAGGATATGCTAAATTAAGCATGGGAGATTATCAAGTATTGTTAGGTAATGTATGGCAGGCAGCATTACTCTATAGTCAAGTAGATAAAGCATTTAAAGAAGATAGGCTAGGAGAGGAGGCACGTTTTAGAAATGCAAAATTAGCCTATTATAGAGGTGATTTTGAATTTGCCCAAGGGCAGCTTTCTGTGTTGAAAGCAGCTACCACACAATTTATTGCTAATGATGCCTTGTATCTTTCTGTTTTTATTACAGAAAACACTCCTGAGGATAAGAATTTTGAAGTGTTGAAAGGATTTTCTAAAGCAGATTTGTTATTATTTCAACATAAATATCAAATAGCAGATGGGCTCTTGGATAGTCTTGCCAATGCCTTTCCTGAAGATGAATTGCAGGATGATATTTTAATGCAAAGAGCAAAGATTGCTATGAAAATGCAAGATTATTCAAAGGCAGTTAACTACTTGACAAATATTCAAGAAAAGTATGGAGATGATGTGTTGGCAGATGATGCCACAATGCAATTAGCTGATATTTACGAGCATCAGTTTAAAGATAAAACAAAAGCCAAAGCCGAATATGAAAAAATTATTCTAAATTTTCCCGGAAGTAGTTTTGTGCAAGAAGCCAGAACTAAATACAATGCCCTTGGAGGTCAGGGGATTTAATGGGAAAAGAAAAAATATTGATACCAAAGATTATGTTATTGGGGAAGTTAAAATATTTGGTTTTATTGATGGTGTTTTCAAAAACTTCTTTTGCACAAAAAGGATTTTGTGATATTGAAAATAGGGTGATTAATCCTGGTGAAAATGTTGATTTTATTGTGTATTATAATTTGGATAAAATCTGGATTCCTGCCGGTAAGGTAAGCTTTTCTACAAAACTTTCTACTTTGAGTGGAGTGCCGGTTTACCATGTTTTAGGAAGAGGTAGTACCTTAAAATCTTATGAATGGATTTATAAAGTGGATGATGTGTATGAATCCTTTATAGATACTGCTACCTTACAAACCATGAAATTTGTTAGAAATATTAATGAAAATGGGAAGAGGAAATTAGAATATGTAAGGTTGGTCTCTCAAAAAAATAAAGCATTTGCCAATTTTAAAACTTTCTCAATTCCTGATTGCACACAAGATGTGTTGTCTTCGGTTTATTATGCCCGTAATTTGGATTATTCTAAAATGCAAATAGGAAGCATCCTGGAATATGATATGTTTTTGGAGGAACAAGTGTATCATTTATATATTCGATATTTAGGAAAGCAAAGAATTACCACAAATTACGGTACATTTAATACTATTAAGTTGAAGCCCTTGTTGGTAAAAGGGACAGTATTTAAAGGAGGTGAAGATATGGAGGTTTATGTTAGCGATGATGATAACAGGATTCCAATAAGAGTAAAAAGTAAAATTTTAGTTGGAAGTATTATTGTGGATATGGTGGCTTTTTCTGGTCAGAAACATCCGGTTAATGCTTTTATCAAAAAGAATAAATAGTTAAATACAATGGCTGTTTGAAAAGTTTTGAACACTATTTTTAAATAATGTCAAAATTATCACCTAATTTTATTGCTTATTGTTTTTAGGTATTTAAAATATTAATGTCCGGATTTTTTATTAGTAGAAGATGGTTTCTGTCATTAGGAGTAATAGCTGTTATCAGCATTGTTTCCTTCTTTATTCCTATTCTTTGGATAATAGTTCCAATACTATTAATAAGCTTTGGGTTTCTAACTATTGTTGATTTTTTTGCTTTGTTTATTGGTAATAAAGGTATATCAGCAGAAAGAACCACAGCAGAACGCTGGCACCTCGGAGAAAGTAATCCTGTACATCTATATTTAAAAAATAATTTTCCCTTTAAAGTTCATTTAGAAATTATCGATGAGGTTCCGGTAGTATTTCAATACAGAGATTTTATTTTGAAATTAAGTCTAAAGCAAAATGAAAAAAAGGATTTTTGCTACGAATTGATACCCAAAAATAGAGGGGAATTAAATTTTGGTAAGATTAATATTTTTGTGATTAGCCCTTTGAAGCTTTTAAAAAGAAGGTTGAAGATTCAACAAGAAACTAAGGTAAAAGTATATCCTACCACTCAATTAATCAAGAGTTATCAATTGATAGCTACAGCAGACCAAAATAATGTTTTGGGTTCGAGGAAGATTAGACGCTTGGGGCATAGTTTAGAATTTGAACAAATAAAATACTATGTTGCCGGTGATGATATCCGTACCATAAATTGGAATGCCACTGCCAGAACCGGAGAACTAATGGTTAATACCTATACCGATATTCGTTCTCAGCAAATATATTGTTTGATAGATAAAGGCCGTAGCATGAAAATGCCTTTTGAGGGCATGACCTTAATGGATCATGCTATAAAGGCGGCATTAGTTTTTTTAAATATAGCATTGTATAAACATGACAAAGCAGGTTTGTTAAGTTTTTCATCCTCAGTGTCCGATATTATTGCAGCCGATCAGGGGCCAAAGCAAATGTATAAAATATTGGAAACTCTTTATAACCAAAAAACAGATTTTTGGGATTCTGATTTTGAAAAATTATTTATTCAAGTTAAAAATAAAATAAACCAACGCTCCTTTTTAATGCTTTTTACTAATTTTGAATCTTTGGCAGCATTAGAAAGACAGTTACCATATCTGAAAAATTTAGCTAACAAATATATATTATGTATTGCTTTCTTTGAAAACACTGCCGTTGAAGAAATAGTTAATCAACCGGCATCCAATATTGAAAGTATTTATACTAAAACAATAGCAGAACGTTTTGCTTATGAAAGAAAATTGATGGTAAAGGAGCTGAGACGATATGGAATCATTGCGATGCTGACCACTCCTAAGCGATTAACAGTGGACGTGATAAATAACTATTTAGAATTAAAATCAAGACAATTATTGTAATAATGAGTCTAAAAGGAAAAAAAATATTATTGGCGGTGAGTGCCAGTATAGCAGCTTATAAAACACCCGACCTGGTACGCCAGTTTATTAAGGCTGGTGCCCAAGTTCGGGTTATTGCTACTCCTTCGGCTGCCGACTTTGTCAGTTTTCTGTCTTTAGCTACGGTTTCTAAGCATGAAGTATATGCTGATGTGAGCAATCATAACCAATGGAATAACCATGTGGAATTGGGTAGTTGGGCAGATGTTCTTTTAGTGGCTCCATGCAGTGCTAATACACTTGCCAAAATGGCTCATGGACTTTGTGACAATATCGTTCAGGCTGTTTATTTATCGGCTACTTGTCTGGTATTAGTGGCTCCTGCCATGGATGCGGATATGTGGTTGCATCCTTCTACTCAAAACAATTTAACCACCATTAAATCTTATGGTAATACAATTATTGCTCCGGAGCATGGGGAGTTGGCTAGTGGATTGATAGGTGTTGGCAGAATGGCGGAACCTGAAAATATAGTAACATTTGTAGAGCAGTTTTTTGAAACAAAATATCAGTTTTCAAATAAAATAAAACGGGCTTTGATTACTGCCGGTCCAACATACGAAAAATTAGACCCGGTGCGTTTTATTGGTAATTATTCTACCGGAAAAATGGGTATTGCTTTTGCCAAGGCATTGGCAGAGAATGGTGTTTTGGTGGACTTGATTCTAGGGCCTAGCCCATTATCAGTAGAGCATAAAAACATCAATCTTTATCGTGTCGAAAGTGCATTGGAGATGTATGAAAAATGTCAATCTGTTTTTCAGGATGTGGATATCGCTATTATGACGGCAGCTGTTGCCGATTTTAGGCCGGCACAGCAAGCGTTGCAAAAAATTAAAAAACAAGAAGGTCAAGAGAATATGCAGGTTGAATTAGTGAAAAATCCTGATATTTTAGCAAGTATGGGAGCACAGAAAAAAAATCAAATTGTAGTAGGCTTTGCATTGGAGACCCAAAATGAATTGGAAAATGCAAAGAAAAAATTAGTAAATAAAAATGCAGATTTTATAGTCCTCAATTCTTTAAATGACAAACAAGCAGGCTTTGGAAAGGATACTAATAAAGTGAGTATATTAAGTAAAAATGAAATTTTTGATGTTCCTTTGCAGTCTAAAGAAGATGTGGCATTGTCTGTTTTAGAATATATATTATTAAAATGAAAAAGCTAAGTATTTTATTATTTTTGTTTTTGGTTTTTGCAACCGGGATGAATGCCCAGGAGTTGAATGCAAAGGTTACTGTGAAAGCAGAACGGATACAAGGTATTGACCCTAAATTGTTTGAAACCCTAGAAGCCTCTTTAAATCAATTGGTGAATAATACCAAATGGACAGAAGATGTTTACAAGTCTATTGAAAAGATAGATTGTAGTTTCTTGCTCAACTTAACCGGTAATACCGGTAATATGTTTTCCGGTACATTAACCATTAGTGCCAGTCGTCCTGTTTTTAATTCTTCTTACAATACCAGCTTGGTAAATTTTATGGATAGAGAAGTATCCTTCAAATACGAGCAAGGCCAGACTGTAGAATTTGACCAGCAAAGAGTAAAAGGAAGTGATGCTATGGTGGCAAATTTACCTGCTATTTTTGCTTATTATGCCAATATTATTTTAGGACTCAATTATGATTCTTTTGGTCAAGGGGAGGGAACACCCTACTTTAGAAATGCTCAAAATATTGTCATTAATGCACCTGACGAAAAAGGAATTAATGGATGGAAGTCTAGTGATCCAAACACAAAAAATAGATTTTATTTGGTAGATCAAATCCTAAACCCAAGATTTGGTTCTTTTAGACCCTACTTTTATGTGTATCATAGGTATGGCTTAGATCAAATGGTAGAAAAACCACAAGAAGCTTTGGATGCTATTTTGGATGGTCTTGAAAATATTGAAAAATTAAATAAAGAAAACCCTTCAAGTGTTTTGTTGGCTTTCTTTTTTAGTGCTAAAAGTCAAGAGTTGATTAATTTGGTAAAATCGGCTCCGGAACAAAAAAGAAGAAAATATGCTAGCCAGTTAAGTGCAATGGATATTCAAAATGCAGCAAAGTATAATGAAATTAGGTAGGGGAAAGTTACTGTTTTGTGGATATATTTTGTGTGTTTTTTTGAGTTTTTCTGCTTGCCAAAACAATAAGGCTCCTTTAGCTCCCGAGAAAATGGAAGCTTTACTCTTGGACCTTCAAACAGCAGAATCATATAATTTTTGGGTAGTTGCAAAAGGGGATTTAAATAAAAAAAACCAAGATTCATTGGCCTATTATTATTCAAAAGTTTTGAAAAAATATGAGTTGAGCCCAAAGGAGTTTAAATCAGCTTTGGAATGGTATTTTCAACACCCTGAGATGATGAGTGGAGTCTATCAGGCAACAATTGATTCTGCCACTAAATTTAAGGATAAATATCGCCGGTTAGACCATTTGGAAGTTAAAGAGGTAGAAGAGGCGGTTGCTCCTATGGAATCTATAACAATACCTGAAATTGAAAATAATGGAATTGGAGCAGCAATTCCCAAAAAGAAAAAATCAGATTTGGATGAGGCCACCAAGCAGTCGGAACGAGAAGAAAGAGAACTGATAAAAAATAAAAATTCAGAAAAACAAAAAGCATTAAATAAAGTAAAGAATGAACAGTAAGGATATATTCAAATATTTAGGTGTATTGTTGATAGGCTTGACGTTTTTGGCTTCTTGTAAGCCGGATCAGCCCATGCCCAAGCCTAGAGCTTATTTTAAAATAGATATACCTGAAAAAGGAAACTTGAAAACATTTGACTCTTTAGGTTTTCCCTATTCTTTTCAATATCCATCTTATGGATTTATTACTCAAGATGAAAAACTTGTAACGGAAGAACAACAACCTTATTGGGTTAATGTAGCAATACCCTCTTTAAACGCTACGATCTATTTAAGCTATAAGACCATAACAGAAAACAGAAACCTTATGGACTTGGTAAATGAGAGTTACAAGCTTACAGATGCTCATAAAAAGAAAGCCGATTTTATTGAAGCAACCGAAATAGTTACCCCTAATGGGTTAAATGGAATGTTTTATACAGTTGGTGGCAATACAGCAAGTAGGTATCAATTTTATGTAACCGATAAGCAAAAACATTTTATCAGAGGCTCTCTATATTTCAATTGCGAACCCAATGCAGACTCTACCCTTCCTGCGGAAATATTTTTGCGAAAGGATATTGAAGAATTAATGAATTCTATAAAATTTAGATGAAAAAATTAAAGTACCTTTGCGGAAATTTTTAAAATTTATAGGTTTTAAAATGGCCCTGTAGTTCAATGGATAGAATAGAAGTTTCCTAAACTTTAGATCCAAGTTCGATTCTTGGCGGGGCTACAATTTTTTTTCATTTCAAAATAAAATACTCATGGAATTTCGTATTGAAAAAGACACTATGGGGGAAGTTCATGTCCCTGTAGATGCCTATTATGGTGCCCAAACACAACGTTCAGTTGATAACTTTAAAATTGCCCAAGATACCAATAAAATGCCTATAGAAATTATTGCGGCATTTGCTTATTTGAAAAAAGCAGCAGCCTTGGCAAATAATGAATTAGGTGTATTGTCTGATGAGAAAAAAAACTTGATAGCCCAAGTTTGTGACGAGATTCTTGACAGAAAATTAGATGACCAATTTCCTTTAGTGGTGTGGCAAACCGGTTCCGGCACTCAATCTAATATGAACTGTAATGAAGTGATTGCCTACCGTGGTCATGTATTGAATGGCGGAAGTTTGATGGATAAAGTTAAGTTTTTAAGCCCTAATGATGATGTTAACAAATCTCAGTCCTCTAACGATACTTTCCCAACTGCAATGCATATTGCAGCCTATAAAATTTTGGTAGAAACGACCATTCCAGGATTGGAAAAATTAAGAGACACCTTAGCTCAAAAGGCTAAAGATTATATGCATGTTGTTAAAATCGGTCGTACACATTTAATGGATGCTACACCTTTGACCTTAGGACAGGAAATTTCCGGTTATGCTGCCCAGTTGACTCATGGAATAAGAGCAGTAAAAAATAGCTTCCATCATATTGCTGAATTGGCATTAGGAGGCACTGCCGTTGGTACCGGATTGAATACTCCAAAAGGGTATGATGTTTTGGTGGCTCAAAAGATTGCCGAATTAACAGGGCTTCCATTCGTAACCGCTGAAAATAAATTTGAAGCTTTAGCCGCACATGATGCTATCGTAGAAGCTCATGGAGCATTAAAAACGGTTGCTGTCAGCTTGATGAAAATTGCAAATGATGTACGTTTACTAAGCTCCGGTCCCCGTGCAGGTATAGGTGAAATTCATATTCCTGATAATGAACCCGGATCTTCTATCATGCCTGGTAAGGTTAATCCAACCCAATCAGAAGCTCTTACTATGATTGCTGCCCAAGTTTTAGGTAATGATGTTGCCATAAATGTTGGGGGAGCAACAGGGCATTTTGAATTAAATGTGTTTAAACCTATGATGATATACAACTTCTTACACTCTGCTAGATTGATAGGAGAAGGATGTGTAAGCTTCAACGATAAGTGTGCCATTGGTATTGAACCTATTCAAAAAAATATTGATGCTCATGTAAATAATTCTTTGATGTTGGTTACCGCTCTAAACACTAAAATAGGTTATTACAATGCTGCCGGAATTGCCCAAGATGCCCACAAGCGTGGTATCACCCTAAAGCAAGCAGCTTTAGAATATACCCTTCAAGGTTTAGATTTCGAGCATGTGACTGCCGAGCAATTTGATGCTTGGGTGGTTCCTGTTGAAATGTGTGGGAATTTAGGATAATATCTTCTTTATTAATTGAAAAGAGAGATTGCTTATGCAGTCTCTCTTTTCGTTTATTGTCGGGACGACTGGATTCGAACCAGCGACCCCTTGCACCCCATGCAAGTGCGCTACCGGGCTGCGCTACGTCCCGAATCCGGTAATTTAGGAGGACAAAATTATTTATTTATGTTTAAAAAATAAAATCAATTTTATTTTCATTGTGGAATAAAAACGCAATTGATTATTCCAGCTATTATTGTTAGCCTTAAAACATATCTTAATTGAAGGTAGCCTCTTCCTTGGAAAAGACAGCAATGCTCTTTATCCAAAAAATCAACATAGTCCAATGCATTTAGGTTTTTTATATTTGAAAATTTTTGGTTTGAAGTTTCTAAAATCTCACGTTTGAAATGAGTATAAAATATTGAATATTAAAGACCCTAACTTTTCAAGCTGTTTTATAAGAAATTTATTTATCCTACGGCTAAGGTCAATAAGAAAAAACTTTCTTCTTCTGCCAAAACACTATGGGGTATTCTTGGTTTTAAAGAAATCATTTGCCCTTTTGTTAATGTAACACTTTGTGAATCTGCTGTAAACTTAATCTTACCTTCCAATACCTGAACACTAATTTGTCCGGGTGCGGTATGGGTTTTTAATTCTGATTGTGTCTTTAGTCCTATTAAAACAATTCTTAAATGTTCAGTTTTAAGTATGGTAATTGAGTTGTGTCCCCCGGCTTTCCATGTAATTTCACTCCTGATTTGTTCCATGAATTTATTCAAATCCATTTCTACTAAATTGGCATTTAACAAACGGTCACCTTCAGGTCTTAAAGGGGTTGCTTCATTAAATTTATCTTCCATGATTATTGTTTTTTATTAAAAATGATATGATTGAAGGACTTGCAAAGTTGAGTAATACCAAATTTCAATAAAAGATATTAATCTTTAAATGAAAAGTCAAATTTTTCGAGGTTTGAAAATGCTCAATATTGCTCGAATTGTTTGTACTTTTTACTTTGAAATACAAATTCTTATTTCTGAATATTTTTCTATTTTATGATTGAAAAAGGTAAAACCAATGTGAAGGTACAAAAAATGGGGTATTGTTTGAATAATATTTTTTGTCATGTCTTTTAACAAAAAAGGCTACTTCAATCGAAGTAGCCTTTTTTGTTAGAAATGAAGATGAAATTATTTTATCACTTCCAATTTTCTATTCACTGTACCTTCTTCAAACTCGATAGTTACTTGATATAAACCGGAAACCAATTCAGAAACATTGATCACTTGTTTGTTGGACTTAACAGCAATTTTCATTACTTGTTGTCCTAATACATTAGTGATAACGATGTTCTTCATTTGATATCCACTGTGGTTATCGATAGTAACTGTTTGAGCAGTTGGGTTAGGATACAATTTTAAGATGTCTGAACTTAAATTCAAATCCTTGATACTTGTTCCATCTACAGTAACATTAGTACAAACTTGTTGCTCACCACATTCATTAGAAACAGTCAAACAAACGGTATATACCTGTGCAGACCCTTGAGGTGTATAAGTATGACTCGCATTCTGTAAGGTAGAAGTATCTCCATCTCCAAAATCCCATAAGTAACTGGTTACATTTAGAGGATTGTTAGGCTCAAAATTAAAGGTAGGAGAAGCACCTGTTGTGGTAATACCGGTAACTGATGGCAATTCACCTATTGTCACATTAATCGTATCTGAGGTTGTACAACCCAAAGAGTTGGTTACCGCAACACTATAAGTACCACTAGTTGAAATAGTCTTGGTATTAGTTGTTTCACCACCAGGAGTCCATAAGTAAGTGAAATTGGCAGTTCCTCCGGCATTGGCAATATATGGACCGCCATTACAAAGGGTGGTATCGGCACCTAAGTCAACAACTGGAGCTGGGTTTACAGCAATGGTTATGGTGTCATATTTAGTGCAAATGCCACCTGCATCAGATACGGCTACGGAATAGGTTCCGGCAGTATTTACGCTTATCGTTTGTGTACTGGCACCATTGCTCCAAGCATAAGTCGCTCCGGCAGGTTGTGTACCGGCATCCAAAGTAATAGGGTCATTGGCACAAATTGTGGTATCGGCACCTAAAGTAGGTGTAGTCAACGGACATGGAGGCCCTATTTGAACCATATAGTCTTCTGTTTCACCATAAGTTGCTTGTGCACAAGGGTCTAATGGAGTGGTACCGAGCCAAATTACACGTACTCTCATTCTGTACAATCCTGCCGCTTGTGTTGCAGGCACTAAGAAAGTTTGGGTAGTACCACCAGAAGCTAAACCGGATGTTCCTGTATTAAAGATTACTTCATTAGTATCAAATGCACCGTTTTGGTTATAGTCTATCCAAGCAGTTGCATCTTCACTAGTAGGAGAACCATAAGACGTGCTTACTTTCAAGTCAAAACTATCACCAGGGTTCAAATCTGCTGGAGCAACGGTTGCAGTATAATCTCCATAACCATTAGGGCTACATCCAGTGCTGTTATTGATATTGGTAGTAACACCTGTTAAGGTAACATTTGAAATGTCATCACCTACGGCACAGTTAGTAGTGTAGATAGGTGTACAATAACATTGGTTGGCCGGATTCAGAGTAATAGCAATTACATTAGAAGAATCAGAACTTCCACTATTGGAGCAGTTGATAAAATATCTATAATCTGTTGCAGTACTAATACCACCCGTAACCACATAAGTTGAGTTTGTTGCACCAGCAATATTAGTCCAAGTATTGGCTCCTGCAGGAGAAGACTGCCAGTTATAAGAAATACCGGTTGCATAAGCAGTAGCTCCGGAATCTACCAAAGTAAAGGCAATTGTAGCACATACTCCTGTAGGTCCACTCGCTGTTCCTGCATCCACAGTTCCAGCACATGGTACTGGAGCTATTACAGTAACAGTATAGTCCTCTGCCTCACCATAAGTTAATTGACCACATGGTGTAGGGCTGGAATAGTTACGCACACGCATTCTTGTACTACCGATTGCTGCGGTTGTAGGAATATTGATAGTTCCGGAATAAGTATTTAATGCACTTGAAGTACCTGCTGAAGAGCTATATACCTCTTCTCCGGCATCAAAGCTTCCACTCTGATCCCAATCAATCCAAATTTTAATTCCCGGAGAGGATCCATTTTGAGATTTTACTTCAAAGTTAAATCCGGAACCTGCTACACCACTTACAGTATCGGTTGTCGTATAATTAGCATAACCGGTAGCTGAAGCTCCTGTAAGTAAATTGGAGATATTAGTAGTTCCTCCTGTAGTAGTCACACTTTCTAACCAATATAGACCACTATTACTTGGTGGTGGTGGTGTACAATAACATTGGTTAGCAGGATTGATAGTTAAAGAAACAACGTTAGAGGTATCGGTACTGCTATTAGTAGAACAAGTCATCCAATATCTATAACTTGTAGGGGCTGAAATACCTGCTCCTACGGTATAGCTAGCTTGTGTAGCACCTGTAATATTAGTCCATGGCCCTGTCGGGGATGGAGCAGATTGCCAGTTTCCGGTTAAGTTTAAAGCAGGTAAACTAGTACCTGTGGACACAAGGTTAAAAGAAATATTGGCACAAACACTGGTAGGAGCATTTGCAGTTCCTGCATCTACAGTACCGGTACAAGCGGCTACCGTAAACTCATAAGCTCCCATGTCGGGAGTAGTAGCACTTCTTGTAGCTCCTGTAAAGTCGGTAGTAATACCGGCTATCGGTGTACCCAAATTATTCATGCCTGCATTACCGGGTGTGAAGTTACCGGCAGCTGCTGATACAAACAATGGATCTACACTTACACTATTTTGGTCGAAAACCCCACCACCGGCTGCTTGCCAGGCGGCCATCGTAGCTTGTGCTCCACTTAAATATCCTATATTATTAGTTCCTGAGGTAGAACCCATATAGAGGTTATTATTGTTAGAGCTCTTACCATTGGCAGAGGAAGAAAAATATAAACAATATTTGGTACCACTACCACCTTGGGTGATGGAAATATTATTATTCTTAATGTCAATACCTCCTGAAGTACCTGTACTATAAATACCATATACCGTTCCGGTAGTAGCCGCTGCATTGTCTATGGATACCGTATTATAATACACTTGTGTATGAATAGCACTTGGCATATAAATACCATATACCGAACTATTACCATTGACATTGCCGATAACATTATTGATAATTTTATTTTCAGTACCTACACCTGTAGCAGTAGAACTCACATAGATATTATAAGAAGTACCTGAATAACTTGAATTTCCACCAAACTGGTTTTGGATTCTGTTTTTTTCGATAGTACTGCTATCTACTCCGGTGCTGAAGTACACACCATAAAATGAACTTAATGTCGTTCTATTAGGGCGGGAAAGGTTATTGTTTTTTACTAAAAGACCGGTTTGATAAGTATTATAAGAACCATAAAAATAGAAATCTCTAAGCGTACTATTTAACAATTGGTTACCTTCACTGTTATTCCCCGAAGCTCCTACAAATACTGTATTGTAGTAGCCACTAATCATAGTACAACTATCAACAGTATTATAAGATCCGGAGTTGCCTGAAGTAGTACCTGAAGTAGCAGAACCACTCACAGAAAAAGGAATCTGGAAAGAATTAGTTCCGTTTTCAGGTGCTATAAAGGTACAACCATTGAAATTATTATGATCAGCATTATTCCAAAGGTGCATAGCCAAAGCATAGTTACCCTCTCCTTGTACCACTAAATTATTAAAAGTAAAATAATCGGCACCATCTAAACCTATTGTCCAAGGTTGAGAGGCTGTGCCAGTAAATTTAACAGTATCTCCATTACCATTAAAAGTAACGGTGTTGGTTGCTGTGGCTCCAATAGAGGAAGGTAAGGTAATTTGTTCGTTGAATGTATTGCCAGTAGCCATATTAAATACGATCGGACCCGTAATGCCACAAGAAATGGCACTTACAGCAGCTCCCATAGTCTGAAAGTTGGTACTGCTGGCAGGCAATGCCGGATTGATAGTATAAGTACCTCCCGGAAAGCCATTTGCCACTACCACTGAGTCATAACTTGAATATGAAGTTTGACCAGAACAAGTTAAACTGTTTCTGTAATAAGTAGTACCGCTAACAGCAGCCGGAACAGCATAAGAAGAACTTGTAGCCCCGTTGATATTAGTCCATGGGCCACTTGCTGATGTTGCACTCTGCCATTGATAAGTCATGCCGGTTCCAAAGGAAGCACCTGTAAGACTTAATCCAAAACCCTGACCTATACAAGGGGTATGATTAGAGGCATTAGCAGCCCCGGCAGTTGGTGGAGCAGTACATGGGGAGGCAGGAACAAATGTAATAGAACCTGTAAAGAATCTAGGATTATTAGTAGCACTCCAGCCTACATATTGTCCTCCTATCATATAATCTCCAACTAATAATTTAATACCGGCTGACTCAAAAGAATCAGGAGTACAAGTACCTACTCCAGTGCCACTATAACGTCTGGTACCCGATGTTACTAAAGAGAAGTGATAAGTGGTATTTCCCGGAATCAAAAAAGTCATATTATCCATCACGGTATTCACACTTAAAGATGTAGCGCTAATATTATTCACGGTATTGGTATCTACCAAAGTCCATCCTGCAGCAGGGAAGGAACTAGGTGGAGAGCCGGAAAGAGGAGAAGTACTATAATACAAAGAATATAGATTCCCATTGTCAGAAGACTGTGTCCAATCGCCAACATCCGTCAATAATATCGGACTGCTAGTCGTGTTTTGAATGGCAAAAGTAATTCCATAGCCCGTCCCGGAAGAGTTTGTCCCGGTGTATCCCGTACTTCCCACCGTTGTGTTCAAGGTAGTCTGGGCATAAACAGAATTACCTGCAACCAACAATGCAAAGCCGAGCATTGCATTCTTAATTTTAGATAAATAATGTAATTTCATGTTCATAGAAATTTAAAAATGATGCCTACTCTTTAATGGATTTTCGGCTTTTCTCCAATGTTTTTTAAACTTTTGATTTAGCAATATTAATAAAAAAAACTTTTATTTAAAAACTTTTTTGTTAAAAATAGTATTTCAATAACAAAAACGGATTTGTCATTTTGATTTTGTGGGTTTAAAGTTTGAATAGGTAAATATTGTTTTATTCATCTTTTAATTATTACTGATTCGCTTTTAAGTTAAATGTTTTTATATTGGGAATAGGTTGGTAAGCTTGAAGGCTATCTATTTGGATATACTTTTGATTTAAAAAACTATTAGGCATTATTTGAAAACAGGAATAGAAAGAATCTTTAGGTTGCCGAACAATAAAATCTGGGGGAGTTGTTTTAAAAGTAATATTTGGTTTTTTTGCATCTAATGCAGAAAGTAAAAGGCTCTCGATGGGCAATCCCCAATCCATCACAAAATATTTTTTTGCTTCGGCTTCATCAACATAAATAATAGCTTTATGGATTTTGCTCTTGTACAAACTTTCATTTAGGTTTTTTAGATTATGAAAACGATTATTGAAAAAAAGATAGGCATCAAAAATAAAAAATAATCGTATTGCAAAAATTACCAAAAAAACTGCTGCTAATACCCGAACCTGGTGGAGGTAGTTGAAAATATGCCATACAAATGGTGCTGCTATGATTACTGCCAAAGGTGCCCATTCATTCTCGAAATAAAAAAGCATATTTCTATCATAGCCATCAGGATAAACAACACAAACCAATGAGAAATAACCAGCAACAAATACAAAGTAAAGTACCAGTTGAAAATACTTTTTTTGTATAGCCATAAATAAAATACTCACAAACCCTAAGGAAACCACCAACCAATAATTAGTTTTCAGCAAATTCAAAAAAGTTTGTGCATGTCCGGACTTAAAAGCTCCTAAGATTCTAGAGAAGCTTAGATTTTTAACAGGTTCCAACTTCATGGAATCATACCATCCTAAATTGCTCACATAATAACGGGTTAAAGCAAACAATAAAAGGATTAAGGAATATATCCAAAACTTTTTCTGTCTTATTAATTCATGAATTTTATTTTGTTCCAAATTCAAATACAGCCACATAAATGCAAAGGGAAACCAAATTATCATGTGACATATCAAGCTCAGAAAAGCAAATGCTATCATCAGCCCATGAGTCCAGAGATTATGCCTCCAGCGAGTTTGAAGATATAAAGCAAAGAATAAAAACATCCAAGTTATTCCTTGGAAAATCTCTCCTACAGTACAAAAATAACCATCACTAATGAATAACACTAAATACAATAAAAAGAGAATCGCCAATTTCTTTTGCCTCATCCAGACACCAATTGCCCAAAAAGACAACAGATAAAACACATAAAAACTTACAGAAAAAATAATTAGAATACTCTTCAAATCCATCCCAAAACGGATAGCAGTTATAGTTCCCAGTTGAGTGATAAAAGCTCCATAACGCATCTCCATAAAGTAAAAAGACTTTGTATGCAGCATATTTACAATAAACCAGCTTGAGTCCACAAACAAAGTCCTTTCCTTATAAGCGATCAATGATAAGACAGCCAAGATAATGAGTGTAAAAAAGGAAAGCCAATACACAGGTTTAATGTTGCTTTCGGTATTTAGGTCCATTTTAAAAGTTTAAAAAATTCAGCTAAATAAGTAAAGATAAAGAATTAAATAATCTTACTATTTTTGTAGCATTAATTTTTTGAAATGCAGTTAAAAAAAGCAATCATTATTTGTATAGGGGACGAGCTACTTATTGGTCAAATTATTGATACCAATAGTGCTTGGATAGCCCAACAGTTAAATCTAATAGGAATTCAAATCGTTAGAAAACTTACGATTAGCGATACAGCACCGGAAATCATTGCTGCAATCAACAATAACAAAAAAGATGCCGATCTTATTATTTTTACAGGAGGTTTAGGACCTACAAAAGATGATATTACCAAACAAACTTTGAATGACTATTTTGGAAACAAGCTTATCAAAGATGAAGCCGTTTTAGCCCATATCCATGAGCTGTTTTCCAAAAAATCAAAAGCAGTGTTGCCCGCTAACGAACAGCAGGCATTTGTTCCGGACTCCTGTACCGTGTTGTTTAATAAGCTGGGAACTGCTCCGGGCATGCTTTTTGTTCAAGAGGACTGCTGGATAGTTTCTTTACCTGGAGTTCCCTATGAGGTGAAAGACATTATGAATAATCAACTCCTTCCAAGAATAAGAGCAATTAACAAAAGTAAATTGCAGATTTTGCATAAAAATTTAGTTTTCTTTGGCAAAGGAGAAAGTAAGATTTCCGATGAGATACAAGGCATAGAAAACGCCCTCCCCGAACATATTCACTTGGCTTATCTGCCTCATTTTGGAGTGCTAAAATTAAGACTGTCAGGAATGGGAGAAGACTTTTTTAAACTTAGAAATGAAATCAACACCTTTGCTCAATTGATAAGAGATCGCGAAAAAGATTTTGTGATTGCAGAGGAAGATATCAGCATAGAAGAGGCTGTAGTGAAACAATTGACCCTCCACCGCTTAACAATTAGTACCGCCGAAAGTTGTACCGGAGGGCAAATATCCAGCAGGATAACCGATGTTCCTGGAGCTAGCGAAGTGTATAAAGGCAGTATTATTTCTTATGCCAATGAAATAAAAAACAAGATTTTATTTGTTAGTGATGACATCTTGAACACGGTAGGTGCTGTAAGTGAAAGCACTGTCATTCAAATGGCAACAGCGGTTCGCAACAAAATGCAAACCGATATTGCTGTTGCTGTTTCTGGAATTTTGGGACCTACAGGTGGCACAGCAGAAAAGCCTATAGGCTTGGCTTATATTGCTATTGCCCATCAATGGGATGCCAAGGCTTTTAAATTTCAATTTAATTACGACAGGGCCATCAACAAAGAATTGGTGGTACAACATGCTCTTAACTTGATCTTACAAGCTATTAAAGAATTGACAAATTAAATTAGTTCTAACTCCATATATTAAAAATATGCCCAAGACTATTGCTATCTGCATCATTACCAATAAGATTACTGAAATTTTAAAAGAATTGCTATCGGTTTTGACGGCTGCAGATTTTGAAATTTTTATTGGTCTGAATGGGATATCTCTCGAGTCTTTTGAAAAGGAAATTACAAAAAATGAAAATATTAAAATTTTTGAATTAGAATGGGAGGGGTATGGAGCAACCAAAAACAAATTAGCAGACCTTGTCAATAGTAATTGGATTCTTTCCTTAGATGCTGATGAAATTCCGGATGATACCTTATTAAATGATATTAAAAATTTAGATTTAGAAAACGAATCCATTGTCTATCTGCTCAAAAGGATTCAAAAAATCGGAATCCATTCTGTTCGTTTTGGAAGTTATGGTATGGAAGAATGGAAGCCCCGGCTGTACCATAGAAATTTTGCTTCTTGGAATAATGATAAAGTGCATGAAGAATTAGTGTTTGAAAAAAATATCAAACCCCAACAATTACCAGGAACACTTTGGCACTATACGGCTAACAGCATCCAAGAAATCAAAGAAAAAAATGAACACTACGCTTTGCTTAGTGCTCAGCAAATGGCAGAAAAAGGAAGAAAATACACTTTTTTTAAACCCTACTTTTCCGGAATTACTGCATTTTTTAAACAATATTTTATAAAAAAAGGATTCCTTGATGGAGCAATAGGCTATCGGCTGGCTTTTGAAATAGCAAGATATTCATTTAATAAATATTATTTTTTAAAGCGATTTTCTAAAAAATAAACCTATTTTTATAAGTTCAAGAACGTTTTCACTTCTTCCAGAATTTTGCGGTCATTGGCTAATCTCGGCACTTTATTTTGACCACCCAATTTACCTTTAGATTTTAGCCATTCATTAAAACTCCCTTTTTTTACGTTATGAATTATAGGCATTCTTAAAGCTATATTCTTATGTCTTTTGGCTTCATAGTCTGAATTTATAGATTGTAGTGCTTTATCCATTTCAGCGACAAAGTTTTCTAAAGGCACCGGGAGATTTTCAAATTCTATTATCCATTCATGGGCCCCGTTTCCATCATCAGACATATAAACAGGAGCTGCTGTATAATCATTGACTACAGCACCGGTATTCCTACAAGCAATTGCAATAGCCTCATCACTATTATCAACAATTACTTCCTCACCAAAAGCATTGATAAAATGTTTGATTCTTCCTGAAACTTTTATTCGGAAAGGTTTTAAGGATACAAACTGGACAGTGTCCCCTAAGACATATCTCCAAAGACCACTATTGGTGCTGATAATCAAAGCATAATTGGTATTCAACTGTACCTCTCTCAAGCCTAAAGTTTCAGGGAACTGTTTCCCTGCTTCTTCTAAAGGCATAAATTCAAAGAAGATACCATGATTTAAAAATAATAACATGCCATTGTCAGGGTCAAGGGTATCTTGTGCCGCAAAGAAACCTTCTGATGCATTATAAGTATCCATATAATACATATCATCATGCGGAATTAATTGTTGGAATTGATTGCGGTAAGGTTTGAAACTAACACCCCCATGCAAATACAATTCCAAATTAGGCCACACTTCCCGAATATCACTTTTTCCGGTCCGTTCTAAAATTCTTTTTAACAAAACTAAAGTCCAAGTAGGCACCCCGGCTATATAAGTGATGTTTTCGTTGATAGTAGCATCCATGATACTTTCAATTTTGCTTTCCCACTCATCCATTAAGGCAACTTTTAATTCGGGAGAACGCATCACCTGTCCGATCAAAGGCATATTTTGCAACATTACGGCAGATAAATCACCATAATAACTATCGGCATTCATTTGGTTAAGCTGGTGGCTGCCACCTATTGTTAAACATTTTCCGCCAAAAAGGTCGGTATCTTTATGATTTCTGACATAAATGCCTAAGACATCTTTTCCTGCCCGATAATGGGTTTCATCTAAGGTTTCCTTACTTACCGGGATAAATTTGCTCTTATCGCTTGTCGTTCCGCTACTTTTTGCAAACCAAATAATAGGCGTATTCCATAATACATTTTGCTCTCCTTCCAATATCCTGTTGATATAAGGTTTTAGGTCGTCATAATCGCTTACGGGAACAGTTTCTTTAAATTCTTTTATAGAACTAATATTATCAAAATTGTACTGTTTGCCAAACTCTGTGAATCTTGCAGAGCCTAAAAGGTCATTAAAGACTTTGGTTTGTGTATCAATAGGATTTAGCATAAAATTATCTACGGCGTTTAACCGCATTTTCATTATTTGCTTTATTGCTGGGCTCAAAAATGCCATAAGTGAAGCGTTATATTGCTTGTGTTAAAATAAGTACAAAAGTAAGCAATTTAATTAGTATTTATGTAATTATCCTCTTGCAATGCTTTTTTATTAAAGCGACCTTTTACTAGAAACCAACTCTTCTGGATTGTTTCTGGTAAATGCCCTCGCAAAGACGCCCTTCATGGAAAGTAAGAATTCTTTCATTCCGAGCGACGAGGAACGAGGAGTGGAGGAATCTCCCAAGCATTATCACTTACTTTGGAGATCTCTCCATGCGAAAAACCTTTTCAAATTTCTATGAAATTTGGGTTTCTCTTAGTCGAGAAGACGGCGTGTTTTGTTTTCCGTCATTGCGAACCGAAGGCGAAGCAATCCAGAAAAACTCAGCATGAAAAGCAATTTAGAAACTAATACAATTGGATTGCTTCGGGCAGAGCCCTCGCAATGACGTAAAGTATGATATCTTAGCTCCTAATATGAACAAGGAAATCCAAAGTAAAAATCCATAATCCATAATCCATAATCCAAAATCAACTTATTTCTTCACCAACTTAGCCGCACCGCTTTTACCGGTATTTCTATCTCTTAATTGCACGATATAAATACCTGCTGCTTGGTTGTTGAATGCTGTTGTTTGGCGGAGGGATTGATTTAAGGTGGTCATATTGCCTTTAAAAGTAGCTATTACCATACCCATTAGATTCGTAATCGTTAAATCATAATTATTGCCTGAAAGCTGACTGCCTTTTATTTGAAAGTAATCGGCAAAAGGATTAGGAATAATTTGAAATGGTAGGTGTTCCAAATGGTGCACTTGAGTAGTAGTATCCGTATTAGTGCTATCTGACCAAGATACTAAACTCCGACTTTTGATAAAAATACCTGAATCATACAAACCTCTGCGAGGATTGATACTGCCACCGTAGCCTGTTCCATGGCAATCTCCATAGTCTAAATCATCTCCACCAACTTCCTCATGCAATGCAACATCTGCCACACCAATTCTTAAATGATACGTTTCACCGGGAATAACTTCTGATTTAGCGGTTAGTACAGTTGTAAAACCATTATAAATCACATTTTGACCCTCAGAATTATCTACATAATATTGGGAATAATCTTTACCTTCACTACAAGCCCAACCCGGAGGGGTAATGGTATTTACGCCTACAGGTAAATCGGTGTCAGGTACTAAAGCAATATTTTTAGATCCTTGAATACCCGGGCCACTTAAAAAAATACCCATGACATCTGTGGAAGGATCACAAACAGTGGAAGTAAATGTTGATTCTGAAAAATTAGGGCTGAAATTAGGATATTCCTCAGAAGCAAACACATATTGTAAGGCTATGGAATCGCCCTCTGGAATAAAATCAAACTCAATAATAGAGGCTTCTACTATACTATCACTCATCAAACTATTTAAATCGCTATCTTGAACATTGCAATTCCAAGGACTGGCACCTCCTTGAAAACAAGAGGTTGGTGTTTGTCCAGATTCACCATTAGATATTTGTCCATTAATCATCATCAAATTCTTGTGTCCTGAAGAATAGATAGCTGGCCATACGATACCACCTCTTTGAGCAGGGATAGGAGCAAGAAACTGCGTATTAAATTGAGTGAGAAATCCTGTATTCAATACTATTCCAGTATCAATGTCGATATCGCTACTCCCATTAAAGAAAAATTTAGCTATTGTTAATGGATTAGGAGCCATAGCAGAGGTTAAATTTATATAAGGTGAATTGCTAATATTTGATATCTGAATGCCCTCTCCTTGTATGATTGGAACGATGTCAGTAATGGTAGGTCTTGGTAAATACCAATTTGCAGTACTATCTGTTATTGGAATATAATTTAAAAAAAATTCTATTTTTAAATTAGATGTGGATTCTTTTATCCATTGTGACCAAGACGCGATTGAAAACAATAGAAAAAAAACTGCAATTATTATCTTTTTCATATTCTTAGTTCTTAATGAGGTGTGGATTCTAAGTTTGAAAAAAATTACTTCATTATATAAAATAGTAACTTTTTTGTAATGTACTAAAAGTAAAATTTGCATAAAGGTAAATAATAATTACAATAATAGCAATTTTAACATTAATATTAATTACGATATGCACTAATCAAAATTCAGGTGTTCTCTTACAAAGTCTTTTAATTTTTTGTCAAATACTACCGAATAAACAAAATGAATTTTACCTTTGCACCTTATGAGTAAAAAAGCAATGCTAATCATTATGGATGGTTGGGGTAAAGGTCAGGTGCCTTCCTCAGATGCCATACTTGCAGCCCAAACCCCTTTTGTGGACAGTCTTTATGCTAAATATCCTAATAGTGAATTGATTACTTGTGGTGGTTTAGTAGGTTTGCCAGAAGGTCAGATGGGCAATTCTGAAGTAGGTCATTTGAATCTTGGTGCCGGCAGAATCGTGTATCAGGAATTACAAAGATTTAATGTAGCTGTTCAAGATGGAAGCTTAAAAATTAACCCTGTTTTGGTACAAGCTTTTCAAAAGGCCATCGCCAATAAGGTTTCGGTTCATTTCTTAGGATTGGTCAGTGATGGTGGGGTTCATGCCCACATCAATCATTTTAAAGCATTATGTGATTATGCTGAAGAAGCAGGTGTGCCCCAATACTTTGTGCATGCTTTTACCGATGGAAGGGATACCGATCCTAAAAGTGGCAAAGGGTTTATCGGTGAATTAGACCAATATTTAAACAATACAAGAGGCTCCATAGCAACAGTGGTGGGACGTTATTATGCCATGGACAGAGATAAGCGTTGGGAGCGGGTGAGCAAAGCATATCATCTTTTGGTGAACGGAACCGGTAAGGTTGTAGATAATTTTGAGGAAGCCATACAAGCGTCTTATGATGCAGGCCTTACCGACGAATTTTTATTACCTATGCTGAAAGTGAATCCGGACGGCAGTCCAATGGCTAAAATCAAAGATGGTGACGTTGTCATTTGTGTGAACTTTAGAACAGATAGATGCCGTGAAATTGTTACAGTTTTATCGCAAGAAGCTAATCATGAGTTTAATATGCATCCTTTAGCTATAGACATGGTTACAGCAACAGAGTATGATGCTACCTTTAAAAATGTTCAAATTCTTTTTGATCAAGACAATCTTAAAAATACAATTGGAGAGGTTTTGGCAAATGTCGGAAAGAAACAAATCAGAATAGCCGAAACCGAAAAATATCCTCATGTTACTTTTTTCTTTTCCGGAGGTCGGGAAGCATTATTTGAGGGAGAGCAACGTATCATGAGGGCTTCTCCCCAAGAAGTAGCCACTTATGATTTAAAACCGGAAATGAGTGCTTTTCAGTTAAGAGATGCCATAATCCCGGAATTGGAACAGCAAAGTGCTGATTTTATTTGTTTAAACTTTGCAAATGCAGACATGGTAGGTCATACAGGTGTTTGGGATGCAGCCATAAAAGCTGCAGAAACGGTGGACCAATGTGTGGCTGCAATTGTACCTAAAGCTCTTGAAAATGGATATGCTGTTTTTTTAACCGCAGATCATGGAAATTCAGATTTCTTAATTAATGAAGATGGTACGCCCAATACAGCACATTCTTTGAATCCGGTTCCACTATTTTTAATTTCAAATGACTATAAAGGGACTTTAAAAAATGGAAAGTTAGGAGATATTGCCCCAAGTATTTTGAATTATATGGGTTTGGATATTCCTAAAGAAATGACGGGAACAATTTTATTAGACGAAAAAAAATAAAAAATGAAATTATATAAAAGCAACGAAGAGGTAGAAATCCAAAGGCAAAGTTGCCTAATGGTAAGTAAAACCCTTACCGAGATTGCAAAAATGATACAACCGGGTATGCAAACCATTAAACTGGATGATTTTGCTTATGAGTTTATTAAGGATAATGGAGGCTTTCCTTCCTTTAAAGGTTATCATGGCTTCCCATATTCTCTTTGTATTTCGGTAAATGAGCAAGTGGTACATGGTTTCCCAAGTAGTTATGAGTTAAAAGATGGAGATATCGTTTCAGTGGACTGTGGGGTTTATATGAATGGTTTTCATGGGGACCATGCCTATACCTTTATAATAGGAGAAGTCCCTCAAGAACTCTTGGATTTGGTACGCATCACTAAAGAATCTGTTTATTTGGGTTGCAGGCAAGCCATAGCCGGAAATAGGGTAGGAGACATCTCTTATGCTATTGAAACTCATACAAATGGCAAGCATGGGTATGGTGTGGTGCGTGAATTGGTAGGTCATGGATTGGGCAAGCAAATGCACGAAGACCCACCGGTTCCTAATTATGGTCGTAGAGGGAGTGGAAAAAGATTAATAGAAAATCAAGTTTTGGCAGTGGAGCCTATGATTAATTTAGGCACCCGCCATGTGGACTTTTGGGATGATGGCTGGACGGTAGTTACGCGTGACGGCAAACCCTCGGTTCATTTTGAACATGATGTATGCGTGCGGAAAGACCACGGTGAAATATTATCCGATTATTCTATTATCGAAGCAGCCGAAAAGCAAAATATTAATTTAAATAGTTCTTATTACGAATTAAAATAAAAATTCCAGCCTGCTTTGAAGTTTTTTTTCCTAAAAAGTTTTATTTTAGCTCATTAGTATTTGATTGACTTTTGGGAAGTTGAGAATTTTGAAAATGAGTGTTATCCTTAAATTATGTCCTTAGTAGAATTAATAGAACCAACCATCCCCGTATTAAAGTTAAATGATACCGTAGAAGACGCCTTGCGGATCATGTCTGAAACCCATTTTGACAAATTGCCTTTAGTAGATAATGGAGAATATCTCAGCATTGTGAAAGAAACCGACTTGATGGATTCTGATTTTCCCAATACCCTTTTGTGCGATTTTGCTCATGGAATGAGTTTTCGTCCATGTTGTAACCTTACTGCACATCCCTTTGATGCTGTGGTTACAGCTGTAAGGTTTAAACTTGCGGTAGTGCCTGTCTTAGACGAAAAAATGGAGTATGTAGGCAGCATTTCAAGAGAAACCTTGTTTTATTTCCTTGGAGAAAATGAGAGTATGCAGGAGCAAGGAGGTATCATCATTTTAGAAATGAAAATGGGCGATTTTGTATTGAGTCAAATTGCTAAAATTGCAGAGAATGAAGATGTAATTATTTTGAATAGTAGGGTTTCTCATAATATTGAAAATGGTACTATTGAAGTAACATTAAAAACCAATAAGGTAGAATTAGACCGGTTGGTTGCAGCCTATGAGCGGTATGAATATACAGTAAAAGAGGCTTATGGTAATATTCCCAGTCAGAATGATACAGAAAATAGATATAAGTTGCTAATGAATTATTTGAACATGTAATATTAAATCCCAAAAGCAGATTGGTATTAGCATAAAATAAAGGTCGGCTTTTAAAGAGTCGACCTTTATTTTATTAAATAACAATCTATGTTATTCTTATTGTGCAGGAGCTTGATCCTGTTGTTGTTGTTGCTGCTGTTGTTGTTCTTGCTTTTGAGCTTGGTCAATTGCTTTTTTTCTATCACCTACTCCGATGGTAAATGTAGAAGCAATGGTTAAAATGGCAATTATGGTGATGGTGTACCAAGTACCTTTTTCCATAACATCACCGGATTTTTGAACTCCCATAATTTGAGAACTCGCACTACCAAAAGCACCTGAAAGTCCACCGCCTTTTGGCTTTTGAACTAAAATTAAAAATGTAATTACTACACAAGCAATAAGGATTAAAACTATTAACAAACTTGTCATCTTATTCTATTTCTTTTTGTAAATTTTCGATTTTGTCCGCAAAGTAAGTACTTTTATTTGGATTATTCAAAATTAATTTTTTATAAATATCTATGGCATCTTTATATTTCCCTTGCTTCTCGTAAACTATAGCCATAGACTCGCTTACAATACCACCTTCTCTTGAAATTGAATTTACTGCCATTTCAAACACCTCTGCCGGGATTTCATCATTTTCTTCTTCTATGGCTTCAGTCATTTTCTGCTTTTGCCATAGTGCTTTCAGTGCTCTCTTCTCTTCCTCTTCTTCCAACTCCTTAATGGTTTTATTCTGTAAAAAATTTAACCATTCTGAAAAACTCATCATTACTAGAAGCGATTGGTCAGTTTTTTCAGCGACTTTTACTTTTTCTTCAAAGACAAAATCAGTAGAAACATCTGTAAAATAATCTTTTTGAACAGGATGTTGTTCGTATTCTAATAATTTTTCGACTTGATGGTCCCAGTTTTCCGGATGAAGATTCAATTTGTTTTTTTCTTTTGGTTTGGAGTTTGACCAATGAAGTGGCTCTTCCCAATAAGAAAATATTACCGGGTTGAAGTTGAAATATTCAAGGAGGCCATAATCAATGCTATTGCCATTTCTGGTATAATGTTGCAACAAAGCAGCAAAAGGGAAGTACGGAAAAGTTGCTTCTAATTGCTTAATGCTTTCCAAAGAATTGATTGCCAGTTTGGGTTGTTGCAACCATTGATGTATTTGATTTCCTGTAACCAATTTTTATATTTTACCAGTTTACAAAAGCTTTATTAAAAATTTCATCTGCCAATTCGTTACCTATTTTCTCAATTAAACGGTTTTCTACATTTGATAATTGTTCATTGGCAGGGAAGTCTGCAAATTTACTAAATGTCTGCTTAAAATTACTTTTTTCGTTGAGTTTACTTTTGAAATCTACTTGTATGGCTATGGTCAATCTGTTTTGGGAAGCCTGTGCAGTATTGGCGTTTCCCAAACCGGAAACGCTTACATTGTATTGGGTTATGGTTCCTGTTAATTCATAATCTCCATTATTTTGAACTGGCGTTAATCCTGTTTGTGTCAAAATTCTATTTCTTATTTTTTCTGTTAAGGTGGCACTTAGAGATGGCACTACATTAGAAGAGTTGTTTTCAAAATTCTGAATCAAAAAAGTTTTCCCTTGGATGCTGGCACCCGTAAAGGAGTAAAATCCGCAACCCGGTAAAATGAGTAACAGAAATAGAAAAATCGATGTGAATTTTAAGAATTTCATACTAATATTATGGCAAAGATAATGAATAAAGCAAAATTGAAAATGAAACCCTTGATTCTTATTCTTAAAAGGTACCTTTTTGAAAAAGGGGAGAATTAAGCTTATGTTTGGCTTTTCTCAAAATTAGGCTTTCCTTAGTTTTAAAGCAATCGCATCATAATCATATCCTGCTCTTTCTAAAGCTCTAACCATGGCTCCCCATACGGCTTGTGTCCCATTGGGTGGATGCACCGGTACTAATGTGGTAGCCTCTAATTGTTTCAAAATTTCAGAGGTTTGATGTTCCGTTAATGCTTCACAAATATCATACATGCCACCCGGTTCTTCCTCTGCCAAATCATGGAGGTCTAGGATGTAATTGGCAACATTTACCACATCTTCAGAAGGAGGCACTGTCATCAAAGCGGTGATGGCACCATGGTCAAGTCTTAGCTTAGCAGCTAATGGTACTGGTTGTTTGTTATTAGCCAAGGCAGCTGCCGGGAACAAGATTTTTTCTTCCATTTTGATATGGGTTAATAGGCCTACTCTGAATTGGTTGTACAATTCCATATTGATATTGTTGATGTCCTGAGTGGCTGCTTCCATTATGGCTTCCAATCTTCTATGGTCTTTAGTGAAAAAATCGTGTATGGGCTTATTCATCATTTAATCTTATTGTTTTGATATTAGCAAAAATATTGAAAAGGATTGGATTTCAAAACTTTTAATAGGGATAGTTACAAATATTTTGAAATTTAGTTTTTTATTGATAATTTTAACCAAAATTTATAATTTTCACATTAAATAGTTCTTATTATGAGAAATGCATACAATCTTTTACCCCCCCCCCCGCAAAAGTTCACATAATAACAGTGTTCTTTGTTTTATTGGCATTGCTCAATTTTAAAGCTTATTCTCAAATGGAATGCACTGTTATTAATCCTACAACGAGCAATAATGCACAAAAAGTCCCAAATGCAAATTGTGGTATGCAGTCACAAATTTTTCAAAATTTTTATAGTAAAAACAGCAATTTCAGACCTTTCCCAGGACAAAATACTGTAACTACAACTTTAAAAGAAATTAGATTAAGAGTAATTGTAGTTACTAATCCCAACTATGCTTCTGTACCTCAATTTCAAGACAATCCAACTGATCGAAGTACGATAAAAGCAATTGTAGAAGACTGGACGAATTATGCATCTGTAAATAATCACTATGCTGGTTTAAGAACCTTAATGGCTCCAACAAAACCCAATCCTTCTAATTGCACTACCTGTCATATTGGAGATTCCAAATTACAAACTAAATTAGTTGACATTCAATTTATTAATCATAATGACAATAACTACTCGCCAATTGTAATAAATTTAGGAACTTCAAGAAATGACAGTATTCTGAATGTTTTTTTTGTTCAACATAATATGGATGGAAGTCCTGCCGTTTCTTCAACTCAGGGAAGGGCTGATATTGGTAAAGAATTTGAACTTTCAAGTTTCAATGTAACAGGAAATCATACTATTTTATTGAGTGCACCAAAAATAAATTCATGGGATAGCTATTGGCTTTTCATACATGAATTAGGACATATTTTGGGATTATGGCATTTATATAATGATGATCCATACCAAGATGAATGCACAGAAATAGGGCAAAGTTCTCCTGACTGGCTCTCTGATATTTTTCCTCAAAACTTATGTGTCATCAATTCAGAATTTAGATGTGACCCTTTAGCTGATTTAGCACCTTTAAACGATACAAGTTGTACCGGTAATTTTATGGGAAAAGGGTTTAGATATCTTTCTCCTATGCAGTTAGGCAGGATGCATAGAATGGCATACCTTGGGTCTTCTTCTCGGTATGTTTTCCCTACCGAAGCTCCTGATGTTCACCCTATGGAAATTACCAGTAATCAAACTTGGGATTTTGGTATCCGCATGTATCAGGATATCATTGTAAAAGCAGGAAAAACCCTAACCATTACTTGTGAAGTGCAAATGCCTCCGCGAGGAAAAATAATTGTAGAAAAAGGAGCAAAACTTGTTTTAGATGGAGGCGTGATTAGCTCCTATCATCCTAAAGCTTCTTGGAAAGGAATAGAACTTTATGGGGATAAAAATGCACAACCTATACCTACAAACCAAGGAAGATTAGAAATGAAAAACAATTCTTTAATCGAATATGCCGAATTAGCTGTTCAAGATTTTATCACTAATGTATGGAATGGTGGAGGAATTATTAATGTTACTAACAGTACCTTTAAAGATTGCCGTAGAGCAGTAGCTTTAAACGATTATCCTAACTATGCCAGAGGTACGAGTTGTAGCTTTTTTAATGTAAACTTTATTAATGAAGATGCTAATGCTATTACCAATCAAAACTTGACAGGTGTAGGGGTGTTTACTTCTTATAACGAAAAAGGAGTACTTATCGCAAACAGTACTTTTAAAAACAAATTGGCATTAAACGGCACTATTCCAATTGAAAATAGCAATTATGCCGTTTATACCAATGATGCAGGATTTAGAATAACAAATAGTATTTTCAAAGGATATAAAGTTGGTGTTACTACTATGACTGTTAACAATAACCCTTCACGCTCTACCAAAATACTTAATTGTACTTTTGATTCCCTTTTTACCGGAATAATGTTTGCAGATAATTTCTCTATGGCTCAAAATAATACTTTTGACCATTTGTTGGGCTATTTTGATGGCATTAAAGATTATGCCCAATTTGGACAAGCCATTTATGCTCATAATCCCAATGGATTATTAATCAATAAAAATACCATAAATGCTACTTATGGTAATTCTATTAGAGGGATAACCGTGAATGATTCTAGATATTTTGGCTCTAAAGTGGTGGACAATACAATAAACAATATTTATGCAGGCGTTATCACCCAAAGAAGAAACCCCCAATTAGATATTTTATGTAATCATTTTACCAATGGTTATTATAATATTTGGGGCAATCCGGAAAGTAACCACCCTTTCTTTACCTTAAAAGACCAAGGGAATGGCTGTGGATATTTTGATTACAGAGCCGGTAATACTTTTGAAGGTAGTGCTACTTATCATATTTATTCTAACCTTTATCCTACTTGGAATTATTTTTATTTCTCTAATGATATAAGTCAAATCCCAACCAATACATTTGGTGTCTCCGTAAATCCAGATGGTTGTACAAACTTAACTGATGCAACAGATCCTAACTCACAATGTAATTTACCTTCCAATACAGAATCATGGATAGATTCCTTATTTGATGAGGCTTATACCTCTTGGCCTGAAAATATTTTAGGTCAAACGACCATTTCAGGACAAATGCAATTAGCTTTCATAATGCAGCGTTTAAGCGAAAGAGGAAGTACTGATTCTATCATTAGTTTCTTGGAAAACGTAAACAATTTGGAGAGCCAAAAATTATTACTCTCATTGTATTTGGAGCAAGGTAATTATACGGCTTTTGATAATCTTTTAGAAAGTATAAGTTTTAGTAATGGTGACGAAACATTAGCTTTTAAAGATTATAATAATTTCTTAAAAACGCTTTCACAAGAAAACAGAACATTGTTCCAATTAAATTTAACCGAAAAAGAACTCTTGGAGACAATAGCTACCCAAGACTTTGAAGTGAGCAATTATGCCAAAGCCATGCTTGAGTTTGTATTTATGCAAGAATGGGAACATTACCAAGAAAGATTACCACAGGAAGGACAAATGGCAAAATATGGAGATTTTAATTCCAAAAACCAAAGTAGTTTAGGTAATGCCATCCCTAACCCCAATACCGGAAAAGTTAGGATTAATGTAAATATTTTGGAAAAAGATGCCCAATTTGCTACTTTAAATATTTATGATTTAACTGGCAGATTAATATTAAGTAAAATATTACAAAGTGGTCAGCAAAGTATAAGTTTTGACCTGAGTTCATATAATAATGGACTATATTTATATAGTCTTAATATCAATGGGAAAAATAAAGCAACCAAAAAATTAGTGCTACAAAAATAATCTAAATTCATCAGCCTTATACTTGTTACCACAAGCATAAGGCTTAAATTTAATAATAATGAGAAAGTTAATTTATTTTTGTGTAGCCATATTGAGTTTTTGTCTTTTATTTATTTCTGTTAATGCACAATCGAAACAGCCCTATGGCTATTCAAAATCTTATGTTTATAAAGGAGATAGCTTAAGGAGATTTGGCGGAAACTTTTCTAAAATACTCTATCTAAAAAATTCAGAAAATTTAATTTTTACAAATACTTCTATAACCGCAAGCCAATTTAAACACCTCACTCAATGGTTTAAGACAGATAAAAATGGAAATATTATTCAGGAAATAACAGATAGTATCAATAATGTATTGAATTATTATATAAATGATATTAAATATAATTTTAATAATGAAAGTCGATTTTTTGTTAGTGGATGGAAAGATGATGCTACAAATTATATAAACTCTGTAATATTAGAAAATAGAGATACGAGTTTAAATTTGAATTGGATAAAAGAATACCCTTTAGGTCAAGATACATTTGTCAGATATACTTCTGTTCAGCCAATAAATTATAACAATATTTATGTAAGTTTAAATGCCGGAATATTAGATCAAAATAATCAAGGTAAAATAAAGAAAGTTTTCGCATGGATATGGAAATTAGATACAATCGGAAATATAATATGGAAGAAAGCTATTGACACTAACGAAAATAATAGTATTAAAGAAATTATTCTTGCTAATGATGGAAGTTTACTTTTTTATGGTAGAACAGGAGGTTACGGGGTTCCTTTATCAACTACTGCTTCCGGTTTAGTAATAAAAATAGACACAGCCGGCAATAAACTTTGGCATAAAGTGTATCATTTACCTCTGTATAACGGTATTGAAAAAATCATACCCACAGCCGATGGTAATTATATATGTGCAGGATGGAGTAGAATTAGCCCAGAAATTAATGATATGTCAAATTCTGCGGGAAGAATATTAAAAATTAATGAACAAGGAAATATAATATGGGATAAAATAATAAATATTTCCCCAAGAGTAGAGTCATTTACCTCTATAATATCTACTTCAAATAATAATTTTATTGCTTTAGGAGACTCTTATAAAAACTATGCTTACGATATTTATAATTATGAAGTGGGTAATACTCGTGAGCCAGATGGCTGGGCTTTAAAGATTGATTTAGACGGTAATATTAAATGGAGCCGGGTGTTTGGTCATAATGCCATACCTCATGCACATGATTACCTCTATAATGCAGTGCCTTTACCAGATGGAGGTTTTATAGCCAGTGGCAGCACCCAAATAAAAGACTCTACTTGGTGGGAGAACGGTAAACCTATTTACGCACAAAGGCAAGCAGGATGGGTGGTTAAGTTGGATAGTATGGGTTGCCTGGGTTCGGGATGCCCGGAGATGTTAGCTGATTATCAAGATAGCCTAAACAACCCTCAGCCTCCCATAGACCATATAACAGAAATAACCCTCTATCCTAATCCCGGTAAGGATGTGGCTACACTAGAAAATAAAGCGGGCTTTAGCCCGGGGGCTTATTACTATATCAGTGATATGCAGGGAAAGATTGTTCAAGATAAAACGCCTATTGATGGTCAAAAGCAAGTAAAAATAGATTTAAGAGGTCATGCAGCAGCGAGTTATATTGTCAGAGTGTATCATGATTATGGCTATTACTCTTTTCAGTATGCGAAGAGAGAGTAAGTTTGGATTTTGGATTTTGGATTTTGGATTATGAATTATGGATTATGGATTATGAATTATGGATTATGGATTTTGGATTTTGAAACAATACATTGAGATTGCTACTGGTGGTCGAAAAGACGAAAAAAAACGCCGTCATCTCGACTAAGAAAAACCCAAATTTCAAAGAAATTTGAACAGGTTTTTCGCATGGAGAGATCTCCAAGATAAGTGACAATGCTTTGGAGATTTCTCCACTACGAAAGTTGATGCTACATTGCATTACGCATCACTTTCTCCGGTCGAAATGACGGGAAGAGGTCGCCGGTCGAAATAACGAAAAAAACGCCGTCATCTCGACTAAGAAAAACCCAAATTTCAAAGAAATTTG
>DAOMPL010000007.1:47976-90562 GCA_035444785.1 Edaphocola sp. | reverse complement strand
TTTCAATGTCGTTAGTTTCTTTTTAGTACGATGTCGTTCTATGCTGACACACAACTCTATTATATACGCAAAGATAGTAGATTTTTTTTTAATACCAAGTAAATATAAAAAAAATAATCTAAATAATTATAAGTTATCTTAATACAAATGAATGTTTTATTGCGTTAAATTTGTATTTATTTAATATTATATGTAATATTGCATTATTATATATTTCTATAACACAAATAATATATACCTCAGCTATATCCCAAAATAACTCCCCAATCACTACATCACCAAATCACCAAATCATCAATTCACCAAATCTCCAATTCACCTCGTCACCTCATCACCTCATCACCTCATCACTACATCACTACATCACCAAATCCCTCCATTCACTTTTGTAAAGAATAGTAAATCAATTCAATATTAATTCTCCATCATACCCTATAATAGACCTTTTTTTCTAACTTTTTCAATCAGCTCAATTCTGTTTTTTACTTGTAATTTTTTGTAGATGTTTTCGATATGTCTTTTAACCGTAAATGGAGATATGAATAGTTTTGCTGCTATCATTTTATTGGTAAAACCCTGACTTAATAGCGCCAACAATTCAATTTCTCTTTCGGTAAGAATAATTGCTTCAATTTGTTTTATTGCAGGTTTTATTGGACTTTGCTTGAGTAAATTCAAAGTTTTCAAAGCAATAGAAGGAGACATTACAGCTCCTCCATTCAAAGTGTCAAGAATGGTTTCATGGATTTTTTCTGCTTTTGTTTCTTTTAAAATATAACTATCCGCACCTGATTTTATTGCATTGAAAATATATTCATCATTATCAAACATGGTAATCATTACAATCTTAATGTTTGGAAATTCTTTTTTTACAATAAGAGTGGTGTCAATGCCATTAAGTATGGGCATTTCAATGTCCATTAGAATTAAATCTACCTCATTGTTTACAGCTAAAATCTTCAATAATTCTGAACCATTTTGAGCATGAAGCACTATTTCAATATCCTTAAATATTGAAAGTTTTTGTTCCAATGCTATTCGGGAGTAAATATTGTCTTCTATTATTCCTATTTTTATCATAATTACAAAGCGATTTGAAAATAATAAGTCACACCTTTTCCTAATCCTGTTACCAGATTCATATTTCCACAAATAGCCTTCATTCGGCTTTCAATATTTCTGAGTCCAAAAGATTTTTCCTTTTCCTTTTCAAAGTCAAAACCTTTCCCATTATCTTCAATTTTTAAAAGTAAAAGGTTGTTCTCTTGTTTTAATTCTATTATTACTAAAGAAGCTTCAGTATGTTTAATAGTATTGTTTACTATTTCTTGAATAACTCTGAAGATATTTACCACTTGTTTGGATTGTAATTGTACATTTTCATCAATATTAAAATTGAATTCAAAATGTAAATGCTCTTTTGCATCAGAAGCATTACGAATAAGATTAAGAATTTTCCCCCTTAAATCTTCTAAATTGATTTCTTTGGTGTTTAAAATCCATAAGGCATTTTTTAATTCAGCGATAGAGTTTTCTGAAAATTCGGAAAGCGTGGTTATTTTTTGTTTAATGGTTGCTTCCAATTTAACAGGAGAGCGTTTTAGGCTATCTAAAATAGAATTTATAAAAGTTAATTGGGCCCCTAAGCTGTCATGCAGATCTTTAGAGGTTTCCAATAATTGTTCTTGAATTTTGATGTTTGCCTGTTCTTGTAATAATTTGTTTTCCAAAGACAATTGTTGATGTTTATGAAGCAACTTTGTCCTATAACTTCTGAAAATCCCTAAGCCTACAATTATTGAGCTTGCCAAGAGAATAAGGCCTATGTTTTTTTGCTTAGATGCTACCTCGTTTCTGGCTATTTCTTTTTCTTTTTTCTCGGTTTCATAAATTATTTTAAATGCCGTGAAATCTTTTTCACTGGCTAAGTTTATTGACTTTTTATACTGGCGGTTATAAGTCTCTTGTGCTATTAAAGCATTTTTATAATCTTTTTGGTCTTTATATAATTTTACAAGAATGGTATAAGCCTTTAAAGTATTTTTAAATTGGTGGTTTTTTTCTAAAAGAACAATAGCACTATCCAAATAAACTTTTGCTTTGGTGTAATCTTTTTCTGCCGTATATACTTCAGCCAAATTAATATAAGTATCAGCAATCCAATTTGAATTATTCAATATTTTATCGATTTTTAGATTCTCATTAAAATAAAATATTGCTTTTTTATAATCGGAATAACCATAAAAGTAGCACCTCGCTAAATTGTCCTGAAAACTTACTTTTGTAGCTTGGTTGTTTGCAATTTCAGATAATTTTATGCCCTTCTTGTCTAATTCCATTGCTTTAATAAAATTCCCATTTTGACCTTCTATATTTGCTAGCGTATGCATAGAAACCAAGTAAGGGCGTTCTGATTGCCATTGGTCTAAAAGTGAAAATACCTTATTGATATTTTGTTTTGCCTTTTCATAGTCGTCTTTTTCATAATACAATTGTGCCAAGTATGCATAGGTTTCAGATAACCTTATAGTGTCATTCTGTTGCTCATTGAGTGAAATTGATTTTTGAAAATAGTTTAAAGCTTTTGAAAAATCGCCTAAATTTTTTGCAACACTGCCTAAACCTACTAAGGCATAATTAGCTAAAGAATCTGAAAGCGTAGTGTTCTCTAAGGCTTTTTGATAATACACTTTTGCTAATTCGAAAGAAGAATTTTTTCTATAATAGCTTGCAAAAATGAGGTCTTTTTTCACCTTTAGATTTTGCTCTTTTACCTTTATACTATCCAGTCCCGCAAAATACTTTTGTATGCTGTCCATTGGCACTCCATCTCGCTTCACTATTTGAAAAAAAGCGGTATTGATTATTTTTGCATTAACACTGCTTGCTCTTTCCGGCTTTTCATTGCAGGCAAAGAGACTTAATATTGCTATTAGAAAAATAAAATGCGAAAATTTCATCATCAATAAAATTATCCAATTGTTGCAATTACTATTTTAGTAATCAGGAAATAAAGATAAAGGAATTTATAGTAATTAATGAAAATAAATATTCTTCAAGGAATGTTTTGAAGGAAAAGAAGCTGCATGTAAATATTTTGAAATGGCTATATTTTAAAGATAATTATGTTTTTTAAAGCTGTTCGCTTCCGTTTTGGAGCATATTTTGAATACTTTTCAATGTTTAAAAAAGAAAAGCTTTAGGTTATTCTTGTTAAACCTATTATTTTTGTAAGATGATGTTTTAAAGTTCTTATTTAGTAATAGGATTATTATTTAAATAGGGCAATATTGTTTAATTTTTTTTAAGATATGCAATCTGCTATTACCAATAAAATACCTATCAGATTATTAATTCGTTCAAGTGGCCGATTGTTTTTGCTGTTTTTATTAGGTTCCTTATTAATTACTTCTATTCAGGATTTAAGTTTACGTAATTTAGGTCAACGGGCTTTTTCTTTGGGCAGTCTTTTTATTGGTATTTTTATCATTAATACCTATGTTTTTTATTATTTTGATAAAAAAAGGAAAAACAATACCGAACGTATTTGGAAAAAAACTTTTGCCTTAGGCTTTGTGATGAGTTTGGCTTATTTTGTCTTGCATTTTCTTGTAATCACCCAATTGGAAAAAATAGGACTTATTGACATCAAACGGGATGTTTCTGTTTTAAAAGGATGGAGATTGGTGTTTTTTGTATTGTATTCTTCATTAGTTGTTTATTCTTTTATTTTCTTAATTCAAAATTCAGTTTTGGCCCAATACGAAAAAAATCAGATGCAGTTGGAACTGTTGCAGTTGCAAGCATCTAATGCCGAAACGGTCAATCAGTTGCTCCGCCAGCAAATACAACCGCATTTCTTATTTAATGCTCTTAATGTTTTAAAATCTCTTATTAAAAGAGACAAAAATCGGGCAGAGCATTACTTGTTGCATCTTTCAGATTTTCTAAGACTTTCAATTGCTAAAAATTCAAGTGGCGTATCCACTCTCAAAGAGGAACTAAAAATTTGTAATGATTATATGGAAATGCAAAGTATTCGGTTTACTGAGGCTATACAATATCAAGTAGATATTCCGAATGAAGACCACATTATGGCAATGAAACTTCCTTTTTTTTCTTTGCAACCCTTGCTAGAAAATGCCATTAAACACAATGAATTGACATTGGAACAACCTCTTTATATAAAAATCAGTAAAGAGGGCAATTATATTAAAGTGAGTAATAATTTACAAGAAAAATCATACTCTGAACCTTCTTCGGGTAATGGATTGACTATGCTGCAAGAGCGATATCGCATTTTGAAGGAGGAAGCTCCGGTAATTAAAAAAGAAGGTATGATTTTTTCGGTATCTTTAAAAATTTTACAGCATGAACATAGTAATTATTGAGGACGAAATACTTACGGCAGAAGATTTAAAAGAAACTATTTTGGACTTAATGCCTGCTGCCAATATATTAAAAATTATCAAGACCGTTAAAGAGGCGAAGCAATATTTCAGTGTTCCTGTTGATATTGATTTAATATTTTGTGATATCCAATTAGGTGATGGGCTTAGTTTTGAAATCTTTAGGCATGCACAGCCTCCCGCTCCCATTGTGTTCTGCACAGCTTTTGACGAATATGCTTTAGAAGCTTTTGAGACTAATGGTATTCATTATATTCTCAAGCCTTTTGATGAGTCAAAGATTGCTGATGCTTTAAATAAATTTCAAAGTTTAAAATCTTCTTTTAAATCTCCCGATAATACCTTTGAAAAGGTTAAGAATTTGTTGGAGCAACAAAGAAGCAAACAGGATAGTTCCATATTAGTGTTTTTTCAGGATAAGGTGATACCTGTAAAAATAAATAATGTAGCACTTTTCTTTATTAAAAACGAGGTCAGTCATTTGCTCACTTTTGAAGGCAATTTATATTATATCAATAAATCATTAGATGAGATTCAACAATTATGTGGAGATGACTTTTATCGGGCCAATAGACAATTCATTATTAATAGGAATGCTATCAAAGAGATGGAGCATTCTCAATCAAGGAAAATTTCAGTAAGCCTTAATGTACCTTTTAATGAAAGTATATTGGTCAGTAAAGAAAAAATGGCTAACTTTTTAGAATGGTTGAAGAATTAGATTTTTAAATTGCAAGGTTGTGCTTCTTCATAAAAATAAGATAATCAGAGCTCAAATAAAATAGATTTACTAAAGGTCATTAATAATCTGTTTCAATATGTCTTTTTTCATACTTTCAAATTCCATTAAAGTGTTGTAAAGCTCGTCTTCACCCAAAACGTGATATTGACCCTTCCCTTTATCACTTTCATTATCCTGTAACCAAAGTTCAGATTCCATATAGTTACTCAGAGTTTTAGATTTTTCCAGTGCATCCTTTATATTATTTTGAAATTGGGCAATAGCTTGCAGATGGGCTTTAAGGTCAAAAAGAAGTTGGTCCATGTAAGCTATCCGCTTTTCCTGGTTTTGATGTTCAAGATTATTCATAGATTTATTTTGATTTTTCTAAAAAATAAGTGTAAACATTATAAGGTAAAATGAGTTTTTGTACAAAAAGCTTAGCTCCATAACTTACTAATAATATAGGGAATGCCAATGTGAAACCATTTGGCACTAAGTTACACACTAAAAATAGGGTAGTCAATGGTGCATAAATAGAGGTGGACAATGTAGCCGCAGCTCCTATTAAGGCAAAGTTGACAGGAACTAAATTAGTGTCAAAATATTGATTACAAAGAATGGAAAATGCAAACCCCAAATAAGCACCTGCAACAATACTGGGTGCAAAAACACCACCATCACCTCCGGCTCCTAATGTCAATGCTGCAGCAATTGGTTTGAGTAAAGCCAATAAAATCAGCATTAAAATAGAAAGTTTATTAGGGTTATTAAATAGTTCATTTAACGAATGATAACTGTCCCCATAAAGAAATGGGAATGCCATCAATAAACACCCTACAATTATAGCTCCTGAGTTTACCCTTAAAAAATTATTATTGATATTGGCAAAAAAGCCTTTGATATGGATGACTAATAAAGTAAAATAGGCAGAAAGCAATCCGGAAATAAGACTTAATAGCAGCATGAAAGGAATGGCAAACCATGTCCATTCCGGAATAGATGAAGCAATAATATGTTCTGTAGGAAATAATAATAAAACAACCCATGCCCCTATTGCCGAGCTTGTGCAGCTGATAAAAAGTGTCTTGTTAAATTTTCTGGCAATTACCTCTATGGCAAAGAGCCACCCTGCTATTGGACTATTAAATAAAATGGCTATACCGGCACATACTCCGGCACTTATAAGTTCTAATTTATATACTTTTGCGGCAAAATTTCTTTCATAAAATTCATTTCCAATAGTGGCAGTTGCCACTACGGTAGAAACTTCTATTCCTGTAGAACCTCCAAAGATTACAGTCAAAAAACCATTGAAATAATGGGAAGGGATTTTAAAAAAAGGTAAATGATCTTTACGCTTGTCAACAGTTTTGTAAATTTCTGCTATCCCTTTATTTTTTCGGTTTTTGTAAAGATATTTTCTTAAAAAATAGATGGCAGTGATACCAATGGTAGGAAGAACAATAAAAAGATAGTGGTTTTTGTTGTTTATTAATTCAAAAATATGCTCTTCAAAAAATTCAGTAATTATTTTAAGAGAGTAAGCCAAGGATGCTGCAATAAAGCTAATAATAAGTGAGGCCAGAATTAATTTAAACGAATTTCTTTTTTGGATTTTAGATCTATCCATTGATAATGATTACTATTGAATTTCAAAATTAACGTATTCTTTTGAAGAAGGAGGTTTTAAAAAAGAATTATTGGGATAAAAAAAGGTCAAATGCTGAATTTGACCTTTTTATGATTTTGAAAAAATTAATCTTCTTTCTTTTTAGCAGTTTTTTTGGCAGGTTTTTCTTCACCTTTTTCTTTAGTTTTTGCGGCTTTTTTAGCAACAGCTTTTTTAGCCGGTTTTTCTTCTCCTGTTTCTTCTTCTTTCACTTTTGCGGCTTTTTTTGCTGCAGCTTTTTTAGCCGGCTTTTTTTCAGCAGATTCTTCTTCTGTAGCTGTAACTTCGTTATTTCCCAAAACAACTTCTCCTATGTCTTCGGTTTGTTGTTTGTAGCGTTCAAAATTTAAAAGGTCATTATCTTTTAATAATTCATACCATTTTAATACTTTCTTGATATCGCTAACGTAAACACGCTCTTGGTCAAAGTTAGGCAGGATGGTGGCAAAATAGTTTCTAATATCGTCATTAGAGACTTTTTTACTGGCAATTAATTCTTTGACAGGAGCATCATTAGCTTTAATAGCCTCTAACACTTCATGTAAATGAACATTCTCTTCATATGTATAAATCTCAATACTTTCCAATGGAGTAAGCTGGTAAAGTCTTGAAGAGATAAATTTAATACTCTTGTCTTTCAAGCTTTTTACCATAGCTCCATCGTTCTTTGAACTCATCAATTGATACAATCCGGCTAATCCGGAAATGGCTACAACCTGTCTGTATTCCATTTTAAAAAATTTCTGTTTTAAAAAATAATGTGCGAAAGTATGATTTTTTTTGAATATTTATCAATTTATCTTTGGAGCAGTTTATTATTTTCAAATTTGTGTAACAAATTTTGTTATTTTGCTATTCATTTAATTGAATTGCTATTCATGCTTATTAAATTGTTTTTATCCAAACTTGGAGCCTATATTTTGATGCTTAAAGGAATGCTTAATAAACCTGAAAACAGAAATGTTTACTGGAAAGAGTTTATCCATCAATGTTATGACATAGGTTTTCGGTCCTTGCCGATAGTATTGATTATTGCCGGGTTTTTAGGAGCAGTAATGACCTTGCAGTCTGCTTATCAATTGGTAAGTCCAATGGTGCCAAAATATGTTATTGCCCAAGTGGTAAGAGATTCTACTATTTTAGAGCTGGCACCTACTATGATATGTGTAGTTTTGGCGGGAGTAGTAGGTTCAAAGATAGCCTCTGAGTTAGGAAATATGAGAATCAGTGAGCAAATAGATGCTTTGGAAATCATGGGAATCAATACAAAAACTTTCTTGATATTACCAAAGATTTTGGCGGCATTAATTATGGTGCCTTGCCTGATAGTGCTAGCCATTATGATTAGTATGGTTGGGGGCTATCTTGCTGCTGCTTTTACCGGTGCTCTTTCCACTGATGCTTATCATTATGGATTAATCACAGATTTTGTACCTTTTAATATTTTTGTAGCATTGTCAAAGGCTTTTGCTTTTGCTTTTATTATTTCCTCTGTGCCTGCCTATTATGGTTATTATGTAAAAGGAGGAGCCTTAGAGATTGGAAGAGCCTCTACCACAGCGGTTGTAGTGAGTTGTATCGCCATCCTATTTGCAGATTATGGCATTACAGCTATAATGCTAAATGGTTAATTTATGATTAATGAAGTCTTTTTTTGAACAATTATATCATTTTTATTTTAATTTTGAAGAATTATTATTAAGCAAAATAAAAACAAACAAACAATGATGATTAAGAAACTATTTTTTGGAGCTATAATTGCCTCCACAATTCTATTTTCAGGGTTAAATTCTAATGCACAAGCTATTGAGAGTACCGTTAAGTTTAATAAGACTGATGTTACCGGATTTACCAATAACTATCAAGGGGCTAAAGATATTTTGGGAGAAGCAGTTGAAAATTATTTTAAGAATTCTTTTGCTGTGAAATCTAAATCTTCTAAGGGGTTTAAATTATATGAAGGGGTTAATTGGCCGGAAGTATCCTCAGAAAAATTAGATGTTTATTATAAAGTAAGTGGGAAAAAAAGTAACAGCCAATTGGAGATTTTAGTCTCTAAAGGTTATGATAACTTTGTAAGTAGCCAGACCGATCCAATGACTTCAAGTAATGTGCTTATTTTTATGAACAGCATCAAAGATAAAATGCAGGTTGTTGTTAATAATAATGATGTGATTCTTGCTGAGAAAGAATTGAAAAATGCTGAAAAAGAATTGGAAAAAGCCAAAAGAAAAGCCTCTGATTTAAGGAAAGAAAAAGAAAATATAGAAAAAAACATTGTTAGTCAAGATAAAACAGTTTCAGATAAAGAAAAAGAAGTAAGCAAAGCAAAAGAGGTATTAGAAAAAGCTAAAGCAAAATAATGTATAGGTTTGAGGAATAAAAACTATTCTAAAAACTATTGAAAACTTCCTAAAGTAGATGGCTACCAAATTTGGTAGCCATCACTTCTTTTTATTCTAGGTTAATTTATTCACTCTTCAATAAACCTTCAAGTTGTCATTTCACATTAACGGGCAATTCAAATACCTAATGTTTAATTCCATAAACTCTTTATCACTATCTTCTGCTTCCTCCACTTATCTCTGAGCTTCTTGATGAGCTATTAGATCGGTCTGCTGATTGTCTTGAAGGAGCAGAGGATCTTGCTGGAGCTTCATAACGTTGAGTAGAGGATGAGGATCTTGCCGGAGCCTCATTTCGTGTTGTAGAAGGCTGTCTTGCAGGAGCAGATTGCTGTCTTGCAGGAGCTTCATAACGCTGTGTAGGCATTTGTCTTGTAGTACTTGCTTGTTGTCTGACAGGTGCTTCATATGTTTTAGGAGGCACTTGCTGTTGACGTGGAGCATTGTAAGAAGATTGTCGCTGCGGAGTTTCCATTACTTTCCTGTTATTTTGATTATTGTCTATAGAAGGAGTCCTTTTAATATCATCTACAGCTCTTCTGTTTGGTGTTGCAGGATTGCTTCTGTTGTCATTGCTAGGAGTGCTTCTACTGTCTTGGTTGATTTGTTGGTTCGTTCTAGGATTGCTCCTTTCGTTGTTTTCTATTATTCTATTGTTATTTGAATTTGTTCTGTTGTTGTTATTAGTATTGGTTCTGTTATTGTTGTTTCTACTGCTTACATCAATCGTTTTGACATTTCTTGTGTCAATATTTCTAGAAGACTGTGCTGTACGGGAAACATCCGGACGATAAAGACTTACTTCATTTCCTTTAACTCTTGCAGCACCTCTAGTGGTTTGGTCTTCAAGACGGTAGGTAGTGATGGGTTTGCGTACTGCACTTTCCACATTACCTCTGCTTGGACCCACTACATAGTTTCTGCCATTGTAACTGTTATAGTTATTGATTACGGTGGTTCTGTTGTAAATATTATAAACGTTCGTATTACGCATATAAGAATGGTAGCCACCTGTGTGGTAGATGTTTCTCATTGGAACGAAAGTCCAAATATTGATACCGAAATTACCCCAACCTAAAGACATATTGAAACTCATGCCCGGGCCTAACGGAGCCCATCCATAATATCCGCCACCACTACGCCAAGACACCCAAGCCGGTCCCCATTGGTTGCCCGGAAGCCAGATCCAACCATAATAAGGGTCATAAGTCCATCGGCCATAGTGGAAAGCTGCCCAGCCCCAATTGTAATTACTCATCCAAGTGTTTCCATATTGGGTCATCATCCAGTAACCATTAGTTTGGTAAGGTACAAAACCAGAACCTACTCTTGGTACCCATACCATTCCATATCTTGGGTCTCTAAACCATTGTCCATAAGGGGCAAGGTCAGAATAGAAAGCCATATAGTCATTGTTGTCGTAGTTGTAGTTATCATAATCATCATAATCATAATAGCCATTATTATTTTGATTCTGGTTTTGATATTGATAATTGTTGTAAGGGTCATTGCCATATTGAGCACTTGCTTTTTGACCCATGCCCATACTTAATAAAACTAATCCTGATGCTAATGCCCATCTACCCATTATTTTATTTATAGTTTTCATCTCTTTAAAATTTAATGTTATTGAAAAACCGTTTAATTTAATACATAGACTGAGTACTTTTTAAAAGGTTTAGTGGGTGATAGATTTTTTAAAATAAATTTTCAGTAAAAATACATCAAAGATTAGAAACAGGCAAAGCGGTTGTAAATAAAGACTTTACAGCCGTTTTATGATTTTTTGGTAATGAGGTAAAAAGCAGTAAAAAGCGAGGTTTGGCAAAAGTAAGGTTACTAAAACGTTACTTTTGAAAACAGAAAATAACCCTAATAAAATACTGTATTTCAGCTTTCTGCATAATTTTTCATATTGTTCCGTAGCTCACATAAGTTTAATTTTATCATTAAGAATTGTGAGTATGGAAACGACAAAAAAATCAACATTTAAGGTATTGTTCTACCTTAAAAAGAATGCTCCGAAGAAAAACGGAAAGGTTACGGTTATGTGCAGGATTACTGTAAACGGCAAGCAGTCTGCATTCAGTACTAAACTGGATATTTCCGCAACAAATTGGGATTTGAAGTACGGCAGGGTTTTGGGCAAGAGCCGAGAAGCACAAGAGGTAAACGGCAAACTTGATAAAATCCGTTTGGGTATCGAGGAATGCTATTCCAAAATCTTAAAAAACGAGGGGGTTGTAAACAGTGCCAAACTTAAAAACGCCTTTCTCGGTATGGAAAGCGGAGAACTGACTTTTTTCAAGTTCTATGAACAGTTCCTTTCCGATTATGAAAAAAAGGTAAACAGCGGACTTCGGGTAAATGGCACACGCAGTAAGTACAAAATACTTTTAAAGCACCTGCGTAATTTTGCACTGACAAAATACGGCTACCCTGACTTATCATTCAACGACCTTACTTCTGATTTTGTGCAGGAATTTGATTATTACCTGCGTGACGACCAAGGTTTGACACACAACACCATTTGGCTGTATATGATTGGATTTACCACGCTCTGCCGATTGGCAATGAGCAGAAAGCATCTTGCCTTTAATCCGTTCAGCGAGTACAAGAATACCAAAAAGGACAAAGACCGTGGCTATCTGTTGCGGAACGAATTGGAACAGCTCGTAACGTTCAACTGCGAGAAAAAGAAAGACGAATTGGTTAAAGACCTGTTTGTTTTCAGTTGCTTTACAGGGCTTTCCTATTCCGATATGAAAGGGCTTAGAAACAGCAATCTTCAGGATTTCTTTGACGGCAACCAGTGGATTATTGTACGCAGGAAGAAAACGGCTACATCATCAAATGTGATGCTCTTGGATATAGCGAAAATGATTATTGAGAAATATGCAGGATTTACAAAGGACGGAAAGGTATTTCCTGTACCATCAAATACAGTTTGCAATGATAGTTTAAAGCGTATATCCCAATTGATTGACTGCCTAAAAGAAAAGAAAGTAACCTTTCATTTGGCACGCCATACCTTTGCCACTTTATTTTTAAGTGAGGGTGTTCCGCTCGAAAGTTTAAGCAAAATGTTAGGGCATAAGAATATTGCCACCACACAGATTTACGCCAAAATTCTCAACGAGAAAGTTGGTAAGGATATGCAGAAGGTATCGCATAAATTTAAGGGTATGGAACAGTCTTTTGTGGCAAGCCTGTAACTTATATCATAGTTCCTTGAAACAGCACAGCCCACCGTTTTTTAAGCGGTGGGCTGTTTGTTTAATTGACCGATACGGTTACAGTTTCAGAGCATTCTTTTTTTTAACGGCTAACGCTGATAGTTATCTTCCAATACCTTGATAATATCGCTTTCACGGAAAAGGATTTTCCGTTCGAGTTTAATAAACGGTATCAGTCCGTCATCTCTGTACTGTTGCAGTGTCCGTTTACTGATGTGAAGCATCTCGCAGACCTGTTCGCCTGACAGGTAGATTTCCCCTTTTAAAAGTGGGTGGAAATATTCCCTGATATACAGCAGTTCATTTTTGATGCCTACCACAGCTTCGAGCAGTGCAAACATATCTTCGTTTGAATCTCCAATCTGTTTCATTTCTTCTGCTTTTTTAATGGTCGCTCTCCCTGCATCAGTAATTCCACTTCGGATAATCTGAAATACGTCTTCCGATTGATTTGCGTTGCCCCAAGAATGCCTTTTGCCCTGTACGTCTGCAATGTTCGTTTGCTGATGTTCAGCAGTTGGCAGGCTTCCTGCTGGTCGAGCCATTTCGTTGCCTGTTGCAATGCCTTGTAGGGTGCGGTCATTTCCTTAATCAATAAAGAAACTTCCTTAACTTCCCTGTTCAGTGCTTTTAAAATCTGAATGTCTAAAACTGTTATTTCCATATCTGCATCATTTAAACCTCGAAAATAAAAGCTATTTACATAGGTCATCCTAATGTTGCATCTGATGGCGGTATTTGGCGTACAGTTGCCAAATGCGGTATTAAAATCCCAGTTTTGGTTTATTGTTTTTCGGGCGAGCCTGTTGTGTTTTGACTGTATTGTCCATTCTCAAGGCAGGCTTTTTGTTAGGCTGTACAGTCTGGCTTTTTTCATCGTTTTTGAAATCCGAACGCATAACCGTTTTTGTAGCACCAATTACGCTTTCGGGCTGGGCAGGCTGTTTTGGCTGTTCGGCACGTCTGCCACCGAACAGCCTGTTCCAATTTATTAAGCCTTTTGTTTCCCTGAACTGGCGTTTAAAATTGGCGATGAAATTGGAAATCGGGTCGCCCTGCTTATCAACCTGCATCAAAGGGCTACGCTCTTCTTCCTTGATTTGTACTTTCTCTTTCCGCTCCTTGTCGGTTGTTGCTTTTTGTGCCATAGTTTCAAAATTTCCCCCAATATAGAACACAAGGGAATGTATTTTTTCCTTTGGCTTTATGTGGCAGTATTTGGCTCGTATTGGCACGATGTAAATGGAAAGCAATCCTCAAAACACTTTAAATTTTCCTCGCAAAGCCCCTTCACATTTAAAAAGTTTTGTACGGATAAGGGAAAGCATACCAAAAACACCCCATCGTTAGCCCACACGTGTTTTTTGTACCCTTTCATTATATTAGAATGGGATTAAAAAAAGAACAAAAGGTAGCAAAGATAAGGCGGACACCCACCGCACCGCCCAACCAAAAGACTACGGCATAATGGCAGGGCAGATAAGGTGGCTTCGCCGAGTTTTTTTGTTGCCCTGCCACCCTTCGGGACTTATTCCGTTTCCTTTTGGTTTTAACGCCTGTCCGCCTTGTTTGAATGGCTTTCTTTTTTTTCTGTTTTTTTGTTTTGGAAAATAATTTTAGGAGAGAGAACGTACCACCCACCACGTATATTTATTAGAATAACGGTTTGTGTTTCTCGTTGTAGATTTCCCTAATCAATTCACCAAACTCCTGAAAGTGGTATTCGATAATATTGTCCAGATACGCATAAATCGTCAGTTTGTCGATGCCCATAATATTGGTGAGCCTGTTAAATGTTTCGTGGTGTTCCTGCCGTACATAGACCGATTTCCCCCTGCTTGCTGTACTGTTCGGAATTTTAAAGAACTGTCCGTAGTAATCCTCTTTGGTCAGCTTCTTTGGCTTATAAATCATCTTTTTTGTATTACTCGCAGGTATTTTTGTATGTTGCGTTTCAGTTTCCGAAGGTTCTTCGCCTGCCATTACACGCATAATAGCTTCCTCATCTACTTCGGGTTTGGCAAAGTCTTCCCGATGTGTTACTACCTGTTGTTCCGTGAATGGTTGCTTCTTTTCATCAGTTAGGAAATTTTCAATAGAAAAATCCTCTTTTTCGGGTTGCTGATTTTTGTTTTCTTCGTGTACCATATCTCTTGTTTTTAATATTATATCCAATTAGCTGTTTGGTTAACTAAGCAATCAGCTGTACATACTGTTGCATCTATCTACCTATCTACCTAAGCACCTGCATACCCCTAATTGGTTAGTTCATTAACTCAAAAATCTGTAATTCGTCTGCATTCAATCACGCAGATTTGCTGTCAGGATTTATGCTGATTGGTTACATAGTTAAGGATATAAACAATCAGCCAGCTAACCATATACAAAGAAAGCAAAAGCAGTCCCAGTCTATGTTGATATGGCACTCAAAGGTAGCATTTGGCGTTCATTGTCGTTATGGTAAATAGCTGTTATTCAAATAGTCTTGCCGAAATTTGTAATCGGTAGCGATGGGTTTTTCCTGCTAACTCCAATCCGTTTGCAAAACGGATTTTCTGAACCCTTGTTCAGAGCAAGTTATCTTTTGAGGTACTCGAAATGAATTTCGGCACTCAAAAGCACTTGCCCTTGCAGGGAGCTGAAAACCGCTCCGAAGTCGCAGTTTTGTTTAACATTAGAAATGGATTTATTATGGAAGAAAAGAACAGTAAACAAATTAGGAAAACAGGGAGAAAACCGAAGAATGACCCTGCCGTACATCGGTATTCTATTAACCTGAATGCAGAGGAAAACGCCAAGTTCCTTGCCCTCTTTGACCAATCGGGGATAAGTGTAAAGGCACATTTCATTACGGCTTGCATCTTTCAAAAGACCGTAAAGACCGTAAAAATTGATATGAATGCGGTAGAATACCACGCAGGACTGACCAAATTTTTCAGTCAGTTTCGAGGAATAGCAACCAATTACAATCAGATTGTAAGGCTATTGAACGCCAATTTTTCGGAGAAAAAAGCATCTGCATATCTCTATAAATTGGAAAAACAGACCGCAAAAATGAAAGAACTGTTGCTAAAGGTTTTAATTCTTACCGACAGATTTGAAAAGCAATATCTACATAAAGAGTAAAATTATGATTGCAAAAATCGGAAAGGGAAGCAATATGTACGGAGCGATTTTGTACAATCAGCAGAAAGTGGACAGGGAAAACGGAGCGGTTTTGTTGCTGAACAAAATACCCGACACAATGGACGGCAGGTATTCCGTAGCGTATTTCAATAAATGTTTTGAGCCGTATTTGTCTGCAAACATCAAAACAGAAAAAACGGTACGGCATATTTCATTGAACCCAGACCCGAAAGACGAGGTAAGCGATGAGCAGTTTACGGAAATGGCACAGGAATATATGGAACGTATGGGCTACGGAAATCAGCCTTATATTGTTTTCAAACATACGGACATTGACCGAATGCATATCCATATCGTTTCGACCTGTGTAGGCATTGACGGTAAGAAAATCCCCGATGATTACGACCACCCACGTTCAATGGCAATCTGTCGGGATTTTGAAACGAAATACAACCTGCACAAAGCAACCGAGCAGGAGCAGAAACAAGCCAACAAAGTTTTCAAACCTGTGGATTACCACAAAGGCGACATCAAAAGTCAGATTGCTTCGGTAGTACGGCATTTGCCGAAGTATTACAGCTTTCCGACTATGGGAAGCTATAATGCTTTATTGTCGCTGTTCAACATCACAGCGGAAGAAGTCAAAGGCGAGCGGAACGGTCAGCCGGTAAACGGATTGGTCTATGTGGCAGTGGACGAAAACGGAAACAAGGCAAGCAATCCGTTTAAGGCATCGCTTTTCGGAAAAGACGCAGGAGTTGCACAACTACAAAAGCATTTTGAACAGTCAAAAGAGAAAATGAAAACCAATCCTGTAAGGTCAGTTTTAAAGAATACTGTTGAATTGGCTATGCACACGACAAGCAACGAAATAGAATTTAGAAAACAATTGACCGAACACGGTATTAATACGATTGTTCGCAGAAACGACAACGGACGGATTTACGGAGTAACTTTCATTGACCACGAGAGCCGTAGTGTATGGAATGGTTCACAGTTAGACAGAAACCTGTCTGCAAATGTTTTTAACGATTGGTGGAACAACGGCAACAAACCCGAACTGAAAACACAGGATAACCCTCTTTCCAAAACGAATACAATAGACAACCAACCAACGAAAGACCTTTTTGAGTTTATCCCACAGGAACATTCTCAGAATTTCGATATAGGATTATTCAGCCTTTTACCTGATGCACAAGGCGTGGATTATAAAGAAGAAACATTTGCTAAACGGATGAAGAAGAAAAAGAGACGATTGCAATAAACAATGCAATGCCATTGCATTACTTTTTTACTAACTTTGCAAAAGAATATGAAAGTCTTTTACTCCATATTGGCAATTTATATGATGACGGTATTTTTAATGCCGTGTACCGATATGTATGAAAAGGACAACTTTCAAAACCATAACCATTCGGAAGAATTAACCCATCAAGGAAGCCACGACCATCAGGAAACAACTGATATGTGCAGTCCATTTTGTTTATGCGGTTGTTGTGGAATAGTTTCAGGTATAGTGCTTCAATGGAATGTATACAGCTTAGTTAAGGCGAAGACTTTTGACCTTTCTAAGCCTAAAGTTTATTATAAATGTACCTTTATATCCCACTATCTGGGGGAAATTTGGCAACCGCCGAAGATTAATGCATAATTCTTAATGTTTTAATGATTATAGTTTTCTGCGTACAGCATTAAGCTAAATATTTTGGGTCATACTACGTATTTCCCGAATTTATAATCATTGCAATTTATCATTAATTATTCATCATTAATCGATACAAAAAGTGTTAAATAATATTATAAAATTCTCTATAAAGAATAAGTTCATTATAGGATTAATGACCTTATTACTCATCATCTGGGGGGTATGGAGTGCCACGAGAATCCCCATTGATGCCCAACCTGACATTACGAACAATCAGGTTCAGATTATTACGCTGTCGCCTACATTGGCAGGACAGGAAGTTGAACAATTGGTTACCTTTCCCGTTGAGCAAAGCATTGTCAATCTTCCCAAAGTAGAAGAAATAAGAAGTATTTCGAGGTTTGGACTATCCGTTGTAACCGTTGTGTTTCAAGACAATGTGGACATTTACTTTGCAAGACAGTTAGTAAGCCAACAGCTGAAAGAAGCACAAGACCAGATACCTGAAGGAGTTGGAACGCCTGAACTTGCTCCTGTCAGTACAGGTCTTGGCGAGGTGTACCAATATATTCTTCATCCCAAAGAAGGCAGTGAAGATAAATATTCCGCAATGGATTTGCGTACAATGCAGGACTGGATTGTTGCCAGACAACTTTACGGTACTCCGGGAATTGCAGAAGTCAATAGTTTCGGCGGTTTGCTCAAACAATACGAGGTATCCGTTGACCCTAACCGCATCAAGGCAATGGATGTCAGTATCTCCGATATTTTTACCGCACTCGAAAACAACAACCAAAATACCGGAGGTGCTTATATTGATAAGAAGCCCAATGCATACTTCATTCGGGGAATTGGTCTGGTCACTTCACTGGAAGATGTAGGAAATATCGTCATTAAAAATACAGGGACTGTTCCTGTATTCATCAAAGATGTAGCTGAAGTGAAATTCGGGAACGCTACCCGATACGGTGCAATGACCTATAACGGCGAGGTAGATGCTGTGGGAGGTATTGTGATGATGCTCAAGGGAGAAAACACTGCCACTGTCGTAAAAAACATCAAAGAAAAAATACCGGTTATCCAACAATCCCTGCCCGAAGATGTGGTCATAGAACCCTATTTGGATAGAATGAATTTGGTAGATAGAGCCATAAGTACTGTCGAAAAAAACCTTATTGAAGGAGCTTTAATCGTAATATTTGTATTAATTATTTTCTTAGGGAATTTCAGGGCTGGTTTAATCGTAGCGTCCGCCATACCGTTATCAATGCTTTTTGCATTGGGAATGATGCGGCTATTTGGTGTGAGTGCCAATTTGATGAGTATGGGGGCTATTGATTTCGGATTGATAGTGGACGGTTCCCTGATAGTCGTTGAGGCGACAATGCACCATTTGGGCTTACGGAAATCCACACAGAAACTTACGCAGACAGAAATGGACGAGGAGGTGTATGAATCTGCAAGAAAAATCCGTACAAGTGCGGCGTTTGGAGAAATTATTATCCTTATCGTGTATATCCCTATCCTTACTTTGGTCGGTATAGAGGGGAAAATGTTTACGCCAATGGCACAGACCGTAAGTTTTGCCATATTGGGAGCACTGATTTTGTCCTTTACCTATATCCCGATGATGAGTGCCTTGTGTCTGTCTAAGAAACCGATTACCAAAAGGAATTTTTCAGACAAAATGATGGACTATCTGCAAGGTGTTTATAAGCCTTTGTTAGAAAAAGCCATTCGGATAAAATATGTGGTTATTGCGATTGCCGTTGGACTTTTTACAATCAGCCTATTCCTTTTTTCACGGATGGGCGGAGAGTTCCTGCCAAAATTGGGCGAGGGCGATTTTGCTTTCCACTGTATCCTCCCACAGGGAACATCGTTAAGCCAAAGCGTGGAAACCTCTATGCAGGCATCTAAAATAATCAAGGAATTTGACGAAGTAAAAATGGTCGTAGGCAAGACAGGTGCTGCCGAAGTACCGACCGACCCGATGCCTCCCGAAGCGACCGACCTGATGATTATACTGAAACCGCAGGACGAATGGAAAACAAAGAAATCGTATGACGAGCTTTCCAATGAAATGATGGAGAAACTCGAAGTTATTCCGGGTGTATTCTTTGAAGCCAACCAGCCGATACAGATGCGGTTCAATGAACTGATGACAGGTATCAGGCAGGATGTAGCCGTGAAGATATTCGGAGAGAACCTTGACAGCCTGTTGATTTATGCCAATAAGGCGAATGCCATTATCCAAACGGTAGAAGGTGCGACTGCTCCGCAGGTAGAACGGGTAGCAGGTCTTCCCCAAATCAATATCGAATATGACCGTACCCGAATAGCCAATTACGGCTTGAATGTACAGGAAATAAACGATATTGTCAGCACTGCGTTCGCAGGTAAATCAGCAGGTGTGATTTATGAAAACGAACGAAGATTTGATTTGGTGGTACGGCTTGATGAAGCCCACCGCAGTTCCATTGAGGATGTGAGCAATCTGTTTATCCCACTACCAAACGGCGACCAAATACCGCTTTCACAGGTTGCAAACATTGATTACAAATTAGGGCCCGCACAAATCAGCCGTGAAGGCGGTAAACGCAGGATATATGTCGGCTTCAACGTACAGGGGCGGGATGTAGCCAGCGTTGTCAATGAAATTCAGGATAAATTGGCTGAACAGATTAAGCTACCGACAGGTTATTATTTTACTTATGGTGGTCAGTTTGAGAACCTCCAAAAAGCTACCGACAGATTGCTGATTGCTGTACCTATCGCATTGCTTTTGATTTTTATCCTGTTGTATTTCACATTCCATTCGTTTAAGGAAGCCGTTTTGGTCTATACGGCCATCCCGATGAGTGCCATTGGCGGCGTATTTGCCCTTTTGTTGAGGGATATGCCATTCAGTATATCGGCGGGTGTAGGGTTCATCGCCCTGTTCGGTGTTGCTGTTCTGAACGGGATTGTACTGATTTCCACATTCAACAGATTGGAAAAAGAGGGTTGGAACGAGATTATCCCGAGGATTATCGAGGGGGCTAAAACAAGGCTAAGACCCGTATTGATGACAGCATCGGTAGCAAGTTTAGGTTTTTTACCAATGGCGTTGAGTACGAGTGCAGGTGCGGAAGTACAGAAACCATTGGCAACGGTGGTTATCGGCGGGTTGATTTCAGCAACGGCATTGACGTTGTTCGTACTGCCATTACTGTACCTCGTATTTATGAGAAGTCATAAGCCTCCAAAAAATAATAAAATGAAAGCCATAACACCTGTATTGTTGCTGTTTGTGTTCTTAGGCTTTTCTCAAAACAGTAAGGCACAAAATCCAATAAATGTAGATAGAGCTATCGAAATAGCTTTGGAAAATAATCCTCAGCTCCGTTCCAAAAATTTGGATATTCAAGCTGCCCAAAGCCTAAGCAAGACGGCGTATGAACTACCGAAGACCGATGTAAATTTCCAATATGGAAATACGGATGGATTTGAGTACAATGACGGTTTCCAAGTTTCGCAGACCATACCATTTCCGACACTTTTTGGGGTAAAGAAAAGCCTTGTCAAAGAGCAGGTCAAAGGGCAGGAATGGTCAAAGGCTTTGACAGAAAATGAACTGAAAAAGCAGGTAAGAACCTATTATTATCAGTTAGAGTATTTGGAGCATAATGCTTCGGTTTTGAAGCATTTGGATAGTATTTATGCCGACTTTATCCGTGTTGCGGAACTGCGTTATAAAACCGGAGATATAGGACGGATTGAAGTCAGTACGGCTGTTACCAAACAGGGGGAAATAAATATATTGCTCCAGCAAAACGAGGTTTTCAGGCAGAATGCCTATCAGAGCCTTAAAAACCTGATGCAGACACAGGAAGATTTTGCCATTGAACCCAAATCCGACTATGTACCATTACTGTTAACTTCTTTCATAGACAGTTCAGCTATTGAAAACCATCCAAGCATTCAGTTATTGTATCAGGAGGCTAAAATCGCTGAACAGAACAAGAAATTGGAACGGGCAAACAGCCTGCCTGATTTTACGTTCGGTTATAATAATATTTCGCTGATAGGGATGCACAGCAAAAACGGCGTGGAGCAATTTTACGACAGAGGACAGCGGTTCAGTTTTGTTGATGTAGGCATAACCATTCCACTCTTTACAACGACCAGAGCAAAAATCCGTTCCCTTGACTATCAGAAACAATCATTGGAACTGAATGCCCAATGGCAGCAGGAGCAGCTAAAAACGGAATTGGCAAATGCCCTGAAACAATACGAACAGAATGTTGCACAGTTTACCTATTTCAAGGAGCAGGCACTTCCCAATGCTGATGAAATCATCAATGCGGCAAAGTTAGGGTACAGTACCGGAGATATTTCTTATGTGGAATACCTCTTTGCCTTGCAGACAACAACCGACATTCAGCTTAATTATTTAAAGAGCATACAGCAAATCAACGAGGCTGTAACGCTTATCCATTCATTAATCAGTAAATAATACAAAATATGAAACGTATCACAAATAATATAGTTTTTAGCGTTTTTGTCCTCGTAGCCATCTTTGCTTTGAATGCTTGTACAAATAAACATTCGGAGGACGACGGACATAATCACGGCAGCGAAGCAGCAACAACAACGGACGAACACGAAGAAGAAGAAGAAAACGTTGCCGTACTGACCGATGAACAGATGAAAGCCGTAGGTGTCGAAATCGGCTCTATTGAGCAAAAACAATTATCCGCAACATTGAAAGCCAACGGTGGATTGAGAGTACCCAACAGCAACAAGGCAAATGCAACTTCAATGTTTGGTGGCGTTATCAAATCCCTCAATGTGGAGATAGGCGATTTCGTAAGGAAAGGTCAGGTCATCGCCACTATTTCCAATCCGCAATTCATACAGTTGCAGGAAGAATACCTAAGCATCAATAGCAGGATAGAATTTGCAGAGCAGGAAGTGGTAAGACAAAGAGAGCTGAACGAGGGAAATGCAGGTGCAAAGAAAAACCTGCAAAGTGCCACTTCTGAATTGAATACGTTAAGAACACGTAAATCCTCGTTGAACCAGCAAATCCAAATGATGGGCATTAATCCGGCTTCCTTGTCAAATTCCAGCCTTAAATCCTCGTTGGTTGTTACAAGCCCGATAAGCGGTACGATAAGTAACGTTTTTGCCAAAATCGGAAGCTATGTAGATGTGTCTTCGCCTATTGCCGAAATAATAGAGAACACAGCATTGCACTTGGATTTACAGGTATATGAAAAGGATATTCCCCTAATCAAAATAGGTCAGAAAATAGATTTTGTCGTAACCAACAACCCCAATAAGACCTATTCTGCCGAAGTTTATAGTATTGGTTCGTCTTTTAGCGGAGAGAGTAAGACCATTGCGGTTCACAGTAAAATTACCGGAGATAAAACAGGATTGATTGACGGAATGAGTATAACCGGAACGGTAAGTTCAGATGATGTATTAAGTACGGCTGTGCCAAACGATGCGATTGTCAATGCAGACGGAAAGTATTACATCTTTTTGGTCAAGGAGCAGGAAGAAGAACCACACGACCACAAAGAGGACGAGGCTCACGACCACGGTTCGGAAAAAGGAACTCAATTTGTAAGAGTAGAAGTCGTTAAAGGAGCTTCTCAATTGGGTTACACGGCGATAACGCCTGTAAGTGAAATTCCACAAGGTACGCATATCGTGGTAAAAGGTGCGTTTTTTGTGAATGCAAAAATGGATGATACGGCAGAACACGCTCACGGTCATTAAAATAGTATATAATGAAAAAAAGCATTGAACAAAAGCTGTTGTCAAAGAACACCAATCCGACCAGTATGCGGATATTGGTTTATGATTTCTTGGAGCAACAGCAAACAGCAATGTCCCTATCTGAAATCGAGAGCCATTTTTATAAAGCAGACAGGGTTACGATTTACAGGACTTTGAAAACTTTTGAAGAAAAAGGCATTGTACACAGTATTCAGGAGAACACTACGGTCAAGTATATTCTGTGCCACGATGGGTGTGATGAAAATACACACAAGGATTGGCACTTACATTTCTATTGTAAGATTTGTAAGCAGACAACCTGTAAGGAGGATTTTATAATACCGCAGAATGGAAGTCAGAATTACCGTATCGACGAACTAAAATTATTTGGTAAGGGAATTTGTGAAAACTGTTTAAAGGAGAGTTTGCAATAGCATTGCAGGCTCTCCCTGTGTAACTTTGTTATAAATATAAATGTGTTATGGACACCTATCTTAAAGAAACAAAAATCCTTGACTACTCCAATGCTTCCATACAAAAGCTATTGGAGCAGAGAGGGTGGGAAAACTTGGACACCGTTGCCAAAGTTCAAGCCATTTACAATTTTGTACGGGACGAAATAAAGTTTGGCTATAATGTTTCTGATTATATTTCCGCATCGCAGGTGCTGAATGACGGGTACGGACAATGCAACACAAAAGCCACTTTATTAATGGCTTTGTTAAGAGCAACAGATGTACCTAACCGTATTCACGGCTTTACCATTGACAAGGCATTGCAGAAAGGAGCTATTACAGGTATTTGGTACAGACTATCGCCTAAGAATATCTTGCATAGCTGGGTTGAAGTTTGGGTAAACGAGCAATGGTATTTTTTGGAGGGCGTGATTTTGGATAAACCGTACCTCACTAAATTACAGGAACAGAACAGTGATTGCAAGACCACTTTTTGCGGTTTCGGGGTTTATACCGATAATTTTGAGAACCCGCCGATTGAATGGAACCTCAATAATACATTTATTCAGGATAAAGGCATCAATCGGGACTTTGGCGTTTTTGATACACCCGATCCGTTTTATGCAAAACATCAACAAGAACTGAACGCTTTCAAGAAGTTTATTTTTCAGCATATCGTGAGGCATATAATGAATAATAATGTAGAAAGAATAAGAAATAAAAAAGTGTAACGAACCTAAAAAATTAAAGGCTATGATAAATACAGACAAAAATCACAAGCATACTTACGATGCACAAGGCAAAATGACTTGTTGCACACAGGAAGAAAAAATCTACACCAAAGCAGGTGCTAAGGAATTGGTAAAAGGGCATCACAAAAATGACGGGCATAATCACGACCACAGTGATGATGACGGACACGACCATTCGCATTCAGGAGATACTGACAATGTTTTCAAGATGTTTCTTCCCGCCATTATTTCCCTTGCGCTGTTGCTTGCAGGTATTGCAATGGATAATTGGTTTCCGCAGACGTGGTTTACCGATTGGGTACGGATTATTTGGTACGTGGTGGCTTATGCTCCTGTTGGACTGCCCGTACTCAAAGAAGCCGTTGAGAGTATTCGCAAAGGCGAGATTTTCTCGGAGTTCTTTTTGATGGGCATTGCAACTATCGGGGCATTTGCCATTGGCGAATATCCCGAGGGCGTTGCGGTAATGTTGTTCTATGCCGTTGGCGAAGTTTTTCAGACAATGGCTGTTTCGAGGGCAAAATCAAACATCAAATCTTTGCTTGACCAAAGACCCGATGAAGTAACCGTTTTAAAAAACAATGAACCGCAAACCGTAAAGGCAGAAACTGTTGCCGTTGGCGAAATTATACAGCTTAAACCGGGAGAAAAATTAGGCTTAGACGGAGAACTGTTGTCCGAAACGGCATCTTTCAATACATCGGCTTTAACAGGCGAAAGCAAACCAGATACAAAAAACAAAGGCGAAACCGTTTTGGCAGGGATGATAAATCTCAACACCGTATCGCAGGTAAAAGTTACGACCGCATACACCGACAGTAAGTTGAGCAAGATTTTAGAATTGGTGCAAAACGCCACTGCACAAAAAGCACCAACGGAATTATTTATCCGGAAATTTGCAAAAATCTATACGCCTATTGTAGTGCTGTTAGCCATAGCCATTTGCCTACTGCCTTATTTCTTTGTGGAAAATTATGAGTTTAGAGATTGGCTGTACAGGGCTTTGGTATTCCTGGTTATTTCCTGCCCTTGTGCGTTGGTTATTTCCATTCCCTTAGGTTATTTCGGTGGTATTGGTGCTGCGAGCAAAAATGGAATACTGTTCAAAGGAAGTAACTTTTTAGATGCTCTTTCCGATATTCAAAACGTAGTGATGGATAAGACAGGTACAATGACAGAGGGCGTTTTTAAGGTTCAGGATATCAACTTCAATCCCGAATTTGATAAAGCTGAAATTCTGGAATTAGTCAACATTTTGGAAAGCCATAGCACACACCCCGTAGCAACCGCTATTCACGAATACGTGGGGAGACCGAATAATGAAATTCGATTGGAAAATACGGAGGAAATCGCCGGACACGGTTTGAAATCAACGGTAAACGGTAAGGATTTATTGGTCGGGAATTTCAAACTGATGGGTAAGTTCGGCATATCATACGACTTAGACCCGAACAGCATCGTTTATACAACTATTGCCGTTGCATACGACAGCAAATTTGTTGGTTACATCACGATTGCCGACAGTATCAAAGAAGATGCACAAGAAACCATAACCCTATTGCATAAGCTCAATGTTAAAGCAACGATGCTTAGCGGAGATAAAAGTACCGTTGTGAAATATGTAGCGGAGCAGTTGGGGATAGACAATGCCTTTGGAGATTTATTGCCCGAAGACAAAGTAAACAGAGTTAAAGACATCAAAGCCAAAGGCGAAAGCGTTGCTTTTGTGGGCGATGGTGTAAACGATGCTCCTGTTGTGGCATTGAGCGACGTAGGTATCGCAATGGGTGGATTAGGGAGTGATGCCACTATCGAAACCGCAGATGTGGTCATACAGGACGATAAGCCAAGTAAAATACCTATGGCAATCAACATCGGTAAACAGACAAAGAAAATCGTTTGGCAAAATATCGGTTTGGCTTTCGGTGTCAAAGCTATTGTACTCGTACTTGGAGCAGGTGGATTGGCGACAATGTGGGAAGCTGTTTTTGCGGATGTTGGCGTAGCGTTATTGGCAATTTTAAATGCGGTAAGAATACAGCGAATGAAATTTTAAACCCCTTCAATTTATGAGTTTTGAAAAGGAAAAAGAAAATACGCAAAAAGAAATATATCCCCAATCGGCATATTTCTCAATCAAGAAAGCCTGTAAAAAGGGTAGAAAGATTGCATCACCGAATACTTAATTGGACAATGCTGATTTTCCTCTCTGCCATATTGATATTCCTAATTTTTGCTGTTGTCCGTCATATTTATCATCATTATATAGGTAATTTTCAGCACCATCAACACCAACATCATCATCATCGTTGAAATGACAGATGTTTTTGATGAGGGAACAGCGCTGTTGGCAATTCACTACTCATAGTGCGCTTAAACATTTCAAAATAATCGAATGAATAAATTTTACAACGAAACATTACATAGGTTAAAAACAACAGCCAACGAATTGGAGGTTGAAGCTGATTGCTCCATACAACGGATAGAAGCTGTTATACTTCTTATTGTAGAATGCCTATCCGAATTAAAGGAATATGTGCTAAAAACAGGGTTCAGCGATGAAGACGAAGAAATCCGTTTTTTCAAACATCAGAAACCTACCATCGTTGCAAAGCTCATTTATTACAATGCTGTGTATAAGATTGAAGCCAAAAGACCTTATGGCGGAAAAGAAGTTTTGGAAGAATATTTCAATAAAGAATTATCAAAGCTCAAAAGGTTTTTTGATAACAATATGGCGTTTTACAGCTATTACAGAACCGACAGCACTTATCTTGACCACACCTATTTTGTTCGTGGCAAGCACAATGTTCAATTGAGTTTGGACACATTCTATTTTGAAACCGACCACAGTTTTTCCACTTCCCACGATTACAAAGTAGCAAAGATTATTGCCAATGATTTGATACAGGACTACCTCGAAGACCAACTATCAAAAACAGCCACAAGCGACAAACCGACAACCCTGCATTGGACAGGTAGCAAGACCGCTTTAACCGAATTGATTTATGCACTACATTCACAAGGCATATTCAATAACGCCAATGCAGATATTAAACCTATCGTCAAAGTCTTTGAAAGCACTTTTAATGTTGATTTGGGAGATTTCTATCACACGTTTTTAGAACTCAAATCCCGAAAAATGAACAGAACTAAATTCCTTGACAGCCTTAAAGAAAGCCTTATCAAAAAAATGGACGAGCAGGACGGTAGATAGGGTTTGCTATATCTGTACAGCGTAAAAAGGGTTTAATAAAAGCCCTTTTTTCTTGTCCTGTTTTACCAAGTGTAATAATCGGATATTAAAATCCTTTGTATGGTTTTGAGAATAATAAATTTTGTATATTTGCTGTGAGCTAACGGAAACGTGTTGAAAAGCAAAGCAATAAGCACCGTTACCAAATCGTTACTTGACTATCTTTGATAACCCACATAAGAGCCTTGTATTCAACCGAAAAGGCTTTTTCCTGAAAACTTTAAAATAAAAAAGCAAGATGATAATCATCTTGCTTTGAAATATTGTTTAGTATTGGTTTAAATAATCAACATGGCATCCCCATAGGAGAAGAAGTTGTATTTATGCTTAATAGCTTCATTATAAGCTTCCATTGCTAAGTCGTAACCAGCAAAAGAGCAAGCCATAATTAATAGACTTGTTTTGGGAAGGTGGAAGTTTGTGATTAAGCAGTTGGCTATCGAAAAATCATGAGGAGGGTGGATGAATAGATTGGTCCATCCTTCTGCCGGTTTCAATAATCCACTTGCAGTGATAGAAGATTCTAATGCCTTTAGGGTAGTGGTACCCACAGCACAAATTCTTCTTTCTTCTTTTAATGCTTTGTTCACAATATTGCTGGCATAGTCATCAATTTTGAAATACTCGGCTTCCATTTTATGTTTGCTGAGGTCTTCAACTTCAATAGGTCTGAAAGTGCCTAGACCGGTATGTAGTGTGATTTCTGCAAATCTTACACCTTCAATCTCTAATCTTTTGATCAGCTCTCTGCTAAAGTGTAAGCCTGCTGTAGGAGCGGCTACCGCACCTTCTGTTTTAGCATAGACAGTTTGATAGCGTTCAACATCTAAAGCTTCTGGTCTGCGTTTGAATAATTTTGGAATTGGAGTTTCTCCCAGGCTGTGAAGTATTGTTTTAAACTCTTCGTCAGAGCCTTCAAACAAGAAGCGAACTGTTCTGCCTCTTGAAGTTGTATTGTCTATTACTTCGGCTACTAATTCGTCATTTTCTCCAAAATAAAGCTTGTTGCCTACTCTTATTTTCCTTGCAGGGTCCACAATCACGTCCCAAAGGCGGTTGGTCTTATGGAGTTCTCTTAAAAGGAAAACTTCTATTTTTGCACCGGTTTTTTCTTTCTTGCCAAATAAACGGGCAGGAAAAACCTTGGTGTTGTTCACTATCATTACATCTTTGTCGTCGAAATATTCGAGAATGTCTTTGAATATACGGTGTTCGATTTTTCCGGTGTCCTTATGAACGACCATTAGTTTACTTTGGTCTCTTTCTTTAGCCGGATAAGAAGCTATTAGCTCTAAAGGGATGTCAAATTTAAATTGAGATAATTTCATATCTTACAGGATATGTGTTTTTTTAGGTTAAAAAGTGTGCAAAGATAATGAAATATTATGGCAAAGTCAAATAATATTTTTTAGAAACTATTTTAATTTTTCTATTTATATTATTTTTATTAAAATTTTTTGTTTATATTAAACTATTTCTTATTTTCGTTGTCTTAACATTATTATTAATTTAAAAAAATATTAGATTATGAAAAAGATGAGTTGGTTATTGGGTGCTTTTATGTTCGTTGCCACTGCAAGTTTTGCATGTGATGGTAACAAGTCTTGTGATAAACATAAAGACAAAAAAGGTGCTAAAACGGAAGCATGCGTAAAAGAGTCTGGTAATAAAAGTTGCTGTGCTTCTAAAAAAACAGCTGCTAAAACAGAAGCCAATGCTGAAAAAAGCGTTAGAAATGTTGAATTAACAAAAGGTGATGTAATTATTGAAAAAGCTCCTGCTCGTGAAGCAATTGGAGGCGCTAAGAAATAATTTTGCCTTAGAATGAGTTTAAAAGAAGTTGCCGAAGCGGCAACTTCTTTTTTTATTTTTATTTCAAAATCTGATTTCTAATATTTTTTGTTTTATTTTTGGTACTTATGTTTTCAGTAATATTTAATAATGATTGAAATAATTGCACCCATAGCCAAAGAGTTATTACTTAAAGAACTCAATAAAGACAGCTTCCTTCGTACCACTAATAAAGGAGGTAATGAGATTTATATTGTCAATGATAAAAATGCACCTAATGTGCTTTTAGAGATTGGTAGATTAAGGGAGTTGGCCTTCAGAAATAGTGGAGGAGGAACCGGAATGGCCTTAGACTTGGATGCCGAAGACAAAGGTGCATTTGCCTATGAGCAATTAATTCTTTGGGATCCTGATGCTCAAGAAATTATTGGAGGGTATCGGTTTATTCTGTGTAAGAATGCTTTAGATAATAATGGAACTTATCATCTTTCTACCACTCATTATTTTGATTTTTCACAACAATTTATTCAAGATTTTTTGCCATATTGTTTAGAATTAGGCAGAAGCTTTATACAGCCCAAATATCAAGGGAAAGAAGGTGGGAAGAAAGCATTATTTAGCCTAGATAATCTATGGGATGGCCTCGGGGCTTTGGTGGTGAGGTATCCCGAAGTGAAATATTTTTTTGGAAAAGTGACCATGTATAAAAACTTTAATCAGAATGCCAGAGATTTAATTCTTGCTTTTATGAATCATAAGTTTCCTGATAATGACCAGCTAGTAAAAGCTAAACCAGAATTACTTGCCGGAATTTCCAGCAATACTGATTCATTTATTGAAGAAATTCAAGCTTTAGATTATAAATCGGCTTATATGGTATTAAATAATAGGGTGAAGGATTTAGGAGAAAATGTACCACCCTTAATTAATAATTATATGAGTCTGAGTGCTACCATGAGGACATTTGAAACTGCAAATAACCCGGATTTTGGAGATGTGGAAGAAACCGGTATTTTGGTTACTATACAAGATATTTACCCCGAAAAATCGGAAAGGCATATTCAATCTTTTTTAGATTTATAAAAAATTTTAAGGCTGCCAGAATACACTGACAGCCTTATTTTATTGTAAGATGCTTCTATTTTTATTTATACATTGCTACCTAATGGTAGTTTAACTTCAAAAGAAGTTTATTTATAACCCCCAAAACAAAACCACACACCCCCTAAAACAAAATAACACAAAAAAGCTACCCATTACTTTATTTTCCAATCTCAACCCATGCGTTCATGGCACTCACATATATGACCTCACTAGTAATACCATAACCCAAAGTACCAATAGCAAGGCTGTTATCGTAGTCATAAAAGTTTACAACCGCAACGCCCGAACGGTTTACTATCTTCAACACACGGCCAGTGGGAGCACCTACTGTGCTACGAAAGTAAAATTGTAACCTACTCCGAAGGATTATGCAATCTTCTATACCGTTACATTATTAGTTAATCTTAAACTTGCTCTGCTGTTTTCTAACCGCAGATTCCTGTTTCGCAATGTAATACTAACATTAGAAGGATTAAACGTTTGCATGAAAATCCAACATAAAGGAACATCAGGTGCAATATCAAACTCACAATCATAGAAAGAGTAAATGTATTTTTCTAAAGAAAAATCATAACCTCTACTTGCATTTGTGTAAATCATGCTATTACGAGTGCCCGTAATTACTGAGTTACTAGATAAAATAAACTTACAACCTTTAAAAGTAATATATAATTCTTTTAAAACTGTTGATACTTGATTAAATGTATAACCTACTTGCCTGTAATCTATAAAGGTGCAATTCATATACTCAAATCAATGTCGTTTAGTTAAGAAAAAAGTCTTAATTTAGCAGAGGTATAAGGGGGTAACTCAACCCTTAAAACAAACCGGAGCATATAGAAACACAATAAATAAAAACATAGAATATGAGCTTAAAGATAAAACATTTGTCAGCTGTTCAAAAGACGGCAGTGAAGGGGTCTTTACTAGAGATAGAAAGCTTAGTTTCAAGAGGTTGATAATTTATATTATGTTTATTAAAACTGCCCTCCAAAGAGATTTAGATCGTTTTTTTAAGGAACTTTCTGACTCGGACTTTAATATTCGTGAAGTAACAAAAGGAGCATTTACTTAGGCAAGAGCAAAACTCAACCCATGGGCATTTCAAAGATTGAATGAAGTTGCCCTCAATACTTTTTATGAAGAGGCTCAATATTATGTATGGAATGGCATGTGCACTTTAGCTATTGATGGGACACGAATAGTTCTGCCCAAACACCAAACAACTATAGAAGAGTTTGGCGAATATGGATTTGGTCCTAAAGCAGATTCAAAAAGATGTATGGCAATAGGTTCTATGCTCTACGACGTATTCAACAATGTGACTATAGATGCTCAGTTAGCTCCTTATTCAGGTAGTGAAAGAGACTTACTTTTAAAGCATCTTGACAAAGTAAAATCCGGAGATATGTTACTTTTGGATAGAGGCTATCCAAGTTTTTGATTACTTTTCTTACTAAAAGCAAAGGGGATTGAATTCTGTGTTCGGTTAAAAGACAATTGGTGGCTTGCTGTAAAAGATTTTGTTGAAAGTACAGAGATGGAGCAAATAGTGAGTTTTGAGTTGCCAAAAAAAGACACAGAAAAAATATCAGATTATCCTGAAATGTGGAAAACTAAACAGTCTTTTCGACTTATAAAAGTACTTTTAGAGGATGGAAAAATTGAAGTATTGTGTACTTCATTACTTGATACAGAAAAATATATCCAAGACGATTTTTCTGAATTATACCATTATAGATGGAATGTGGAGGAGGCTTATAAGCTTTTGAAAGAAAGAGCAGATTTAGAAGACTTTAGTGGTAAGACGTCCAGAGCAGTTAAGCAGGATTTTTACGCCAAAGTGTTTTCAATGACACTTTGTGCGACTTTTGCACACCCAATCGATGAAAAGGTAAAATCAGAATTCAAAGCAGACCAAAATAGGAAATATAGTCAGAAGATTAATCGCATACATGCCTTGTCGAGTGTATTGGATGGGATTGTCCCAATGTTTCTAAAAAATAAATTTGAGCAAGCAATGAAGTTTTTTGATGAATTAATTTATAAAACAAGAGAGATAATACGCCCTAGCAGAAGAAATCCAAAGAATTCATTCTTTTTGTTTCAATTCCAATATGGTGCGATTAAAAGCTTTAGCGTTTTCATGCTCGCCATTTTACAGAGAAGTTTCAATTCCAATATGGTGCGATTAAAAGCTTAAAGCCTTATCAGTATTGTGTTTCAGAGAAAATATGTTTCAATTCCAATATGGTGCGATTAAAAGCGATGCAGCCCAAAATTTTCCATACACCGACATTTTGTTTCAATTCCAATATGGTGCGATTAAAAGGTTTTAATTTAATTGGTGATGATTTCTTCAAGCACAAGTTTCAATTCCAATATGGTGCGATTAAAAGGTAAAGTTATCATTATAAAACTCCTTTTGAAAACTGTTTCAATTCCAATATGGTGCGATTAAAAGATATTGCCAACGCAAAAGCATGATGTTAATACCATGTTTCAATTCCAATATGGTGCGATTAAAAGAGATGTAAAATCGTTTGCTATTGGTAAAATTCCATTCGTTTCAATTCCAATATGGTGCGATTAAAAGTTATTTGCCCTTATCGCTCTTCAAGAATATAACTACAGTTTCAATTCCAATATGGTGCGATTAAAAGTAATAAATCACGTTCACGTCTTCGCACGGCGATTGATGTTTCAATTCCAATATGGTGCGATTAAAAGGTCAAATCCGTAATTATGAAACTCGGTCAAATACCGGTTTCAATTCCAATATGGTGCGATTAAAAGAAACATTGACGGTTATGCGTTTAATGTTGTCCCTTGGTTTCAATTCCAATATGGTGCGATTAAAAGTATAGACAAAGGTATATTAACTGCTTCGCCTTTTGTTTCAATTCCAATATGGTGCGATTAAAAGGTCAAATCCGTAATTATGAAACTCGGTCAAATACCGGTTTCAATTCCAATATGGTGCGATTAAAAGATATTTGACGTTACCGAACAGGAGGTTAATGATGCTGTTTCAATTCCAATATGGTGCGATTAAAAGTTTACATCTAAGTAAAATTTAACATTCTCTTTATGAGTTTCAATTCCAATATGGTGCGATTAAAAGTATTTAACAGGAATATCAAAATCACCTATAGACAAGTTTCAATTCCAATATGGTGCGATTAAAAGGTTATAGTCCTGCAGAAATTTTAAACAGGTTTGTAAGTTTCAATTCCAATATGGTGCGATTAAAAGTCGGGCGGTCGGGCGGTCGGGGCGTGGTCGGTCGGTGTTTCAATTCCAATATGGTGCGATTAAAAGATTTGTCGGAGATGGTGTGAATGGAACTAATGGAACGTTTCAATTCCAATATGGTGCGATTAAAAGTTTTAAAAAGGATATAAATCCATTTGATTGTTAAAGTGTTTCAATTCCAATATGGTGCGATTAAAAGTCTATCTTTGAACTTTGCCGTGAATGCTACAAATTCGTTTCAATTCCAATATGGTGCGATTAAAAGCATTTGAATATGTATGTAATGAATTTGGATACTTTGTTTCAATTCCAATATGGTGCGATTAAAAGACCTGCTACCTATACCTAAGTACCACCGGTCGGTATGTTTCAATTCCAATATGGTGCGATTAAAAGGAACTATTAAAATACGCTCGTGGCGAAGGCGGTAAAGTTTCAATTCCAATATGGTGCGATTAAAAGGTGGGCGGTCGGTGGTGGTGGGCGGTCGTCGATCGGTTTCAATTCCAATATGGTGCGATTAAAAGTTTCAATGCTAGAAAGCAATTAGGGCAATATGTAAGTTTCAATTCCAATATGGTGCGATTAAAAGGCAAAAAAAAGGTTATCAAAAAATCCTAACTTTTTGTTTCAATTCCAATATGGTGCGATTAAAAGAATATAGATTATATTGATTGTACTTTTATTGACACAGTTTCAATTCCAATATGGTGCGATTAAAAGTGCTATTCATCCATCAATAATTATTTGCCCTTCTTGGTTTCAATTCCAATATGGTGCGATTAAAAGAGTTTTGGAAATCCAATCTTTTGTTCCGCAATATGGTTTCAATTCCAATATGGTGCGATTAAAAGAGTAATGCCTTTATCACAAAGTATAATGGCGACATTTGTTTCAATTCCAATATGGTGCGATTAAAAGACACGTTAGTTACATTTAAAGACAACGGATCTTCAATGTTTCAATTCCAATATGGTGCGATTAAAAGTTTTTATTCATGAAAAACACAGATTTAAGAATTGCATGTTTCAATTCCAATATGGTGCGATTAAAAGAACTCCAGAAACGAGGATGACCCCTATTGTTGAATTGTTTCAATTCCAATATGGTGCGATTAAAAGATACCGTTTACCATCCATTTTGTACCGATCCACCAGTTTCAATTCCAATATGGTGCGATTAAAAGACCACACTCCAAGCCATAGCCCCATAACGTGTACCAGTTTCAATTCCAATATGGTGCGATTAAAAGTGCTCCATCTGTAAATATTACAGTTGCAATACCTGTGTTTCAATTCCAATATGGTGCGATTAAAAGGAATCAGACATTCAAAATAGACCACTTGCCCAAATGTTTCAATTCCAATATGGTGCGATTAAAAGGGTTCAAGACAGACTATCTACAAACCGATATGTTAGTTTCAATTCCAATATGGTGCGATTAAAAGCTCAACTAGATTTGGTTATTAAGTAAAAAGCAAAAAAGTTTCAATTCCAATATGGTGCGATTAAAAGATATTTTGCCACGGTTCTATAAGCACTAAGGGTTTTGTTTCAATTCCAATATGGTGCGATTAAAAGTTTTGCAATTGTGCATTATTAGCCTTTACTTCTTTAGTTTCAATTCCAATATGGTGCGATTAAAAGCCTACTTTGATTCCATTCTTTCGATATAGCCCTATTATGTTTCAATTCCAATATGGTGCGATTAAAAGCCAAAGGCTGAATATTTTCAGGGTTTGAATAAATTAGTTTCAATTCCAATATGGTGCGATTAAAAGGCAATTGGGTTTATACCGATTGGGTTTACAATACCGAGTTTCAATTCCAATATGGTGCGATTAAAAGTTTGTAAAGTACTTGTTATTTGCCGTTTAAAAAAACAGTTTCAATTCCAATATGGTGCGATTAAAAGTTATTTTGAAGACGAATTGCCTAATTTGTCTGCCAGTTTCAATTCCAATATGGTGCGATTAAAAGTGTTTGATGTAACAGAGCAGGAAGTGAATGAGGCTGTTTCAATTCCAATATGGTGCGATTAAAAGCATACACCGACATTTTCGGAGACTCTAAGATTTTATCGTTTCAATTCCAATATGGTGCGATTAAAAGAAATACAAAAAGAAAGTCAATTCGTTATTATGCAGTGTTTCAATTCCAATATGGTGCGATTAAAAGATCCTGAAGATATAATTTTGTGCTTTCGTCTTCCGGAGTTTCAATTCCAATATGGTGCGATTAAAAGATCCTGAAGATATAATTTTGTGCTTTCGTCTTCCGGAGTTTCAATTCCAATATGGTGCGATTAAAAGAATCCTACTGAACAGGACCACCCCAATACAAAAGAAGTTTCAATTCCAATATGGTGCGATTAAAAGTTCCAAGGGGTTTTTGTATTTACGCTAAGTATTTAGTTTCAATTCCAATATGGTGCGATTAAAAGTTAATTTTGAAGTGGACACAGCAAATAATGCGCTTAGTTTCAATTCCAATATGGTGCGATTAAAAGATCCATTGGAGGGCGTTCCTGTTCAATAGCAGATATGTTTCAATTCCAATATGGTGCGATTAAAAGAACTTGTACGGCTATAAAAGGTACAGCGGTTCAGACGTTTCAATTCCAATATGGTGCGATTAAAAGGTGGTGGGGCTTTTGAGAGCGAAGCGAGCAAAAATGTTTCAATTCCAATATGGTGCGATTAAAAGGACAGCGAAATAGTAAAAAAAATCTTTTCACCATTCAGTTTCAATTCCAATATGGTGCGATTAAAAGGACGGACCACGCCCCGACCGACCACGCCCCGACGTGTTTCAATTCCAATATGGTGCGATTAAAAGTTTGTATTGCATTAGCAAGCTGGGGGGCATTGTTGATGGTTTCAATTCCAATATGGTGCGATTAAAAGTCCTGAAGATATAATTTTGTACTTTCGTCTTCCGGAGTTTCAATTCCAATATGGTGCGATTAAAAGAGTCAAAGGCTCGGGCGTTGGACAAACGGAAAGCAAGTTTCAATTCCAATATGGTGCGATTAAAAGTCAATTGACTCAACTTGGATTTTAGAGGCAACTCCGTTTCAATTCCAATATGGTGCGATTAAAAGGTCAAGTCCGACCCAACGTCGGGGCGTGGTCAGTCGTTTCAATTCCAATATGGTGCGATTAAAAGTATATTGATTATTGAAATTATATATCTTCCGGAATAAGTTTCAATTCCAATATGGTGCGATTAAAAGGGAGCAATTGCAACTACAAGAGTAGCACAAGCAATCGTGTTTCAATTCCAATATGGTGCGATTAAAAGCAAGCTAAAGCTCCGGACGATATTGTAAGAGTTAATCCGTTTCAATTCCAATATGGTGCGATTAAAAGATTGCATCTTTCACGTGCTAATTCCAAGATTGTTGAAGTTTCAATTCCAATATGGTGCGATTAAAAGCGTTTTTGAGTCTGAAACACTGATTGAGGATTGACGTTTCAATTCCAATATGGTGCGATTAAAAGTATAGAGCTTACAGTAGATAATTGTAAGTTTATGAATAAGTTTCAATTCCAATATGGTGCGATTAAAAGAGCTGTGCCACTTCCACTTTTTACCTTTATCCATTGTTTCAATTCCAATATGGTGCGATTAAAAGTCCATTCTTTGTTAAACTTGCTATTTTCAATTCCACGTTTCAATTCCAATATGGTGCGATTAAAAGGCTGGGAATACCACTTACGATTTTTGTGGTTCAACTGTTTCAATTCCAATATGGTGCGATTAAAAGTTTCTATGAATGCCAATTCAAGTCAAACATTGACAAGTTTCAATTCCAATATGGTGCGATTAAAAGTTTAAAGAAACGTATTTCAGTTGCGACCTAAAGAGGTTTCAATTCCAATATGGTGCGATTAAAAGGTAATATCGCCATTTCCTAAAACACTTTCTCCATTTAGTTTCAATTCCAATATGGTGCGATTAAAAGATTGGTATAATACCCTGACCGTATGACGTGCCGATTCGTTTCAATTCCAATATGGTGCGATTAAAAGCCGTGCATTCGACGACTCAAAAAGCCCATTTTATAGGCTTTTCTAGGAACAAAAGTAATGTTTTTTTCCTTTAAAAATTGTCGATGTCCAATTCTATTTTTTTACTGGGGTATCGACAACTTTGTAATGTATTGATATTTAAGTGTTTTTAATTTAACGATATGTCAAAGAACAATTTTCTGGTCATATAGGAAGTACTTCGACAAGCTATAAAAAGGTATCCAGCTCATTTTTTTCCTTGCCTACTACTTCTTTTTCCAGCCATTTTTCGTTTCTACTTTTGAAAATAATGAGGCTGTCTTCTTCGATATTCATTATCTCTTTGGCTTTGAAAAGAAGCTCTTTTAGTTTTACTTCTGTAATTTCTCCTTCAAAAACAGAATTCTGAATCCAATTTAAGTATTTTCTACAAAGTTTAAGCATTTTGCCAACTCTTTTTTCGCCGATGTCGTAAACGAGGATGAGGTACATATTACAGGGTTGAGGGTTGAGGGTTGAGGGTTGAATTATGAGGGTTGAATAGTTGAAGTCCCATGAATACGGTTGACATTTTTTCAACTTAATTTCAATTTCAGAAGTTTTGTGTTAATAACTCTCATGGTTAATAATAAATTGTTGTTTTAATTTTACATTGTCAAAAGGAAACGGAAGATGCACTGTTGTGGGGACTCTATGCATCCAGGGATACTTTTAGACCGTGGGAGAAAGGTAATCCTTTTTCGGTAAATAGAAATCTTACTGAAAAATTCAGCATCTGACCTTGCTCTACATGCTGCCCGATAATTTGCAGCAACAGAAGTAGTAGAACGCAGTAATTGTCTTCCAATTATTCGGGCTTCATCTGTTTTTGGTAAAGCCTGAAAGAGGCGGATAATGCGTAATGTAAAATCCTTAGTCCGTCGTTTTAAAGCCTCTATTTGTTCAATTTTATTCATATTTAATTGTTTTTTATTTCACTCCTCACACCTCATCCCTCAATCCTCATCCCTGATCTACCACCAAATTTTAAAAGGCTTATATTCTTCGATATTCAGGATGTGCTTACTCAGTTTGTAGCATTCTAACTTTACCAAATGCTTGTAACTGACGCTTCTACCTAAAGATCGATGTTTGATGGTTTCATTCAATCTTTCTTCAAATGCACGGACAAAGGTTTTGCGGGCTGCATCTTTGAGCATCACACTATTGGTGTTGATATCAAAATCTTTGGCTTGGATTTCTTTTTTGTTCAATACCCTGAAAATCACTCTGTCCACCAAAATAGGTTTAAAAATTTCGGCTAAATCTAATGCCAATGAAAATCTCCGATAGCCGGGTTCGTGTAAAAAACTGATGGTTGGGTTGAGCTGGGTATGATAAATCTGACCTAAACACAGCGAATAGCACATCATATTTCCAAAAGAAACCAAGGTATTTACCTCGTTTTTAGGAGGTTGCTTGCTTCTGCCATTCATCGCAAAATCATTTAAAATGACATCAAATGCTTCGTAATATACCTGACGGATATTGCCTTCAATGCCCATTAATTCATCTATTGCATGGGTTTGAGACAAGTCGGCACTAAAAGATTCTATGGTATCTATAAAAGCAGAAAGTTCTTTGCCGCGGGATTGGTAATATTTAAGATTTTTCAGAATATTGAAAGCTGCTCCTTCAATAAACTTTTGGGCAATGACCAATCTTTTTTGTTTGGACAAATAATGTTTGCTTTGCTCGATTTGCATTTTGCCAGCCAAGAGATATTCTTTGGGCAGAAAACTTCCGGTATAATGCTCGTAATAATCGAAGAAATGAACAGCAATTTGTTGCTTTCCTAAAAAATTATACAAAGCCGAATTGGCATCTAATGCACCGAAGCAAAATAAATCGGACACGCCTTCTACAGGGATGTATTTGGGTTGACCTTCCGTACCTTTTTCGTCCACCGGAACGAATTTCAGGGTATTGTCTTTGCGGCTCATACGGCCGGGATTGAAGAGATAATAGGATTTTTTCATAATCAGGGTTGAATGTTGAGAATTGAATGTTGAGGATTGAATTATGTTTTTGGCTTTTTATTGTGGCGGATGGTATTCATGATTTTTACTAATTGTTCGCTTTCATCGAGCAAAGATGCTATTAGATGTTTTTCAATAATATTAGCTTCTAATAATAATTCTAACCAAAATAAGGTTTCATCAGCTTCTTCTACCACTATAGAAATCTTACTAAAGAATTCAGCATCTGACCTTGCCCTGCATGTTGCCCGATAATTTGCAGCAACAGAAGTGGCAGAACGAAGTAATTGTCTTCCAATTATTCTCGCTTCCTCTGTTTTGGGTAAAACCTGAAAAAGGCGGATAATACGTAATGCAAAATCCTTAGTCCGTTGTTTTAAAGCTTCTATTTGTTCTAATTTATTCATATTTTGTAATTTTTAGTTTCATCCCTCAACCCTCAACCCTCAATCCTCAATCCTCAATCCTGAACGTAACAAAACTCATAATAGCTGCAGCTCTTACAAATTTTGGCATTAATCACCGGTGGACAAACCTCACTTTCCCTTAATTTTTGAATCTCAACAACTGTTTTTTCTAAATACAAAATGTCTTCTTCCGTTAGTAACACTTCTTCCTTTTGTCGTAAAGTTGGATATTCTATAATCCCTTTTTCGGCTTCAATACCATTTAGTTTCATCAGCCAGAGATAAAATTTCACCTGCCAGATATGGGCTTGTTCTACTTTATTGCTGCGTTTGGTTTCATGGATGATTTTGTTTCGGGTATCGAAGAAATCAATTTTACCCGCCAATGAAATCCCTTGAAACTCGCTACTGAGTTCTATTTGCTCATAACGTTCTGGCCGTTGCAGGTAGGTTTCTTCTTCGATTAATTTTCCATCGGCTACCAAGTCGGAGGTTTGCTCCATGTTGATGCCATTGGCAAAAAGCCAAAGTTTTCTCTTGCAAAGTCGGTAGTAGTTGATATGTGTGCCGGTAAGATTCATGGGTTGAATGTTGAGGGATAAGAGTAAATTAATATAAAAAGCCAAAAAGCCAAAGTGGAATTTTATTGTTTACACCATTTTTTATACCATCGGCTGCAATATAGGATAGGGGAACCCCTTGAATTTGTTTGGCTGTTTTTGTAGCGCCACCAATTTCAAAAGTGTATTGGTTTTCCACAAAGAAATCACCAAACTTAGCCGATGTTACTTCACCAATAACGCTCAATTGGTTAAAGAAAAAGGTTTCTCTAAGATTACCTATATTAGGTTTTTCACCTGAAAAAGTGAATGCCAAATTTGGATTTTCGAGAAATATTTTTTCCGGTTTTTGCAAGAAGCTCACCCCTTTATTACTGCTTCTCAGCAAATTAATTATTTGAGCATGTGTCATTAAATCCAGTGCTTTTAAAACGGAATTTCTGGAGACACCTATTTTCTCCGAAAGGCTTTGGATATTGGGTGTCATTGGAACAATCTGACTGATAATAAATAGTAAATTTTTCATACTGCGAATGGTAGAATAATTTACTTGTTCCACTGCCGGAATGTCCACTTCCAATATTAGCTGTATCGTTTGTTGTAGTTTTTGATGATAATCTTTTTTTCTTTCTATGGAGAAAGGATAATACCCATAGTTTAGGTATTCGCCAAAGAGTTTTAAAACATCCACTCTGTCATTTATTTGCACACTTAAATTGGTATGCTCTTCCAATATTTGCTTTAAGTTGAGTTTTTCAAATTTTTCTTGATAGTGTAATTCCAAAAATTCACGAAACGACAAGCCTTTTAAGGCATATACGGCAGCTCGTCTGGACAAATCGGCTTGACCCTGATTTATTTTCAAAATTGATGACCCAGTTGCAATAAGCTGAATATCATAAAAATTATCATAGGCGTTTTTTATGTCAGATGACCAATGTTGATATTGGTGCACTTCGTCTAAGTAAAAGTGTCGGTAACCCACTTCATACAGCTGTTCCAGTAACAATAATAAACGGTTTGTTTCAAAATAAAAATCATCTAAGCTAAGATAAACCGCTTTGTGGGTATCACTTCCCATTTTTTGCAGCAGCAAAGTAGTTTTACCTGCCCCTCTTGCTCCGGTCATGATAATCAACCTACTATCCCAATCAATAGTTCCATAAAGATACCTTTTAAAGTCACTTTTCTGGTTCTTTATTTTCTGTTCAGATAATTTTAAAAGCCTATCCATATTGTTGTTTTAAATTAACGACTGAGTAAAATGTTTTGTTCATACAGCAAATATACATAATGTTTTTTAGAAAAAACAATATTAAGTTTTTAATGTATTTTTGCAAGTGAACCATAGCTTTTCAAATTATTGTTGAAAGTGTGCTTCTTTATTTCAAATATTTATGATCGATAAACATGCCTGTAATATTCATTAGTCATAAAATTTGTCTTCTTTCCAATTTTTTAGATTATTGATGATATAATTTTCGATTCGGAGGTATTCTTCATGATTTCGGATGATGTGATCATGAAATTTAGATTGCCAACCGAAATCCGGATCAATCATCCTTGATGCCATAGTCACAGCAGATTTAAATCCACGTATAATGGAGGATACATTTTTGGATTGAGGTCCAAATTGGTTGTTATATTCCCCATGGTCGGGTTGGATATTATATTCATTTTGTCCAATGATCAAAATGGCATGAAAATGATTAGGCATTACCACATATTCACCCAATTTCAAATTCATGTCAGGTCGAATTTCAGGTGTTTTTATCCATTCATTTTCTACGATTTCCCCGATTTGGGATAATTGCATTTCCCCATCCGTAATTTTCCCAAAATAATTTTCCCTGTTTTTGGTACAAATGGTAATGAAATAGGCACCCGCATTTCGGTAATCCCAATTTTTCAATCGGAAGGATTCAATTCTGTATTTGTTTTTAAATAGGGTCATGGTTGTTTTTTTTTGTTTATTTGTTGTAGAATCAC
>DAOMPL010000007.1:0-47876 GCA_035444785.1 Edaphocola sp. | reverse complement strand
AATGGTTGTAGAATCACAATGGTTGTAGAATCACAATGGTTGTAGAATCACAATGGTTGTAGAATCACAATGCATTGTGATTCTACAAAAAATGGAAATTTTACAATTGTTTTTCAAAATCAAATACCATGATTTTATCATACAATGCCTGTTCTGCCTTTTCAATGGCATCTACTGTTTCTCCTTTAGTCTGAATAAATCCACCGGCTTGCAGGGTGATAAAAGTTTCCACACCGTTTAAGCTTTCATCAATAATTGGCTGAGCCTTGGCCGAATCTTCATCAGATAGTTTTGCTCTGATACTTCCGCCGATCAGGTTAGCATTATTTCCAATAGCAATTGCTAAAGTATCCATTAAACTAAATGTTCTTGATTGATTTGATGTAATTTTCCAATTTACAATCGCTTTCGCTAATGCTTTTGCCCAAGTTTCTCTTAATTCTTTGGGAGCTACGAGACAATCTCCAAATACATTTTTGGACTCAATCCATCCAGCTGACTTTAATTTTCCGATGGTTTCATCAGACATTTCTGGTTCAAATGAATTTAAACTTACGCAGAATAATCTTCTAAGGTCGATAGCGATATCGGAAACGAATAAACCGGTAGCTCTTTCTGCCGGATTCAGCCACTTTCTCCCCAAGCTCCTGTCTGTATTTCCTTCAATTGATAATATCTCATTAATGGCTTCTTCACTTAGTATATTTCCTTTTTCATCTCTTACAATTACCACATTGTTGGATCTTTCACTTCTGTCAAACGTTCCAGCTTCGCCTCCGTTTGAGTCTAGCCCAGCTAACAAAGGGTGCAAAGCTCTCATGGCAGAAATGGACAAAGGACTTCTTCGTTTTAAAGTTCTTTCTCCACCACCTTTTGACGCTTTCATCCACCCTCCGAATAATTGATCCGGATAAGCTGGATCGCAAGTACCATAAACCTCTCCTTCTTTTAGCTTATTTTGCTTATCCACATCGAACAAAAATGTAGTTGGTGAGGGTGTTTCATTTGCTTCCATACAAAACGCGTCAATTACTGAACGCTTTACCTGTTGCCCACTGGAAAAGGGAATTCTCTTATTAAATTGGACATCATAATAATATTTTTGACCATTAGCCACGTTAAATACTGAATGTTCTACTCTCTTCAAAGTCCTGATATAAATTGTACTGCTCATAATGTTTATTTTTTTTGTTTAAGATTGTTTTTTGACGAATGCGTAATCAAATTTTAATAGGGTGCAGAAATAGCTAAACTCTTCATTTGTCATGAGATGGATTTCATCCTTTAGCTTTTTAAGGGTAAGTAAATCATTTTCCTCCATTTCATTTACCATTTTAGTAAGTGCTTCAATAAATCCTCGTTTGAATTTGGATCCAAATAATTCACTTTCAACTAAAGTGATCCGAGCATTTCCCTTTCCTGAATTCCTATACTTTAAAATTGTCTTTGCCAATTCTAATGTATAATCTGTGATTTGTTCTTTGTTTTTTGATATCATAGCGATTAACCAAGTTTTATATGATTGATAAATTAAATTGTCTTCTTCTTTTTTGAAGGAAATGTTTTTGCTATCCTCCATATATTTTTTGATACTTTCCGGACGCAATGCATGTAAGCCAATGTTCCCTAACTCACAAGCTCTTTTGATATGCATTCCAAAAAGAGACTGGAAGTCTTTATTATTAAATGGCTGTTCCGTATGAAAGAGTTGGCTGAACACATCTCTTAATCTTTTTCCTGCTTTTAAATAGATTGGGATGAAGCCAATAGTTTTATTCGTTTGTCCGAAACTATAGATATATGCATTTAGAGTTTTATCAGGATAAAGGTTGGATAAGCTAAAAAAAAGATTCGACCAGTTTACAGTATTGACTTCAGCGGCAGTCGTTTCCACCTTAAAAATTTTTTCCATTTCTAAAATTGAGAAATCAAAGTTTACGTCAAAATCCTTTCCTACCTTATAGGTCAGCCATTGCCCATTCCATGAATTGATTTGATTGCCTCGTAATTTAGCAAGGGTTGGATCATTCAAATACCTTCGGTAAAATTTCCAACCTTCATAAGTTTCTAATGTGATTTGGGCATCATTGATAAGGATATTATATCCTCCTGCTACGCCAATACCCAATGAGGCACCAAACCATGAATAATAAATATCATCTTCATCATTTTCGATTATAATATCAGAAACCAACCCAGAAGTTGCCGCCGTATTTTCTGCCGCTGGATATCCAGGAGCAACTCCCATATCCAAAATCACCCCTGTACCTTCTGCCTTTTCTAGGAAGTTGACTAGCCGTTCCCGTCTTCGTTCTTCGGTCTCGTAAGGAACAATCCCTTTTTGCATTTTCTCCCAACTAATCTTTGGGTTTTCTAATGGAGAATTTCCTCCACTCATTAAATATTTATTGTGATTAAAAAACAACTCAAAATACTCTTGTTCAAAAAAATCTCTGGCAGAATAGTTTTTGTCGTATTTTTCATTATATGCTTTTAAAAAAGTTTTTCCTATTAATGTGGTTATCATAAAAATCGGTTTAAAACATTAAAATTTTCTTGTTTAATTTTTGCTTGATTCAGTCCGGCATCAAAATCATAAGCGATATCCGGAATAATAAATGGCTTATTGCCTTTTTGAGATTGATCCATTTTTGCTACTGTCCAGTACGCAACCGGAATCTCCAGATTTAACCGGTTTTCAAAGTTTCCATTTTCATACTCTTCCACATCCGATTCTGTAATACAACTCACGCTGTCTATTTCCAATAATTCAAATAGAATTACTTTACTCCGATGGATTAGTTTTCCCATATTCATACTGCCGTCAGACTTGAAAACACTATGCTCTTCAATTTTCATAAAATCAATTTCAGTGAAGACCTTGTCTATTTTTTCTTGTAAATCTCTTTCCCTTAACACCTTCCTATCATCAATTACATCGAAAGATTTTTGTAAAATATCCAAATTATAGGGTCTGGCTTCTTTCTCTTTTTCAGGAGGAGCAATCACATAAACATCTTTATATTTCCCAATTGTTTCCTTATTTCGTTTTCTATTAATTCTACCGAATCTTTGAATCATCGCATCTAAAGGAGCAGTAGCCGTAATCATCAAGTCGAAACTGATATCCAAACTCACCTCCACAATTTGAGTAGCAACAACAATACAAGCTTCCTTACTCGTATTATATTCGTAAGTTGGATTTCCTTCTTCATCCATTCCCATTAACAACTTTTCTTTCAAATTTCTATCACCCCGCTTAAATTTGCTGTGCAGTAAAAGAGAATCAACTTCCGGATAAACGTCCTTAATGTATTCATAGATTTCTTGTGAATTTTTGACAGTATTCATTACAATCAGGATTTTTTGCCGAGCCTGAACCGCATCATCAATGATGTCCTTTGCTGCTTCAAAAGATTCTAATTTATGAGTAATATGCCGGTCAAATTTGTCTAACTCTTCATCTTTTAATTTTACTTCTAAAACATCCTCGCCTAATACTTCTTTTATCTTTTGATAAAGTAGGGTTGGCATTGTTGCTGTTCCAATATGGATACGACAATCCAATGATTTCAAAACTTCTATAAGTTTTAGTACCAATGCCTGTGAGACTCCCGAATAAGTATGTACCTCGTCCAAAATTACATCACAGCCTTTCAAGTCCAAAATCATAGCTTCATAACCTTTCATTCCTAAAGCAATGGTAGCGAGTTGGTGTGGAGTCAATATCTTCACACTTGAACCTATTAAATTTTGAAGAGCCGTTTCCTCCTCCTTCTTTCTTTTGACGATTACAGATGTGGAATGCAATACCCGAATATCAATATCTGAATTATCTTTTTCCAAATCATTGCCGACTCTTTTAAACATAGCGTTAATAGACGCTTGGAATGGTAAAGTGTAAAAGACACGACCACTACATCTTCTAAACAAATAATCCGTTTTTCCTGCACCGGTACTGGCTACAACAATCGTGTGTTTTTTATCAGATTTCGCATTTATCAAGGAAAGCGGATACAACTCGTTTTGGCGATTGTAAAAATCCAAATTAGGCGTTTTGAAAATTCTTTTTGCTTGCGTTTCTGTTTTATCAATCAAAGCAGAAGCAAAATGATCAGCACCCATTAATAGACCACGCCATTTGGAGAACCCTTTGTTCTTGCAAAGTTTTTCAGAAAAGTCTATGCAATATTCTAAATTTTCAATCGCCTGTTTTTTTGAAATAGAATTGCATTCAATTCCCAATTCGTTTAAAACGGCAATTCCCTTTTCACTCCATTTATCCCAATCACCCAAATGAAAATCTTGATAGTCGTATCCCTCCTCCAAATCGAGTAATCCTTTTTCTCCAATATCGTTCTTCACTGATTTATGATGAGCGACTACCATTTCAATTAAATCATTCCATTGTTCTTTTGGAAATGCAGAAAGAAAAAACAAGGAAGCAATCTCATGTCTAAAAACTTGATGATGTTTGGATTTACCTCTCAACCTCTCTTGAAATACAGGGTGAGCCTTGCCAATATCGTGTAGAATTGCACCGTTTCTAGCGGTTGTTTCGTCCATTCCAAGATGGTTAGCAAAAGCAACAGCCGCCACACTTACTTGTTGTAAATGTGTTTTAAGAGGTGTCCACTCAGGACCGGATTTCGCAAATAGTTTTTCCATTCTAAAAAGATTTTACCGGAGTTCCAACAATTTTCAACCAGCCATACATGGGTTCTTTTGTTAAACGGTCATAACCAACATGAAACGAATCTTCTGTCTTCTCAAAGATTAATTCATAACCATTGAATCGCTCTTCATCATCAAAATCATCAATTGAAATTTCGATAATTTCTGACGGCATTAAAACATCTTCGTTTCTACAAAGACAAACATGTTGTTTTGCTGCAACTTCTGCATCGTCTATATTGAAGAAAGCTAAATGCAAGACAGGTTCTAATAGAACGCCCCGGGTTAATACAGCGGTCGGCCGACTAAACACTTTACTTTTCAAGTTCCATCCTCTTGTTTGAATTACTTCTTGTTGTTGATTGATTTGTGTATAAGAGAGTCTATGTCTTTTAATCTTTTGAATGCCTTTTTCTTTCAATAACTCTGGAAATAATTTTTTCTCAATGCCTTCTACGATTGAAGGAGTCAAAAATTGCTGACTAAAAGTTTCGCTATCTCGTACAGCTGTCCATGGTTTGATAAAACCAAATTGTCCTGTATATTTTACTACAAAATATTTTTCCATTTCTTTCTATTTTAAAGCACCAAAACCAATACCTGTCGAATTTCCTAAGCCATTGTCCCAAGCAAATGCGATCTGTTCTGGTGTGCCGTTGATAATGATTGGTATAAATGAAGTCCTATTTTTGATACCTTTATAGGTTACCAATTTTGTTTCTCTGAAATTTGTTTCAGGATTGGTTTTTATGGACAAACCCTCTGAATTAATTTCTGCTTTATCTAGTTTTCGTTTTAGGTTTTCCGTTAATATATTTTCAAAATCATCATCTTCTATCGTTGCATGCCTTGTTCTTTTCTCTTCTTTTATTTTTAGTAAAACCGGACTGGCCATCAGGAATTTTTCAGAATTTGAAAAAACTGGAGTTTCTTTTATTTGAACATCAAAAACACTAACTCCATTAAACATTTCTGGATCTTTTAAAATATTATTGACAATTTGCTTCATTAATTCCACATTCCTGCTGCTAATAAAGAAGTAAGCATCTCTCTTCAACTCAATACCACTTTTATTAGCTGTTGTATTTTGAATCCAAGAAAATGAAAATTGACCTGTTTTTCCGTGAATTTCATTGTTCGCTCCAATCCATTTATGAATAACTCCTGTTAATAATTCCTGATAGTTAAAAGGAATTGGTTTGTCGTTTTTTGTAAGTTTTAAATATATTCTCATCTATTTTTAATTTTGTCAAAGATACAATTAGTTACTGCCAAAAATAGTCATTGAATTAAAAATTTTTTTCCTTTCTTTTATATATAGGAATTACATTGAATCTTCTATAGCTTTGGTTCTTTTATCTTTACAAAGGAAATAAAGAAAAAGTAATTGTAGTAGTAATAAAAAAAATAATTAAAGAATAGCTAAAGACTCTATTTTAAAAAACAATATTATTAATCTTTGAATTATCTCCAAATTTGATAAAGTTTTTGGGTATATCCGGATTTTTTTCTGAATAATTTAAAAGAATTATTGAGCAATTGAAGTCTGTTTCTCATAATATTTTCGAATAAAATAATAATGGTTTAACTTCGTCCTATGAAAATATTTTTAGCACAACAAAATTATATTATAGGCGATATTACTTACAATACTAATAAAATCATTACTGCTATTAGGCATGCAAAGTCATTAGGTGGTGAGCTGATTGTATTTTCAGAACTCTCGATTTGTGGTTATCCGCCAAGAGATTTTTTAGAATTTGAAAGTTTTTTGCAGGAATGTATGACTGCCGTTGAAAAGATAGCCAATGAAGCGGATGGTATTGCAGTATTGGTAGGCGGCCCCAGTAAAAACCCCAAGAAAGAAGGTAAGGATTTATTAAATACTGCATTTTTTTTAGTCGATAAACAAGTTCAACATACTGTACATAAGACATTGTTACCCAATTATGATATTTTTGATGAATACCGTTATTTTGAACCTGCTGTCGATTGGAATATAGTTGAATACAAAGGCATACGTTTAGCCATTACTATTTGTGAAGATTTGTGGGACATGGAGGCCGATACCATGTATCCTTTTAAGCCAATGGATAAATTAATGAGCCAAAATCCGGATTTGATGATTAACCTTTCGGCTTCTCCTTTTGATTACACTCATATTGAAGACCGTTATTGGATGGTTCGTGAAAATTGTAAAGCCTATCAATTACCATTGCTGTATTGCAATACAGTAGGCTCTCAAACAGAAATTGTTTTTGATGGAGGTTCTTTAATTGCCGATTCAGAAGGAAATATTTTACAAGAAGGTAAGTATTTTGAAGAAGATCTTTTAGAAGTCATTTTTTTAGAAGGTAGCTTGTCTGGTGAAGTGTTGAAGCCCGAAGCCATCTTGCCTAAGCAATCTTTCACTCCTATAAATTTGGATGCATCTATCCATATAGACCGAATTTATGATGCCTTAGTAATTGGGATTAAAGAATATTTTGAAAAGATGGGTTTCCAGAAAGCTATTGTTGCCAATTCTGGTGGTGTCGATAGTGCTTTGACTATTGCTTTGGCAAGTGCCGCATTGGGGGCCGAAAATGTCTTTACGGTTCTGATGCCTTCTCAATTTTCGTCTGATCACTCAGTTGTAGATGGGGAGCAACTTTGCAAAAACTTAGGCAATCCTTATGAAATTATTCCTATAAAAGACATATATGAAGCTTTTGAATCTAGCTTGAGTGGTCTGTTTCGAGGTTTGCCATTTAATGTTGCCGAAGAAAATATTCAGGCACGTACCCGAGGCAATTTGGTGATGGCTATTGCCAATAAGTTTAATTATATCTTGTTGAATACTTCCAATAAGAGTGAGCTGGCAGTGGGATACGGTACTTTGTACGGTGATATGGCCGGCGGACTTTCTGTTTTGGGGGATGTGTATAAGACTCAAGTGTATGAATTGTGTAAATTTATTAATAAGAAAACAGAAATTATTCCAAATAATATTTTGGTGAAAGCTCCCTCTGCTGAGTTAAGACCCGGACAAAAAGATAGTGATAGTTTGCCGGATTATGAGGTTTTAGATACTCTAATTTATCAATATATAGAATTAAGAAAGGGCCCGAAAGAGCTTACGGATATGGGTTTTGAAGTGTCTTTGGTAGATAAAGTATTAAAAATGGTAAATAGAAATGAGTATAAACGCAATCAGTTTTGCCCTATCATCAGAGTGTCTGCAAAATCTTTTGGTCCCGGAAGAAGGATGCCTATAGTAGGGAAGTATCTAAGTTGAAAAAAAATAAATTAATTGACATTTTATTTTTAAATAAGTAATTTTATGCACTTAAAATTAATTTTGAAATGAAAATTGAAAACAGACCTCCTGTCTATTACAGTGAGTATTTGCAGTTAGACAAAATTTTAAATGCCCAAGATCCAGAAAGTGCAAAGGAAGGTATTAAGGCTGATGACGAAATGTTATTTATCATCATTCATCAATCTTATGAGCTATGGTTTAAACAGATTTTGCACGAAGTCAATATTATCCGTAATATTTTTAAACAACCTAATGTAGCCGATAATTCACCTGATATTTTTAATGTGAACACGCGATTAGATAGAGTGATTTTGATTTTGGAAATGTTGGTGTCCAAATTGACCATTTTGGAAACGATGTCTCCATTAGATTTTTTGGATTTTAGAGATCTATTACGTCCGGCATCTGGTTTTCAAAGTATTCAGTTTAAAATACTGGAAGCTTCCTTAGGCTTGGAATATACCAGTCGTTATGGTCAGCAATATTATATTTCACAATTGAATGAAGGGGATATAAAAAGAGTGAAAGATGCGGAGCAAGAAGTGTCCTTAATCGTGTTGTTGAATAGTTGGTTGGAGCGTATGCCTTTTGCCAGTAGCGAAAAATTTTGGAAATCGGAAGACGAGTTTTGGACATTGTACCGTAATGCTTATGATGAAAGTCTTTTAGAAAAAGAGAAAGGAAATTTGGAAGCTTTTGATGCTATCTTTGGTTCAAAAGAAAGCACCTTGGAAGGTCATAGATTGAGTCCATTAGCCATGAAAAATGCACTATTTATTTTATTATATAGAGATTATCCATTGTTGCAATTGCCATTTGAAATCTTAGATAAATTATTGCAAATTGACGAGCAAATGTCCATGTGGCGCTATCGTCATGTGCACATGGTACAGCGTGCAATAGGTAAAAGAGTAGGTACTGGAGGCAGTAATGGTGCCGGATATTTAAGAGCCGCTGCAGAGAGTCATGTGGTGTTTAGAGAGCTAGCCGAACTAAATTCGTTCTTGATTTCTAGGCATGATTTACCTAAGTTGCCGGAAGCATTGGTAGATGAAATCAGTTTTAATAGAAAATAAAATAAAGCATTAACCATACTATAACTAAAAAAGGATTAAACTTTTTGTATCTTTATTCTTCAAAAATATATTGTTCAAAATTTAAACAAAAATAAAAATGAATTTAAGTGAGCTTTTAGGTGGTAATGTTGGAAATGATATCATTGGAAACATTGCACAAAAATTTGGATTGGATCAGTCTCAGGCAGCCTCAGCTGTACAAGCGGCTATTCCAATGATAATGGGTGGTTTGGGCAAGAATGCTCAAAATGAAGATGGTGCTAGCTCTTTGTTTAATGCATTAGGTAGCCATAGTCCAAACGTATTGGATAATATCCAAGGGTTTTTTGGTGGTGATTCGGATGCTGCTCAAAAAGATGGAGCAGGTATTTTAGGTCATATCTTTGGTAATCAGGTAGAGGATGTACAAAATGGAGTGGCAAAGTCCTCAGGATTAAGTTTGGCAAAGGTTGGTCCTATCATTGCGATGTTGGCTCCATTGGTGATGAGCTATTTGAGTAAGCAAAAGCAATCTAATAATGTTACCCAATCCGGAGGCTTAGGTGACTTGTTGGGTAGTCTTACCGGTGGTACTCAAGCTTCATCTGGAGGTTTGGGAGGCGGTTTGATAGGAATGGTTACAGGTTTTTTGGATAAGAACAAAGACGGTAGCCCATTGGATGATATCTTAGGAATGTTTAAAAAATAAATAAAAAAGAATCGGTTTTGAATTTTTCAAAACCGATTCTTTTTTTGAACTATTATAAAACAGCCAGTTCAAAAAAGTCTTTCTCATCCAAAAAAATCTGGGATAACTCTAAAATCCGCTCTGGAGTTATGTTTTTGTAGATTTCAATATTACGGTTGAAAGTAGAAATACTTTGATTATTTAAGACAAGATTTTTCCATCTTTGTAAGATAGAAAAAGGGCCATCCAAATCCCCTAAAAGGCTACCAAGAATATAATTCTTTACTAAAAGGAGTTCTTCTTCAGGTACTGGCACGGTTCTCATGATTTTCATTTCTTTTTTTATTTCGGCAATGGCAGCATTGCAAACATCTTTGCCCACCTCTGACCCAATCAACAATACACCGGTCTGGGTATAGCTGAACAAGCTGCTGTAAATGCCATAAGTGTAACCTTTGTCTTCGCGGATGTTTGTCATCAACCTAGAGCCAAAATAGCCACCAAATAAGCAGTTCATTACAAATAATTCGGGGAAAATGTCATCTTGTCGATTGGGAGCCATGCGTGCCATTCTTATTGCCGCTTGTACTCCGTTGGGGTCGTGGTCTATTTGCTTTTGGAGTAGTGTGTCGGGACTAAATTTTATGGTTGATTTTTGAATATTAGTATTTGTGTTATTCCAATAGGTATTTCCAAAAATATTTTTTACAGATGAAATAATTGATTCTTCAAAGTTTCCGGCAATAAAAATTTTACAGTTAGCTGCATTATAAAAGTTTCTTTGAAATTGGAGTAATATTTCTGAACTTAAAGCCTCTATGTCTTGTTGCTCCGTATATCTGCCATAGGGATGGGTTTTGCCAAAGAGCATCGCATCTATTTGTCTATTGGCAATAAAGTCTGCTTGTAACAAATTTACTTTTAACCTTTGAATGGCATTCTGTTTAAATAGTTGCAGTTCCTCTTCAGAATAGGCAGCCTCTGTTAGGATTTCAAAGATAATAGGTAGTATTTTTTCGGCATGTTTACTCATACAATACAAACTCACAAAAGCAAAGTCGTTATTGGCACTCACTTTTAAAGTTGCACCATATAGTTCTATGGTTTTATTGATATCGAATGATGTTTGGTTTTGAGTGCCATTTTTGAGTAAGCCGGCAACAGCCTGAGCTACTGCCGTCTGTGGCTCGTAGCTTATCCCTGCATTAAAGATAAAGGTAATCTCGATGACTTCTTGAGTACCGGCTTTAAGCCAATATAAAGGGATTTGATTATTGCAAATGTCTTGCCGACAATTTTGAAGTAGGTATTCAAAGCTTATGGCATTATGAAAATCTGGGGCAATGGTTCTGTCTAACATAGTTGTCAAAGTTAGAAATGATTATTCAAAAAACCTGATATCTTTTGTATTTTTGAAATGATTGATACTGGTTAAGCCATAGAATATGGGTTTTCGCATGGGAAAATCTCAAAAGTAAGCGACAATGCTTAGGTGATTGCTTCAAAACGATTGAAATTTTAGATTTTGGATTTTGGATTTTGAATTATGGAAAATGTTTAAGGAGATTTCTCCACTCCTCGTTCCTCGTCGGTCGGAATGACGGAAAGAGGTCACCGTCATATCGACTAAGAAAAACCCAAATTTCATAGAAATTTGAAAAGGTTTTTCGCATGGAGAGATCTCCAATGTAAGTGGTAGTGCTTAGGAGATTCCTCCACTATGAAAGTGATGCTACATTGCATTACGCATCACTTTCTCCGGTCGGAATGACGAAAAAAAACGCTGTCGGTCAGAATGAAGGAGTACCTGCCTTTCGTCTTTGCGAGGGCTTTGCCAGAAGCAATCCAGCAAAGTAGGCTTATAGTTTACTTGACATGTTGGGTTCTTCTTTCTGGATTGCTTCGCCTTCGTCTCGCAATGATTTGTGATTTAAAAAGTTGCTTTTTTCATTTTTCATTTTTATTTAAAATAAGATAACAATTAAATATTTACAAGTTGAAGTTTTTAAATTAAATGTATTTTTGCATCTAAAATAGATAAGTAATGGGGAATTTTAATTTACAGCAGATACCGGAGCGTACCATTGCTCCTCGAAATGATGGTTGGACTATGGTGATGGATAAGGGGATGAGCATGGGTCAGGTGGAGCAGTTTTTATCTATTGCAGCTTCTTATGTAGATGTAGTCAAATTTGGATTTGGTACTGCGGTTGTTACTCCAAATTTAAAAGAGAAATTGGATATTTATAGAAATGCAAATATCTCTGTTTATTTTGGAGGTACCTTGTTTGAAGCTTTCTTAATACGGAATCAAATTGAAGATTATATTGCCGCCTTGAAAGATTATGGAGTCCGCCATGTTGAAATATCTGATGGATCTTTGGTTATCCCACATGAAGAAAAATGCAAGCATATAGAAAAATTTGCAAAGGAAGGATTTACCGTTTTCTCCGAAGTAGGTAGTAAGGATGCTGCCAATGTAATGCCTCCATACAAATGGATAGCCCAAATGCAAGCGGAGTTGGATGCGGGCTCATCAAAAGTGATAGCGGAGGCAAGGGAGGCCGGAAATATTGGTATTTATAGAGGTAGTGGTGAGGTAAGAGAAGGATTGGTACAAGAAATTTTAACCAAGATTCCGGCTGAAAAAATTATTTGGGAAGCTCCTCAAAAAGCCCAACAGGTATATTTCTTACAGCTTTTAGGTTGCAATGTAAATTTAGGAAATATTGCTCCGGCAGAGGTTATTCCTTTAGAAGCTATGCGTATAGGGTTAAGGGGCGATTCTTTTAATTTCTATTTAGATAAGTAAAAGCCTTTTATGGAGGATTTTGCAAACAGGCTAAAGAAAAATTTTAAACATTTCTCTAAATGGGCAAGACGAAACAATATTCAATGTTATCGTCTTTATGACAATGATATACCGCAATATCCTTTCTGTATTGATTTGTATGGAGAATATGCACATTGTTCTGAATACAGTTCTCAAAAATCTAATAGGGTAGAGTTGTGTCAAATTGATGCCGTAAAAATGCTTATTGCTTCAGTATTCAATATTCCGGTTGAAAATATTTATTTTAAACAAAGAAAGGTTTTAGCCAGAAGAGAAGAGCAATATGAAAAAGTAGATGCAGAACAAAAACTAATTATTGTCAAGGAGAATGGACTGAATTTTAAAGTCAATTTAAGTGATTATTTGGATACCGGTTTGTTCCTAGATCATCGTCCTTTGAGGACAAGATTTTTAACAGAGGCAAAAGGTAAAAGGGTGTTGAATTTGTTTGCATACACTGGTTCTTTCTCGGTATATGCTGCTGCTTCCGGTGCTGTGAAGACTACTACAGTTGATTTGTCTAAAACTTATTTGCAATGGGCGATTGAGAATTTTAAATTGAATAATTTGCCTTTAGAGGGCAATAGTTTTGTTCAGTCTGATGTGATGCAGTTTTTAAAAACAACACCAACCATCTTGTATGATTTGGTCATTGTAGACCCACCGAGCTTTAGCAATAGCAGTAGGTTTAAAGGGACTTGGGATACCCAAAGAGACCATGCCACCCTTTTGCATTTATTGCTCAAGCATTGTGCTCCCGGAGCAAGAATTTATTTTTCTAACAATTTTAGAGGATTTAAGCCCAATTTTTCCAAACTAAAAGTCAAAAATATTAAAGACATTAGCCAGGCTACTATTCCGGAAGATTTTAAGAATAAAGAAATTCATAAATGTTACCAGATAGATTTGTGAAAAAATTAAGTGTGGGAAATTATAATATTGAATAAAGCGGTTTTGGGGTTATTCAATTTAAATTATTAATTATTTTACCAAAACATTAATTGGTTATAGTAAAATAAATAAATATCTTCGCACACTCAAATAATTAAAAAATAAAAATAAGTTTTATGGCACAAGTGAAAGCAGGTGATACAGTAAAAGTTCATTATCACGGTAAATTGACAGATGGTACTACTTTTGATAGTTCTGAAGGTCGTGAGCCTTTACAGTTTGTAGTGGGTGAAGGTCAAGTAATTAAAGGTTTTGACAATGCTTTAATTGATATGCAGGTTGGTGATAAAAAAGTGGTAAACATTCCGGTTGATGAGGCTTATGGTCCCGCAAATCCTGAGAATTTTATCGAATTTCCAAAGACTGAATTTCCAGAAGGTCAAGCACCTGAGGTAGGAATGCAAATGCACTTGAGCAATAACCAAGGAAATGTTTTCCCTGTAGTGATTGCTGAGGTTAAAGAAGAATCTGTAGTATTAGATGCTAACCATGTGTTAGCCGGAAAAGATTTGATTTTTGATATTGAGTTGGTAGAGATAGTATAATTATCCTAAATAATCTTATCTTAAAATTAAAATAGGTAAATTGGAAAGTTTACCTATTTTTTTTATTTTTGCAAACGTCTAAAATTAATATTAATAATAATGAGCTTTTTCCCTATATTGCTTCAAGCTACGGCAGATACTGCACAAGCAGTAATCACTCCTGCCATTCCTGTTAACAATGCTTCGAGCAATGACACTTTATCCTTATGGTATTTGATAAAAGAGGGTGGTATCTTGATGATTCCGCTTTTTATTTGTAGTGTTATTGCTGTTTGGGTTTTCTTTGAAAGATATATTACTTTAAGAAAAATGTTGAATATCCCGACAGACTTTATGGATAGAGTTAAGGAAAAAATAGTTGAAGGAAATTTGAATGGAGCCCAGCAACTATGCAACAATTATGATGCTTCTACACCTAAAGTAATAGCAAAGGGTATCAGCCGTATTGGTAAGCCTATTGACCATATAGAAAAGAGCATGGAAAATGCAGGGAGGCTTGAATTGTATAGAATGGAAAAAAACATGAGTATTCTGACCGTGGTAGCAGGTATTGCTCCTATTTTTGGATTCTTAGGAACCATTGCCGGTATGATTATTTTATTCTATGATATCCAACACCAAGGATTTGAAATAGAAACTTTGGCAGGAGGTATTTACACCAAACTGGTTACTTCTGCAGCAGGTTTAATTATTGGTTTGGTTGCTTATTTGGCCTATAGCTTTTTAAATGCAAAAATCAATAAAGGGGTGAATCAAATAGAAACTGCAGCTACAGAATTTGCCGATATTTTACACACTCCTGCACATTAAAATTAGTATGAAAAAAACGATTATTATTACCGGAGGTGCCGGATTTATTGGCTCACATGTAGTGCGTAGGTTTGTTTTGCAATATCCCGAAAATACGATTATTAATTTAGATAAATTAACCTATGCAGGTAATTTGGCCAACTTGCATGATATTGAAAATAAACCTAATTATATTTTTGAAAAAGGGGATATCTGTGATGAAACTTTTGTGAAAGGTTTATTTGAAAAGTATCAACCGGATGGTATTATTCATTTGGCTGCTGAAAGTCATGTGGACAGAAGCATTATAGACCCCTTAGAATTTGTAAAAACAAATGTTATAGGGACGGTTACTCTTTTAAATTGTGCCAGAGTAGCTTGGAAAGGAGCTTATGACAAGCATCGCTTTTACCATATTTCAACCGATGAGGTCTATGGAGCCTTAGGAGAAAACGGGATGTTTGAAGAGACTACAGCTTATGATCCTCATAGTCCATATTCTGCATCCAAAGCCAGTTCTGATCATTTTGTTAGAGCTTATAAAGATACTTATGGTATGGATTGTATTATTTCAAATTGCTCTAATAATTATGGGCCTTTCCATTTTCCGGAAAAGTTGATTCCATTAGCCATTAATAATATTAAAAATAATAAACCTATCCCGATTTATGGTAAGGGTGAGAATGTAAGAGATTGGCTTTTTGTGGAAGATCATGCAAGAGCTATTGACTTGATTTACCATAAGGCAAAGTCAGGGGAGACTTATAATATTGGGGGACACAATGAGTGGAAAAATATTGATTTAATCAAGTTACTTTGTGCTATAATGGACGCCAAATTAGGTAGAGCATCCGGTACTTCAGAGCAATTGATTACCTATGTAACGGATAGGGCCGGACATGATTTAAGATATGCAATTGATGCGACCAAGTTAAAAGAAGAATTGGGGTGGATGCCAAGTTTGCAATTTGAAGAAGGTTTAGAACAGACTGTAGATTGGTATTTGGCTAATGAACAATGGCTGGAACAAGTGACTAGTGGCGATTACCTGAAATATTATGAACAACAATATAAAGTTAGATGACAATAGATTCTACCCCTTTTGAAGGTTGTTTTATTTTTACTCCGGATGTATTCCGGGACTCAAGAGGCTATTTCTTTGAAAGTTTCAATGAACGACAATTTGAAGAAATATCCGGTATTAAAGTAAGTTTTGTTCAGGATAATCAATCTTTTTCAAAATACGGAACGATAAGAGGGCTTCATTTTCAAAAAGGTGAATTTGAACAAGCCAAATTAGTGAGAGTAATCAAAGGAGAGATTTTTGATGTGGCTGTTGATCTAAGACCGGAATCTCCAAGTTATTTGAAATGGTTTGGATTAGTGTTGAGTGAGGATAATAATAAACAGTTATTTATCCCCAAAGGATTTGCTCATGGGTTCTCTGTTTTAAGTCAGGAGGCAATTGTATTGTACAAATGTGATAATTTTTATAATAAAGAAGCAGAGGCAGGAATACTATATGATGATCCTACCTTTAATATTGATTGGCAGATTGCACTCAAAGATAGAGTATTATCTGATAGAGATTTGAAATTGCCATTTTTTAAAATCTAAATATTTATGAAAGGAATAGTTTTGGCAGGTGGGTCGGGTACAAGATTGTATCCCATCACAAAAGGGATTAGTAAACAGTTGATGCCTATCTATGATAAGCCAATGATATATTATCCCATTTCGGTTTTAATGCTTGCCGGAATAAAAGAAATTTTAATTATTACGACACCCGAAGATCAAGAATCATTTAAAAGGTTGCTAGGGAATGGAAGCCAATGGGGCTGCAGCTTTGAATACGTTATCCAGGAAGTACCCAATGGTCTGGCTCAAGCCTTTGTGTTGGGAGCTGATTTTATTGGTTCGGATAAGGTTGCTCTAGTTTTAGGCGATAATATTTTTTATGGTATGGGATTAGGTACCATATTATCAGAAAATAGTAATGTTTCCGGAGGAATAGTGTATGCCTATCCTGTTCTGGATCCTGAACGGTATGGGGTTGTAGAGTTTGATAAAGATTTTAACGCTGTTTCTTTAGAAGAAAAGCCTCAACAACCTAAATCTAATTATGCTGTTCCCGGATTATATTTTTATGATAATTCGGTGGTGGAAATTGCTAGAAATTTGAAACCGTCTGAAAGGGGAGAATATGAGATTACAGATGTCAATAAGGAATATTTAAAACAAGGAAAATTGAAAGTATCTGTTTTAGGTAGGGGTACGGCTTGGTTGGATACAGGAACTTTTGAGTCTTTAATGGAGGCTAGTCAATTTGTTCAGATTATAGAAAATAGGCAAGGTTTTAAAATTGGTTGCCCTGAGGAAATTGCTTATAGAAAAGGTTTTATCACTAAAGAGCATTTATTGGAACTGGCAGAGCCCTTAAAAAAAAGCGGTTATGGCAAATATCTTGAAAAACTGATAAATGATTAAGAGCATGGAAGATGGATTTATGATTCATGCAACTGCTATTGTTGACGAGGGTGCAATAATTGGTAAAGGGACTAAGATTTGGCATTTTTCACATCTGATGGAGAAAAGCGTACTGGGTGAAAATTGTAATATCGGACAAAACTGTTTTATAGCCAATAATGTTGTTTTGGGAAATAATGTTAAAGTTCAAAATAATGTTTCTATTTACGAGGGCGTAATTTGTGATAATGATGTTTTTATTGGCCCATCAGTTGTCTTTACCAATGTTATCAATCCAAGAAGTGCCATTAACAGAAAAGACCAATATCTACCTACTAAGATAGGTCAAGGTGCAAGTATAGGGGCCAATGCAACCATCGTTTGTGGTAATACAATAGGGCGGTATGCATTTATTGGTGCAGGTGCGGTGGTTACCAGAGATGTGCAAGACTATGCTTTGGTAGTAGGAAACCCCGCTGTTCAGATGGGGTGGATAAGTGAGGCAGGACATCGCTTAGAGTTTGATGGAGATAATAAAGCTATTTGTCAGGAAACTAATGAAATTTATTTAATAGAAAATAATGCTGTAAGAAAAATTGGATAAGAAATTGGTCAAATTTGTTGTTGTAGGCTGTGGGCATATTGGGAAAAGGCATATTGCTATGATTCAGGCTAATCCGGAAGCAGAATTAGTAGCTGTTGTAGATATTAAGCCAAAAGAAGCATTGGGAATAGATTCTTATACTATTCCTTTTTTTAATAGTGTAGAAGATCTTCTGGTAGCCCAATTGGATTTTGAAGTGGCTAATATAGCTGTTCCTAATGGGTTACACGCATCAATAGCTGCAAAATTTATTGACCAAAATAAGCATGTTGTAGTAGAAAAACCAATGACCTTGTCCTCTAAAGATGCAGCTATGTTGATTCAAAAAGCAGAGGAGAAAAAAGTATTATTATTTGTGGTGATGCAAAATCGATATTCACCTCCTTCAAAATGGCTGAAAGCTTTGGTTGATTCCGGGCAGTTAGGAAAAATTTATTTTGTTCAAATGAATTGTTTTTGGAATAGGGATGAGCGTTATTATGATGGAAAGGGTTGGCATGGAAAAAAAGATTTGGATGGTGGCGTTTTGTTTACCCAGTTTTCTCATTTTATTGATATCCTCTATTGGATTTTTGGAGATATAAATAATATCAAAAGCAGTATGAAAAATATAAATCATCAAAATCTAACAGAGTTTGATGATTCAGGAGTCGTGAGTTTTGAATTAGAGAATGGTGCTATTGGGAATCTAAATTTTTCAACCTCCGTTTGGGGTCAAAATTTAGAAAGTTCAATGACCATAATCGCAGAAAATGGAAGTGTTAAAATTGGAGGACAGTATATGGATCAGGTAGAATATTGCCATATTAAGGACTACGAACTACCCAAGATGGAAGTTACACCACCCGGAAACGATTATGGAAACTATAAGGGGTCTGCGGCAAATCACCATTTTGTAATTGAAAATGTTGTTGATGTAATCCTTAGAAATCAGGCAATTGCAACAAATGGTACAGAAGGGGAGGTTGTAGTTTCAATTATCGAAAGAATGATGGATAAAAATAACAATTAAATTAATAAAGAAAAAGAATACTTTCTAAATAGAAATTATATCTTTGCAGATTAATGACAAAATTAATTTACCAATTTTATTATTATTAAAAATTATATTAAAAAGATCTTGATGAATAGAAATTTCATTTTATTTAGTTGTGCAGTTGCCTTTTTATTTTCTTCTTGTGCTGTTACTAAAGATAAAAAATCATTTACTTATTTTAATAACCTTCCTGAAGATTCTCTTTATGTAGATTATTATAGTAACTTAAAACAAGAATTAAAGCTTCAACCTGGAGATGTTATTACCATTAAAGTGAGCTCCATAGATGACGCTTCCAATCGATTATTTAATCAAGGTGTTATTCAAAATAGCCTTTCTGTAACAGGTAAAACCTTAGTGGGGGGAGACAATACCTTACAACAGGATGGTTATCTTTTAGATGTAAATGGTGCCATTAACTTCCCCGTTTTTGGATTAATTGAATTAAAAGGTAAAACCATAGAACAAGCACAAATGATTTTAACCGAGAAAATTAATAGAGAGGTTAAAAATCCAATTGTCAATGTTAGGTTAAAAAATGGTATTGTTACCGTAATGGGAGAAGTAGGAAATCCGGGAATAGTTGATATTTCAAATAGAAGGACTACGTTATTAGAAGCATTAGGAAAAGCAGGAGATATCCAACCATCTGGGAGGAAGGATGATGTAAAAGTTATTAGGACTATTGGTAATAGAACCGAATATGCAACATTAAATATGAATGATATCGCATCTACACAATCTCCTTTTTATATTTTACAACAGGGAGATATTATTGTGGTAAATGCTACGACTTTAAAACAAAGAATGGTAAGAGGGGCATCAGATGGCAGACAAAATACTACATTAATCATAGCAGTAATATCCGGATTAAGTACTTTGGCAACCTTGGTTTTTACTTTACGAAAATAATTCCACTGAAATTAAAGCAATTATCATGAACAAACCTTTAGAGATTAATAATAATTCAAATTTGAATTTAGAAACCAGCTCATTGAATGAGAATGTGCAAGAATGGATAGTGAGAATATTGAAATTTAAATATCTTATTTTTTTAAGTATTCTTGCCTGCTTAACATTAGCATTTATATATCTACGATATACCGATAAAACTTATGAGAGTAGAGGTACTATTGTAATTGAAAAAGATAAATCTGAGAATAGTTTAGCAGAAATAGATCCCGCAAAAGGATTTTTTGGAAATTCTAATTCTAATCAAATTGAAAATGAAGTGGTTTTCCTGAAAAGTAAGGATTTAATGGAAAAAGTTGTAAATGCTTTACAACTTAATATGCGTTATTATGTAGAAGGAAATATAAAAAGAACCGAGGTTTATCGGGATTCTCTCCCTTTTAATATTGTAATTGGGAATTTTGAACCATTATATAACAAGACGGTAGCAATTGAGTTTACCGGTTCCGATAAATTATATTGGATAGAAGGTGAGAAAAAATATGTAGCCACATTTAATACACCTTTTAAAACTAATTCTGGTACATTTCAGGTTGACAAAGCCTTTGGCTATAAAAAAAAGGAGAACAATGATAATTTTAAATGTGAAATTGTAATTATGTCTCCAAGAAATATGGCAAATGATTTAGGGGGCAGATTGTCAATTACTAATTTAAAGGAAACCAATGTAATCGAAATAAAGATGGTCGATAAGGTTTCTGAAAAAGCTAAGGATATTGTAAATAAACTTATTGAAATTTATAATGAAGAGAGTGTAAAAAATAAGAATATTGCCAATAAAAAAACAATTAATTTTATTGATGAACGACTAGGGATTTTGGTGTCTGAATTGGGCGAAGTAGAAAAGAATGAGGCAAGCTATAAATCGCAAACAGCTATGATAGATCCAGCCGCTTCTTCTGTTTATTTGCAAGGTGCTACTGATTTGAATAGAGAAAAACAAGTAATTGATAATAAAATTAGTTTATTAAACTCTATTTCAGGCCTTGTGAGCTCAGGGGGAAAAGATATAAATTTTCCAAACGTATCTGCTTTAGGAGACCCTGCATTGGCAGGAATGATTGATCAATATAAAACAATACAGTTGGAGCGCCGCTCCCGATTGGAAACAGTTCAAGAGGGGAGTGAACAAATAAAGAGTTTAGATAATCAAATTTCACTTTTAAAATCTGCTATTTCGAATAATATTTCTTCTGTAAAAAGAAATTTTGAAATTACCCGAAATAGTCTAAGCTCTAATGTGAGTAGTTTGGAAGGAATGGTGAGAGCTGCTCCAAATGTAGAAAGAGCCATAAATGCCATTAGCAGACAAGCAGATATTAAATCTTTTATTTATAAATATTTACTTCAAAAGAAAGAAGAAACCCAAATCTTAGAAGCTGCTGCTTCTCCTGATGCTAGAATTGTAGATGTAGCTACTATTAATAATGCCCCGGTATTCCCTAGACCTTTAACAGTTTACATCGCCGCTTTAGTGGCTGGACTTGTATTACCTATTTCTTTTATTGCAGTGAAAGAAATGTTGAATAATAAAGTTCAAAGTGTAAGTGATATAAAGAGATTTATTGATGTTCCTATTATTGGGGAATTAAATCACCATGACTCTAAAGATTTGATGGTTGTAAAAGAGGGTAGTCGTGATCCTTTCTCTGAAATCTTTAGACTAATTCGTACCAACCTTTATTTCTTGTTTAAGGATGATAATGAATGTAAAACCATGTTGGTAACCTCCAGTATGAGTGGAGAAGGTAAAACTGCAGTCTCTGTGAACCTTGGTGCAAGTATTGCTTTAACCGGGAAAAAAGTTATTATTCTTGAATTTGACATCAGAAGACCTAAAATATTTAAAGGACTAGGCTTGGCGTCTAAAGCTGGAATTACCAATTTCTTGATTAATCCTGCGGTTGATTTGGCAGATATCATTAGCCAAATTCCTGAATATTCTAATTTGTATGTTATGAGTGCAGGACCAATTCCGCCAAACCCTTCAGAATTATTGATGAGTGATAGGTTAGCCTTGATTTTTGCCCAACTAAAGAAAGAATTTGATTATATTATTATTGACTCGTCTCCAGTTGGAATGGTAGCCGATGTATTTAACTTTAATAGATTTATTGATGCTACTGTTTATATTGTACGCCATAATTTTACCTACAAAGAGCAATTAAATATAGTAAAAGACTTATCTTCAACCAAAAAATTAAAAAATGTAGTTTTAGTTTTGAATGATGTGAAAAATACGGGTACCCAAAAATATGGCTATGGCTATGGTTATGGTTATGGCTATGGTTATGGATATTCTTCGGATAATGATAAGGATAATAAAAACAAAGGTATCTTTGGTAGAATTTTTTCTAAATCCTAATTAGATTCATTGATTATTTTTTTTAATTTTTTTAATATTTTAATAAAAAACCATCCTTTTGTGAAATATAGGATGGTTTTTTGCAATTGTTTATACCTATCATGAAAAAAGAAACCAAACAATTACTTAGAATTGGAATCACCGGACAGCAGGGCTTTGTGGGACGGCATTTGTTCAATACTCTTAATCTTTTTCCTGAGGAATTTGTATTAATAAATTTCCAGAGAGATTTTTTTGAAAATGAAAATGATTTGGATCATTTTGTTGCTAATTGTGATGTGATTGTTCACCTAGCAGCTGTAAATAGGCATGAGTCTGCACAATTTATTTATGATTCAAATATTGATTTAGTAAAGAGATTAATTGATTCATTGACCAGAACAAAGTCTAAAGCTCATATTATTATTTCATCTTCCTCCCAAGAAGAAAGAGATAATTTGTATGGTCGTTCTAAAAAAGAGGGTAGAATGGCATTGGCAAATTGGGCTGTAGAAAACGATATTACGTTTACAGGTTTAGTTATTCCGAATGTGTTTGGTCCTTTTTGTAAACCTTTTTATAATTCTTTTATTGCTACATTTTGTCATCAATTGATTAGTGGAACAATACCTACGATTAACATTGATGCCAGTGTAAATTTAATTTTTGTCCAAGATTTGGTACAGGAGATTATTGGACATATCAGGCGGAGCACTAATAAAAGTGAATTAATTATTGAGGCTACTAATGAATTAAAAGTTTCACAAATCCTAGAAATGTTAAAGTCCTTTAAGGAGACTTATTTTAATAGAGGAGAAATACCTTCTTTAAATTCCTCTTTTGAACATAATCTATTTAACACTTTTAGGTCTTATATAGATCATAGAAATCATTTTCCAATAAAGTTTGTCCAACATATTGATCCCAGAGGTGCTTTTGTAGAGGTAATTCGACTAGGTATAGGAGGGCAATGTTCTTTTTCTACCACCGTACCAGGAATAACTCGAGGGAATCATTATCATACTAGGAAAATTGAAAGATTTGCAGTTATTAAAGGAAAAGCATTGATTCAATTAAGAAAAATTGATTCCGATGAGATTCTTGATTTTTATTTGGAGGGCTCCGAACCGGCTTATGTTGACATGCCCATTTGGTTTACTCATAATATAAAAAATATTGGGGATGAAGATTTATATACCATTTTTTGGATAAATGAACCTTACAATCCTGAAAATCCAGACACTTATTTTTTAAATGTCTAACTTTTAGGCATTTGATAATTTTTTCTTTTTTATTGTTTTTTTGAATACCTTCTTTTTTTGAGGGGTTATTTGAAATAATGAAATTTTTTTTTGTTTACTTATCATTAGTGAATTATTTTTGAATTACTTTTGTTAAAGTATTTTAAAATTCGAATTAAAAATTCAATTTTTTGCTAAAAAAAAATGACTATTTTGCACCAATGGATAAATTAAAAGTAGTAACCGTTGTTGGTACCCGGCCGGAGATAATTCGCTTGTCTCGAGTCTTGGATGCCTTAGATTCGTCTGAGGCAATTGAACATATTTTAATCCATACGGGTCAGAATTATGATTATGAACTGAATCAAATTTTTTTTGAAGACTTACAAATTCGTAAGCCTGACTACTTTTTAGAAGCCGCCGGACAGACTTCATCTGAAACTATTGGAAATATTATTATAAAAATTGACCCTTTATTAGAAAGCCTAAAACCTGATGCTTTTTTAGTATTAGGTGATACCAATTCTTGTCTTTGTGCCATTCCGGCAAAAAAAAGGCATATTCCTATTTTTCACATGGAAGCTGGTAATAGATGCTTTGACCAAAGAGTGCCGGAAGAAACCAATAGAAAAATTGTGGACCATACGGCTGATATTAACATGACTTATTCCGATATTGCCAGAGAATATTTGTTGAGAGAAGGATTGCCCGCAGATAGAATTATCAAAACAGGGTCTCCTATGTTTGAGGTATTGAACTATTATTTACCTCAAATACAAGCATCTAAAGTTCTGGAACAATTGAATTTGGAGGTGGGAAAGTATTTTGTGGTATCTGCTCATCGGGAAGAAAATATAAATAATGAAAAGAACTTCCGTAATTTGATGACTTCTTTAAATAGAATAGCTGACACTTACGGCTTTCCTATCATTGTTTCTACTCATCCTAGAACCAAGAATATGATAGACAAGAAGCAGATGGCAATGCATCCAAACATTCAATTTATGAAACCTTTGGGTTTTCATGATTACAATGCTTTGCAAATGAATGCATTTGTTTGCCTTTCAGATTCGGGAACCATTTCAGAAGAATCTTCGATATTGAATTTCAGGGCACTTAACATTCGTCAGGCACATGAAAGACCCGAAGCCATGGAGGAAGCAGCTGTGATGATGGTAGGCTTATCTCCGGAGCGGATTATGCAAGGGCTAACTCAAGTTGGGACTCAAAAAATAGGTAAGGAGAGATGCTTTAGGCAGGTTAGTGATTATGCTATGCCTAATGTGTCGCAAAAAGTAGTAAGAATCATTATTTCCTATACAGATTATATAAAAAGGACTGTTTGGTCAGAAGAAATTTAAAGAAAATGAATATCCTTTTTTTAACTTTAGTCGAAATGGACGATTTTAAAGAGCGTGGGCTTTTTGAGGACTTACTGCGTAAGTTTAAAAAAGAAGGACATAATCTTACAGTAGTTACCTCTAAGGAAAGAAGATTAGGTATAAATACAAATGTTAAAGAAGTAGATGGTATTACCTTATTGCAAGTAAAAACTTTAAATATTCAAAAGACAAATCTTATTGAGAAGGGAATCGGAATTATTGCTATTGAATATCAGTTTTTAAAAGCCATAAAAAAATACTTTAGAACAATAAAATTTGATTTAATTTTATACGTTACACCTCCGGTTACTTTTTTTAATGTAATTAAATATTTGAAGCATAGAGATAAGGCTTTTACCTATTTATTATTAAAAGATATCTTTCCTCAAAATGCTGTGGATTTGGAATTTATAAAAAAAGGTTCATGGATTTATAAGTATTTCAGAAAAAAAGAAAAAAAATTATATGCTATTTCTGACTGTATTGGATGCATGTCTCCTGCTAATCAAGAATATTTATTAAAGAATAACCCTGAATTGAGCTCCAATAAGGTAGAAGTTAATCCAAATGTAATAGAACTGGTGGAGCGGAGCGATATTTCCATTGAAGAAAGAAATAATATTAGAATTAAATATGGATTACCTTTAGACCCAAAAATTCTTATTTATGGAGGTAATCTTGGTAAACCTCAGGGAATAGATTTTTTATTAGAAACTATTTCAGCTACAGAAAATAAAGATTGTTTTTTCTTAATTGTGGGGAGTGGAACAGAAGCAAGCCGTATTCAAAATTGGTTTGATTACCATAAACCTAAAAATGCAAAATTTATTGAAAAATTACCAAAAAGTGAATTTGATACCTTGTTGGCAACATGTGATATAGGTTTATTGTTTTTAGATAAAAGATTTACCATTCCAAATTTTCCTTCAAGATTTTTATCTTATTTAGAAATGAAACTTCCCGTCTTAGCAGCTACGGATGAAGCTACCGATATTGGAAATATTATTGAGGAACATCAATGTGGTTATAAAGTGTTTTCTGGAAATCAGACTGAAATGCAAGCCAAAATTAATTTAATATTGAAACAAGATTTAAAGCAAATGGGTGAAAATGGATATCAATTATTTAAGAATGATTATACGGTTGATATATCCTACGATAAAATAATGAAACAGTATGACAATCGGCTTTAATAATAGATTTTTTTAGTGTTTTTATAAAACTCATAAAATAAAGTATTTTTAAAAGAATTACCTTTGTAAACTTATTCTATTAATAAAAGCAAGTTATAACAAGTAAATATACAAAATAAGTAAATGAAAATATTAATAACCGGAGGAGCCGGTTTTATAGGCTCCAATTTAACCGAACACTTTTTAGAAAAAGGAGTTTCCGTAGTATGTTTAGATAATTTTGCTACTGGACACCGTCATAATATTGAAAAATTTTTAAAAGACCCTAATTATACTTTAATCGAGGGAGATATACGAGCGTTGGAGACTTGTAAAAAAGCTGTTGAAGGTGTGGAATATGTATTGCATCAAGCTGCTTTAGGTTCTGTACCTCGTTCTATTAAAGATCCAATTACTTCTAACGAAGTCAATGTTTCAGGATTTTTAAATATGTTGGTGGCTTCTAGAGATGGTGGGGTGAAGCGTTTTATTTACGCAGCCAGCTCTTCTACTTATGGGGATTCTGAAAGTCTTCCTAAGGTTGAAGATATAATAGGAAAACCATTGTCTCCTTATGCTATTACCAAGTATGTGAATGAGCTGTATGCTGATATTTTTAGCCGTACTTATGGTTTAGAGTGTATAGGTTTGAGGTATTTTAATGTTTTTGGCCGTCGTCAAGATCCCAATGGGGCCTATGCTGCCGTAATTCCCTTATTTGTAAAGCAATTAATGAACCATCAAGCTCCAACAATTAATGGAGATGGAAACTATTCCCGTGACTTTACTTATATAGACAATGTTATTCAAATGAATGAATTGGCTATGCTTACCGAAAATAAAGAGGCTATAAATACTGTTTTTAATACCGCAGTTGGTGATAGGACTACCTTAAATGATTTAGTTCGCATTTTAAAAAAGCATTTGAGTAAATTTGATGCAGCAATAGCAAAGGTACAGGAGGTGCATGGTCCCAACAGAGTAGGAGACATACCGCATTCCTTAGCATCAATTGAAAAGGCTAAAACATTATTAGGGTATCATCCAAGCCATAAAATAGAAGATGGACTAAAAGAGGCCGTTAGGTGGTATTGGGAAAATTTGAGATAGAAGAAAAATTTTTAGAATATAAAAAAAGGAGAATTGATGAGGATAAAAAATTTGATAATTTTTGGAACAAGACCAGAAGCTATAAAAATGGCTCCTTTAGTAAAAGAATTTAAGAAAAATTCTGAATTTGAAACTAAGGTCTGTGTGACGGCACAACATCGTGAAATGTTAGATCAAGTTTTAGATTTCTTTGAGATTGTTCCAGATTTTGATTTGAATCTAATGAAACCTAATCAGGACCTATATTCTTTGACTGCAGAGATTATCTTGAGGCTAAAACCTGTTCTAGAAGAGTTTGCACCAGATTATGTTTTTGTGCATGGTGATACCACTACCTCTATGGCAGCCGGAATTGCCGGATTCTATTCTGGGTCTAAAATTTGTCATGTTGAAGCAGGATTGAGGACTTTTAATAAATTATCCCCTTTCCCGGAAGAACTGAATAGGCAGATTACTAGTCGTGTCGCAGATTACCATTTTGCCCCTACCAAACTGTCTAAAGAAAATCTAATTAAAGAAAACATTAAGAAGGATAATATTCTGGTAACCGGGAATACGGTTATTGATGCATTATTGGAAAGTTCTGAAAAAGTAAAAGAGTTAATTAATGAAGAGTCTATTAGAATAAATTTGTTTTTAGAGCAATCTAAAAAACTAATCTTAGTTACAGGTCATCGAAGAGAAAACCATGGTCAGGGTTTTATTAATATTTGTGAAGCATTAAAAGAAATAGCAAATAGAAACCCAAATGTTCAAATAATATATCCGGTTCATTTGAATCCAAATGTCCAAAAACCAGTTTTGAGCATCTTGGAAGGAGTAGGCAATATTCATTTAATAAGTCCTTTATCTTATCCAACTTTTGTCTGGTTAATGAATAAGGCTTATTTAATCATTACTGATTCTGGTGGAATTCAAGAAGAAGCTCCCAGTTTAGGAAAACCGGTTTTAGTAATGCGAGATACAACAGAACGCCCAGAAGCCGTAACTACTGGTACTGTCATTTTGGTAGGAACAGATACTTCTAAAATTATTTACGAGACAGAAAAATTAATCACAGATAGCCATATTTACCAAAGCATGTCAAAACTAATCAACCCTTATGGAGATGGACAAGCTAGTAAAAAAATTGTGGAGTTTATTAAAATGAAGTTTTCTTAATTTATTAATATTAAAAAAGCATGATACTTCTTTCTAAAATAGCTAATCGATACGATTATTTTCTCGATAAATTATTTATGTTTTTTCTTAAAAATATTTATTGCTATCAAATAGGGAGTAATTGTAATATTTCAAGAAAAGCATCTTTTAAAGGCTTATATGGCAAAGTGAAAATAGGAGATAATTGCATTATTGAACCAAATGTTAGGATAAAATTTGCTCAAAATATTGAAAATAATAAATTTGTAATAGAGATTGGGAATAATGTATTTATTGGTTTTTCATCAATAATCGATGCTGGAATCTCTGTTAAAATTGAGGACAATGTGATGATTGGTCCCAATGTTTTTATTACAGATAGTAATCATATCCTAAATAAACCTGATGTACCTATAGCCTTACAAGGTGGAAAGTTTGAAAAAGTAGTTATAGAAAAAAATGTATGGATAGGAAGTGGTTGTCAAATCTTACCAGGAGTAATAATTAGGAAAAATTCAATAGTTGGAGCAGGTTCTACTTTGATAAGTCAAGTAAATGAAGATGGGGTATTAATTGTAGGGTCACCCGGGAGAATTAAAAAAAAATTATTTCTAGATAATCAATAAAAATCCTAAAAATTCGTTTTATAAATAACCTATGAATTTTTCACAAAAAGCTCTTTTAACCATTTTGGGTAAATTCTCAGTTGCTGCAATTGCATTGTTAGTGAGTAGTTTGCTTTCCCGACTCTTAGGAGTATCTGGAATTGGGCAATATCAAGTTATAATAACCACTCAAACAATAGCAATTACGATATTGGCAATGGGTTTTGGCAATGCTTCCATTTTTTTTATTAATAATCAGAAAGTATCCTCTGTGAAGATAGTTTCTAATATTCTTAAGGTATATTTTTGGATTGCAATATTATTTATTGCTATTTTTAGTGGTGTTATTTTTTTGAATTCTAATTATTTTGGAATCTTAGATTGGAAGTGTGTTTTATTTTTTACTATTGGATCGGCAGCTTTGTTATTATATAATTTATTATTACCTATACTTTATGTAGATTTGGATGTAATAAAAATTCAGATTTTAAGTGTGCTCTCTGGAGTAGTTTTATTGTTTGGTGTCTTATTATTTTATTTTTTTCAACAATTGGATATTAATGTGATCTTGGCTATTTCTGGTTTTAGTAATTTTTTACCATTTTTACTATTAATCTATTATTTAAGAAACAAAATAGATTTGAGTATTAAGTTAGATTATTCTTTAATAAAGAAAATTTTTATTTATGGTGTTAAAATATCAGCTACTAATTTTGTTTTTCTATTATCGTCAAATTTGGTTATTTTTCTTCTAAAAGGACAGCTTGAAAATGGCTTTCAAGAAGTTGGCTTGTTTTCCAGAGCGGCCACTATTGTAAATATGGTCGTCTTGATTCCTAGCAGTATTGCTCCTTTAATTTTTTCAAAATGGGCAGGGGCTTCTAAAGATAAATTAGGATTGGAGGTCGAAACGATTTTGAGAATATTAAATACAATAAATTATTTGGGAATAATAACAATTTTTTTATTTGGGGAAAAAATCTTAATATTACTTTTTGGCAAAGAATTTATTGATGCTGTGCCGGCATTGAATGTTATGATACTTTCAATAGTCTTTTCGGCCATAACTATTGTTTTGATGAATTTGTATTCAAGTATTGGAAAACCTATGGTTATATTATCGGTATTTTTTGTTTCTTTGCTAATAACTGCGATTGTTGCTTATTTTTGTATTCCTTTTTTAAATAGCATAGGGGCTGGTCTTTCGGTAATGATAGGCGTAGTATTTAATGGAGTAGTATTATTTATTTTAGCAAACAGAGAAGTGAAGATTAAATTAAAGAAAGTATTAATAATAAGAACTGAAGATATTCACCTGTTAAAAACGATTTTTAATAAACCAAAACCATGAATATAGGAATAGTAACAACTTGGTTTGAGCGAGGAGCTTCTTATGTATCAAAGCAATACATGGAAGTACTTCAACAGCGTTATAATGTATTTATATATGCTAGGGCAGGTGAGTCTTATGCTAAAAATAATCCTAAATGGGATTTTGATAATGTTTATTGGTCAAAACGAATAGATTCTCCTTTTACAGTAACTGTTATAGATAAGAAAGAGTTTATTTCTTGGATTAAGAAAAATAAAATTGAAACAATAATTTTTAATGAGCAACATTGGTGGCCTCCTTTAATTTGGTGTAAGGAATTAGGCATCAAAACTATTGCGTATATTGATTATTATACCGAAGAGACAGTTTCATTATTTGAGATATATGATTTTTTAATTTGTAATACTAAAAAGCATTTATCTGCATTTAAATGGCATAAAGGAGCAATATATATTCCTTGGGGAACAGAAATTGAATTATTTAAACCTTTAACTAGAAATAGAAGCCAAAATGAAAAGTTAGTGTTTTTTCATTCTTGTGGTATGAATCCATTGAGAAAGGGAACCGATTTATTGTTAAAGGCTTTGGCAAACATAAAGAGCAATAAGTTTAAGCTTATAATTCATACACAAACTGATTTGATAAATTTTTTTCCAGAGTTGGAAAAACAGATTAGTAAATTTGAGAAAGAAGGGATATTAGAAGTAATTAATAAGACTGTAAATGCACCAGGTTTATATTATTTAGGTGATGTCTATGTTTATCCAACTAGATTAGAAGGTATTGGTTTAACAATGGTAGAAGCTATAGCCTCTGGTTTACCCATTATCGTTCCAGATTGTGGACCTATGAATGAATTTGTTCAAGAAGGTGTGAGTCAAACAGTATCTGTGGAAAAATTATTCAGTAGATATGATGGTTATTATTGGCCTCAAAATGAAGTTGATATTATGAATTTGGCAAAAGTAATGAATACATTCATTAACAGAATAGATGATATTGATGATTTAAAAAATATATCAAGGCTTTATGCTGTTGAAAATTTCGATTGGTCAAAAAATTCAATTAAAATTTTTGAAATTATTGAGTCAAAAGTAGTTTCTGATATTATTAGTAAAAACCAAATTATTTCAAAAATTTATACCTTTGAGAGAAAGGGTCTAAGAAAATACAATAATTCTTTTTTAAAATTTAAAGGAATTATTAAACTTTTTTATAAAAAATGAGGTTAATAATATTAATATTAATTTCAATATTTTTAACCTTGTTTACTTTTCAAGATACAGGGTTAACTATTACTTATTCTGATACTACATTAATATTGATTTTCCCATTATTTATTTATGATTTTTTCAGAAATAGATTAATTTTTAATGAATTTGGTAAAAACTTGTTTTATTATTATCTGTTTCTTTTAACTGCAGGGCTCATAAATCTTACCTATTTTGATGGTCCTTTTTTAAATATTTTTAAGACCGGATTTGTAAGTTGGGTGATTTATATTTGGGTTTATTCTTTGGTATATAGAGGGCGGATTAATTTTAAAATATTAATCTTTTTTGTATTTATTCTATCAGTCATTTTCCTTAATAAAACTTGGAATGAGATTCAGGAGTCTTGGACTTCTGTAGATAGAGGGTTTACTGCTTTTGTTGCATTTAAGAGTTCGCTTAATCTTAATTCTTGGGGTTTTATCCTTTTATTGTTTTCAGTTTTCTTTATATATGCTTGGTCTTTTGGATTTTATAAAAAATGGATTGCTGCCTTTTTATTCTTTCTTGTTGGTTTTGTTTTATTTAGTTTTAGTAGGGCATCATGGGGCTTGTTAGTACTTACCTTAATATGGGTGTTTTTTTATGTTAAAAAATTTAGCCCTTTTGCTTTAATTGGTTTTGTTATAATGGGCATTTTAGGCTATTTTGTTAATACTCAATTTGGCTTTTTTAAATTCTCTGTTTCAGATGCCGGAATTAATTTTTTTGAACAAAAATCTTCAGTTGCTGGAGATGATTTATTGTATATTAGATTTTATTTGATTAATATTAAACCAATATTGGAAAAATATCAAGAGTTTCACTTTTATCAATTTATTTTTGGTGATGGTATTTCTGTCCAACATAGTTGGGTTTCAAACTCATTGGTTGTTACTGGATTTGTAGGTTTCTTCCTTTATGTTCGATTGTATGTGCTTTCCATTAAAGGGATTTTAAAAAATATTAAACAAAAAATTATTACTTCCAAATTTGTATTATTATTATTGATAATAATTTTAGTAAATGATTTCTTAACGAATCTTAGTTTGTTTATGCCATTTATTGGATATCTAACTGGATTTATACTTGGTGTTTTTTATGCTGAATCTGATAGAGCTGCTAATCAATTAATAAATGAAAATTGTGAAAAATATAATAATACCTATTGAGTTTAATCATTTAACTGGAGGAATGATATTTTCGGTGATATCATTAGTTAAATTTTTAAGTCAATATTATGATGTTTATATTCTTGCAAATAAGGATGCTGAGATTTTGCAATGTGATTTAGGTGCAAAGCATTTATTATTGAAAAACCCTTATTCCGTAAGTATTAAGCATCCTCTCCAGACCATAAAAACATATTTTGAAATTAAAAAGCTAACAGAGAAGTTCTCAAAACTAGAGACCATCGTAATTACAAATAATGTTGGAAGTGAGCTTTCTTTTTCAGGATTTGGAATGATGCCAATTTCTTTGCCAAGGATTTTTGTATCAAGAGGGGGGGATTATTTAGGAAAAACCGGATGGTTCTTGAAGAAAGGATTTCGAACGGTTCAAGGTTTTATTTGTACATCAAAAAGACAATTTGACATTTTAGAACAACTTGGAATTGAAAAGGAAAGGTTACATATTATTCATAATGGAATTGAAGATTTGGGTAGAGGAAATATTCATTTCTCTGAAAGGGAGGTAATAAAATTGTCAATAGTTGGATATTTAAACCCTGAAAAAAATCAATTACTTGCAATTGAAGCTATAAATCAATTAAGAAATGAAGGGCATTTTGTTAGACTAAATATTTTTGGTGCTGCAATTTCTGCTGAAGATATTTTATATAAAAAACTCTTAGAAAATAAAATTGAAGCATATCAATTGAAAGAATCTGTATCTCTTAAAGGTTTTGAATCTAATAGATCAAAAATATACGCACAAACAGATATTCTCATTTCAACCTCGATTTCTGAAGGGTTTGGTAGGGTTGTTGTTGAAGCTATGTCTTTTGGTCTCCCTTCAATCGGCTTGACTATTTCCGGAGGATTAAATGATATTATTTCAAATGGTATAGATGGATTCCTAATTGAAAATAATGCTTCTGAATTGGTGAAATATATAAAATTATTAATGAGCGATAACGATTTGTATAAAAAACTCTCAACAAATGCTAGAAATAAATTTTTAGAAAAATTTACAGAAAAAAGAATGTGTACTAATTATCTTAATTTTTTAAAGAAGCTCTAATTATGGTAATATTGTATCTGTATGCAGAAATAATGGGTTATCAAATTCCGGTTTTCGAGGAGTATGTGGAAAAGTATCAGGCAGATGTTCATGTGGTTCATTGGAATCATAAAAAGCTTACCCCTTATGTTCCTCCACAGATAAATGGAGTAAGTTTTTATAATAGAACAGATTTTAACTTGAATAATTTTATGGAGTTTTGTTCCGAAATTTGTCCGGATATTATTTATGTTTCTGGATGGATGGATAAACTTTACCTAAAAGTAGTTAGGAGATTGAAAAAAAATGGGATTCCAATAGTAGTAGGTTTTGATGATATTTGGTTTAATACATTTAAACAAATAATAGGAAAACTTATTTTTCCAATCATGAAAAGATTATACTTTTCTCATGCTTGGGTGGCAGGACCTTACCAATATGAATATGCAAAAAAGCTAGGTTTTAGGAACTCTGAAATAATTTTTAATTGTCTAACTGCTGATGTAAAGCTGTTTAATAAATGTTTTCAGGATAATTTAATCAATAAATCAAAAAAATATCCCAAAAGATTTTTGTATGTTGGTCGCTTTAATAAAACTAAAGGCTTGGATATTTTAATAAATGCTTGGGCTGAGATTTCGAATGAACAAAAGGAATGGGATCTGACTATTATAGGTAATGGCCCAATGGATTTTTCAAGCCAAGATATGTCCAAAATAACTGTAATAGATTTCTTGCAACCCGAAAAGCTTGTAGAAATTGCAAAAGATTTTGGTTGCCTAATTATCCCAAGTCGTAATGAACCATGGGGCGTGGTTATTCATGAATTTGTTGCTTTAGGGCTTCCAATAATTAGTTCAGATATTTGTGGAGCTAATCCAATTTTTGTTATTCATGGATATAATGGTTTTATTTTTAAATCTTCTGATATTCAGGATCTTAAAGAAAAAATATTGATGATGTCGAAGATGGAAAAAGAAGCACTAATAAATTTTAGTAAAAATAGCCATTCTTTAGGCAGTAGAATTACTCCTGAAATAAGTGCAGGCAGCTTTATGTCCATCCTGAATCGATAGTGTTATTTTTTTAATATTTTTATTTTTTACCTTTACCTTTGTTCATTAAATGAAAATCCTTCAAATCGCCTCAGAGGTTAATATTGGTTCGGTAGGTAAAATTGCCGAGCAAATAGGGGAGCAAATTATTGCTGCTGGTGGGCAGAGTTATATTGCCTGGGGACGTGATGCCTTGGCAAGCACTTCTGAATCATTTCGAATTGGCTCTCAATTTGATGTGTATCATCATGTGTTTTTTACCCGAATAAGCGATAAGCATGGATTAGCATCAAAAAAAGTAACTAAAGACTTAATAAAAAAAATAGAAGCCATAAAGCCACAAATTATTCATTTGCATCATTTACATGGCTATTATATTAACTATAAAATTTTGTTTGAGTATCTTGCTAAGAGCCATGCAAGTGTAATATGGACTTTTCATGATTGCTGGTCTTTTACGGGGCATTGTTCTCATTATGAATATGTAAATTGCCAAAAATGGCAGGATATATGTTACCAATGCCCACAAACCCAAGAATATCCCAAAGCATTTGTAGATAGATCTACAAAGAATTTTGAAGATAAAAAAGTAGCCTTCTGTTCCGTAGAAAATCTTACAATTGTTCCGGTATCCTATTGGTTAGCTGGTGAAGTGAAAAAATCTTATTTAAAAAATTATCCGGTGGTTACAATACAAAATGGAATTGATGTAGCCTTGTTTCATCCAATGACCACAAATATTCGTGCCAGTTTGGGGATTTCTGCAAGTGATTTTCTTATTTTGGGAGTTGCTTATGTTTGGGATACAAGGAAAGGCTATCAGTATTTTATGGAATTATCATCAAAGTTAAACGAAAATGAAACTATAGTATTGGTGGGTCTTTCCCAAGCTCAAATTAAGAACCTGCCAAGCAATATTGTCGGACTAAAGCGTACAAATTCTGCAACAGAACTGGCAGAGTGGTATGCTACAGCTGATGTTTTTGTAAATCCTACTTTAGAAGATACCTTTCCTACAACAAATCTTGAAGCACTGGCTTGTGGGACACCGGTTGTTACTTTTAAATCGGGAGGTGCACCAGAAACTATTGATGACCAAACCGGTATAGTGGTTGCAAAAGGAAATGGAAATGAGTTGTTGGATGCAATTAGACTGATAAAGTTGAAAGGCAAGGCTAGTTATTCTCTTAAATGTAGAGAAAGAGCCGAGTTGCATTTTAATAAGAAAGAGAATTTTAAAAAATATTTAGAATTATATAAAAAAATATTAAATAAATAATAGTAGATGAATCCTGAAAGACCTTACCAGATATGTACCAAAACAATAATGGATACTACTGATCCCCATATTATTTTTAATGAAAAAGGGGAGAGTGATTATTATTTGAATTTTATCGAAAATATTAAACCCAATTGGCATACCGACCAAAGAGGTATGGAGGAGCTGATACGTGTTGCCGAAAAAATAAAAAAAGATGGCAAGCACCGCGATTTTGATTGTATTATTGGTCTAAGTGGGGGCTTAGACAGCTCTTATACGGTTTATGTAGCAAAAGAAATTATGGGATTACGCCCTTTGGCCTTTCATGTGGATGCCGGGTGGAATACAGATAAGGCTGTGAGTAATATTGAAAAATTAGTAAATGGCTTAGGTATTGATTTATATACAGAAGTGATTAATTGGGAAGAGATGAAGGACTTACAAGTTGCCTTTTTGAAATCTCAAATTGCCGATCAGGATATGCCTCAAGATATCGCTTTCTTTTCAGGATTGTACAAGTTTGCCAAAGAAAATAAGATTAAATATGTATTGACCGGAGGAAACTATTCTACAGAATGTTGCCGGGAACCGGAAGAGTGGGGGGCTTATCCCGGAATTGATAAAACATTGATTTTGGATATTCATAAACAATTTGGAAAAAGAGCATTGAAATCTTTCCCCATTGTCGATATCATGAGTTATAAATTATATTATAAATATATTTTGGGAATGCAGGTATTCCGACCCCTAAATTTTGTCCCATTTATAAAGTCAGATATTGAAAAAATGTTAGGGGAGCGGTTTGGATGGGAGTCTTTCCTGCATAAACATCATGAGTCCCGTTTTACGCGTTTCTATGAAGATTATTGGATGCCCAGAAAGTTCGGATACCATAAAAGAAGGGCTCATTTTTCCTCTTTGATTCTCACCGGTCAAATTACCAGGGAAGAAGCTTTAGAAAGAATTTCAAAACCAGAGCTTTCAGAAGAATTCTTACAAAAAGAATTTGAATATGTTGCGCAGAAGTTAGATTTGACTAAAGCAGAATTACAACAACTTTTTGAAGGTGAAAACAAAACCTATCATGATTATAAAAATAAACGAAACCTCATAGGTTTAGGTGCAAAAACTATGAGAAAATTGGGTTTAGAAAAAAGACTTTTTAGATGATAACTATAATTGATTATGGAGTGGGAAATATTAATGCCTTTGTAAATGTTTACAAAAGGATGGATATGCCGGTGGTTATTGCCAGAAATCAGGGCGAATTAAAAGGAGCTTCCAAATTAATTCTACCGGGAGTGGGACATTTTGATCATGCCATGCAGCAATTAAATAATTCCAGAATGAGAAATGTTTTAGACCAATTAGTTCTGGAAAATAAAATACCGGTTATTGGTATCTGTGTAGGAATGCAGATGATGGCTAATAGTAGTGAGGAGGGCAAAGAAAAAGGTTTAGGTTGGATAAATGCAACAGTTAAAAAATTTGAGGAGTCAAAAATCCACCAAGTACCCAGATTGCCTCACATGGGCTGGAATGATGTGAAACCTATTAAAGCATCTCGTTTGTTCACAGGATTAGAAAAAGAAGCTATTTTTTATTTTTTGCATTCTTATTATTTTGAATGCCAACATCTGGAAGATATCTTGGCTTATACTGAATATGGGGATGAGTTTGCAGCTGCTGTTCAACATGATAATGTCTATGGAATTCAGTTTCATCCGGAGAAAAGCCATTCTTATGGTGAAAAATTACTTAATAATTTTGCAAAACTTTAAGCCATGCTGAGACCAAGAATTATTCCAAGTTTATTGATTCAAGAAAATGGTTTAGTAAAAACTGTAAATTTTAAAAATGGAAAATATATTGGAGATCCTATAAATGCAGTTCGTATTTTTAATGAAAAAGAAGTAGATGAATTGGCAATTTTCGATATTGATGCTACGGTTAAAAATATAGAACCCAATTACAGTCTTATTGAAAGGATAGCTAATCAGTCTAGAATGCCTATTTGTTATGGAGGTGGTGTAAAAACAGTGGAACAGGCTCAACGTATTTTTAGTTTAGGAATAGAAAAAATTGCTTTATCTTCAGCTATTCTTTCCAATCCAAGATTAATCACTGAAATTGGTGATCGAGTAGGAGGGCAGTCGGTTATTGTGGTTTTAGATGTAAAGAAAAAAATGTTTGGAGGGTATGAAGTTTATTCCCATAATGGAAAAAAGGCTACCGGTATTAATCCATTTCAGTTTGTTGAGGAGGCACAAAAATTAGGTGCCGGTGAGGTGGTTATTAATGCTATAGACCAAGATGGTGTCATGAAAGGATTTGATATGAATCTAATAGATAAAGTAAGAGAAAGAACTACTTTGCCAATTACAGTCTTAGGAGGTGCCGGATCTTTAGATGATATAAAAAAAGTAATTGATAAACATAGGATTATAGGTGTTGCTGCTGGTAGTCTGTTTGTTTACAAAGGGAAGTATAAGGCAGTTTTAATCAATTATCCAAGTAAGGAAGAAAAAGCTATTTTTTATAAGTAATAGTTGTAATTTTATAGTTTGAAAATCGGAAATGACTTTGCAAAAATTAACTTTACTCTGATTGAATATTTTTTACATTAAAAAAAGAAAACAAAATAAACTTATGGAAATAAAAAACAAAACGCTACTCATCACAGGAGGTACCGGATCATTTGGATCAGCGGTATTAAACCGGTTTCTGAATACAGACCATTTTTCTGAAATTAGAGTTTTTTCTCGTGATGAGAAAAAGCAGGATGATATGAGGAAGTTGTATAATAATGATAAAATCAAATATTATATTGGTGATGTTCGCAATTATGAATCGGTGGAAACTGCAATTCGTGGTGTGGATTATATCTTTCATGCTGCAGCATTAAAACAAGTGCCTTCTTGTGAGTTTTTCCCAATGGAAGCCGTAAAAACCAATGTAGAGGGTACTCATAATGTGATTCGGGCGGCCGGGTTTAATGGTGTTAAAAAAGTGATTTGCCTTTCTACAGACAAGGCGGCTTATCCTATTAATGCTATGGGCATCTCAAAAGCTATGATGGAAAAAGTGGCAATTGCTGCTTCCCGAAACCAAAGAGATACCGTTGTCTGTCTTACTCGGTATGGTAATGTGATGGCTTCCAGAGGATCGGTAATTCCTTTATTTCTGCATCAAATGAAAAAAGGAGGTGTGCTTACTGTAACAGACCCCAATATGTCCAGATTTTTTATGTCACTGGAAGATGCTGTTGATTTGGTTTTGTTTGCATTTGAAAATGGAAATCCTGGCGATTTATTCGTTAATAAGGCCCCTGCAGCCACTATAGGAGATTTGGCAAAAGCCCTTTTGGAATTAGCCGGTAAAAATATTCCGGTAAAAATAATTGGCACAAGACATGGAGAAAAACTCTATGAAACCCTTTGTACTAGGGAAGAAATGCTGAAAGCTGAGGATATGGGTGAGTTTTATAGGATTCCAGCCGATAATAGAGACTTGAATTATGCCAAATATTTTTCTAAAGGGGAAAAGGATATTTCAAAAGTTGAAGATTACCATTCTCATAATACAACACAATTAGATGTAAATGGATTGAAACAGCTTATTTCTAAATTGCCCTTGATTCAGAAAGAAATTTTTGGAAGGGATGTAGAACAATATGTATATTAGAAAGTTTTGAATATTTTTTAATAGAAGACTTTCCTAAGTTGGAACTTGTTTTTTATTCTAATTTTTAGAATATTAAACCTTTTTCAAACACTACCAATTTATCAGCAAGGTTTCAAATTCATTTTGAGGAAAATGATATTTTTTTCTTGAAACTTTTATACCATTAAATAGGAAAAGCTCAGTTTCAATGTTCTATGATTTTCACCTTTGCTATTCCCGGGAATAAATAATTCTTTTTTGTTTGAGTCTGCTCACACAGGAATCTTGTTCTTCTTTTGTTGATAATCTTATATGTATGACCATCTTTGAAAAGAAATAAGGAACCAATTGGTAATGTTTCCAGCCATTGTAAATTATCATCGTTTTGGGGATCAAATTCAGCCAAAGCCTTATACAAAGTTTTATCAGCACAAGAAGATGCTTTTAAATTACTTAATGATTTTTGAATGGCCTGTTCTATTGCAGTAGGAAAAATATTACAGCCTAAATATTCTTTTAAGATACCTCTGAAAATATTTTGCCATTCAATACCATGCGGTTGAATTTTGTTCTGGTATTGAATATAGGCTTTCAAGTGTGCTAGTTCATGTAACAAGGTAATCAGAAAGCTGTATGGATTTTGATTGCTACTGATAGTAATAGAGTGATAAGGTCGAGCCGGGTGTGGATGCAAATAATCGCCTAGTTTCGATTGCCTTGCCTTGGTGATGGTTAGTTTTATGGTATAGTTCTCAAACCAAGGCATAACTTTTTGTAAAGCATTATCCGGAAGATATGCTCCAAAGGCCTCGTAAGTTAATTTTTGCTTTGCCAATTGCTATCTCTATTGGGTTTTACCCATTCTGCCCATTTTGGATAAAACTGCAGATTCTAAGATGGTATAAACTACATACATTCCTAATAAAAGAAAAATAGTAGGTTTGGTGCCAGCAGATTTATTGTTCAAATACACAAAAACCAAAATGCCTATTACACAAACCATTAATCTAATAAGCGTACTTGCCATTTTGGCTCTGATAAACACATTTGGATTATCATTTTTGATAGATTTTTCTGCCATAGCATAAGCCATAATAGATAATAGAGCTAAGACAGTATCTCCAATCCATAAGGCTTTCATGTCATAGCCACCTTGAGTGCTAAAGTTTAACAGGTATGCTAATCCTATTAATACCAAAAATATTATGAGGGTTCTGATGATATATTTACCCATAAAGATATATTATTTAAAAAACATTAAATGCAATTAAGGCACAAATATAGGCCAATCCTCCCATATAAAGGAATTGTATCACCGGCCATTTCCAAGATTTTGTTTCTCTTTTTACGATAGCCAAGGTGCTCATGCATTGCATGGCAAAAACATAAAATACTAATAAGGATATTCCTGTTGGTAAGGTATAGATAGGTCTTCCATCTGGCCAGGTAGAGTTTTTCATCTTGTTAAGTAAAGATGGGTTGGTTTCGTCCACATCACCTCCCAGACTGTACAATGTTGCTATAGTGCCCACATAAGCTTCTCTGGCAGCAAAGGATGCCAGCAAGGCGATGCCTATTTTCCAATCGTAACCCAAAGGACGAATGGCAGGCTCTATGGCTTTGCCCATGATGCCTAAATAAGAATTTTCTAGATGTTCTTCGGCTTGGGCATTTAATTGTTCTTCGGTGAGGTCAAAACCTTGTGTGGCAGCTATGTTGTTATACTTTTGTTCCACTGCATTTTCTCTTTCACTTGGACCAAAACGACCCAAACCCCAAAGAATTATAGAGATTACCATTATGATTTTTCCGGCCTCTACCACAAATATTTTTGATTTTTGATACATGGTCAAGAGTGCATTCTTCCATCTTGGAGCTCTATACACCGGTAGCTCCATTAAGAACATACCACTTTTTTCTCCTTTTATCAACCAGCTCATTACTTTTGAAACGATTAATGCCATGAAGAATCCTAAAAAATACAATGCCATCATCACCAAACCCTGAATGGAAAGGAAACCTAAAACTGTTTTATCAGGAATTACAAGGCTTATCAAAATTACATAAACCGGAAGTCTGGCAGAGCAACTCATCAGTGGCGTAACCATGATGGCTATTAATCTTTCTTTTTTATTTTCGATAATCCGTGTTGCCATCACCGCAGGAATAGCACATGCTAATCCACTAATCATAGGCATTGATGCTCGTCCGTTCATACCTACAGAACGGAAAAGCCGGTCTGTTAGGAAAGTGATTCTTGCCATATATCCGGAATCTTCTAAAATGGTTATAAGGCCAAAAAGAATGGCTATTTGTGGGATAAAAACTACTACTCCGCCTAGCCCGGCCCATAGTCCACTTACCAAGAGGTCGGCCCACCAGGTTTTTGGCAAAGCTTCGCTCATCCAAGCTCCGGCTTGACTAAAGCTGCCATCAATAAGATTCATTGGGAATTCTGCCAGCCAAAAAATGCTTTGAAACATTAAAAGTAAAACCGCTAAAAGAATCAGTGTCCCCCAAACTTTATGTAAGAATATTTTATCCAGTTTCTCTGAGAAGGTAGGAGCTTTAGGTTGTTGCTCTTTTCTTTTTAAAAATTCCTTTTCTTGAACGTCTATTTTTTTATAACGTTGCAGCACTTCTTCTGCCTGAAGTTTGGTTTTAGAAAAATGATGTTCCTTCAACAAATCGTTAATATCATTTTGAGTTTTATGCTCAATAAAAGATAATGGTCTGTTGGCAGTGGCAATATGCGAAGCAGCATAAGGACTAGAAACCTCTGTTAGCTGTTGCAGCTGTTTCATTAATCCTAATGTGGGTTCGGCAATTGGAGCAAATGGAACTGGTTCTTCTTTAAAGTTTTTGAAAACTTCAAGAATTGTTTGCTTGAGCTGTTCTATGCCGAGACCTTTCCTTGGATTTATTTTTACCACCGGAACTTTTAGCAAATTGGATATGGCTTCAATGTCTATTTCGCTGCCGGAGTCTTCCAGGATGTCCACCATGGAAAGTGCTACTACTGTTGGTTTTCCTAAATCAATTATTTGAGTGCAGAATAACAAATTTCGTTGTAGGATCGTAGCATCTGCTACTACTACTGTAAGGTCGGGATAGTTTTTGCCATTAGGATTTAAAAGCGTTTCATAAGCTACAAATTCGTCTTCACTTTTAGGGTAAAGGCTGTAGGTACCTGGCAAATCTATAATTTTTGCCTTATAATCAATATTTAAAACAGAGGTACCTGTTTTTTTATCCACCGTAACCCCAGGAAAGTTGCCCACTTTCTGGTTTAAACCGGTTAAAATATTAAATAAAGAGGTCTTCCCACTATTAGGATTACCTACTAAGGCTATATTAATTTGCTTTTGCTCCATGATCGAATCTGCAAAGATAATTGAAGAAAGTATTATAAAGCTCAGTAATAAAATTCCTTACTATGATTTGACAAAATCTTTTTTAAGGATATTAATTTGAAATATTATGCTTGCCTTTCTTAATTTTGTTTTTTTAAAAAAATATTCTGAAATGTTTAGAATTACTGTTTTGTTATTGATGATGGGATTTCTGTATTCCTGCTCCGAACTTGAAGGGCAGAAAATTACCGAGAAAGGAATTCATGTGATTGAGGTGCAGAAAGGGAAAATTTTCAATTTTCAACTGCCTCAAAACAAAAGTACAGGTTATGAATTATGTTGGCTCAATGAACCCAAAATGGCTTCCAAATTTCTTTTAAAAGCTAAGAAAGATAAGTTTAGGGATGTTAATAATATTAATAGTGGAGGCGAAGACGTTCGTTATGATATTCAAGCTTTAGAAATAGGTACAGATACATTGTATTTTAAAAATTGTCCTACAAGAATTTGGCAAAAAGAGTGTAGTTTTTTTGCAGTGGACAGCATTAGAGATAAGGTAGATGGGCATTTAGTTTCAAGATATTCGCCAATACAGGATGGTGATTATATTTTAGTGATTAAGGTAAAGGAGTGATGCAAGGCACAAAAGGAAGTCTTCCGATATTAGGAGAATAGGGTTTCGTTTATCGCTTCGGCAACTTAGCGATGAAGCCACTGGTTGTACAAAAGCTCAATATAAGCACTTCACCGGCTCTGTTGCTAATTTGTTTGTTGGGGCAGTTTTACTATTCATTTAATCTATTTTTCAAGTCCATTCGTGCATGCAATATTCTGATAACTTCAATTTCTTCTTTTGAAATAACTTGATAAAATATTATGTGTTTTCCAGTTCTTAGTCCAAGCAGGTTGCGGTTTATTTCCTCATATTCTTTACCGAGTTCAGGATTTTCTCCAATTTGTGCACAAGCAAACTTCAAAGTCGCATAATATCTGTCAGCTTGCTTTTCAGACCATTCTGCAAAAGTGTAAAACCAAATATCATTTAAGTCGTCAATGGCTTCTTGTCGTAAAATAACTTTAGCCATTTGTTCTTTTTTCTGCTTTAAGTTGTTTTAAGTTTTCTTCAAAGTCAAAGTTATCAACTCGAGCACTGTCCAATCCTTTCTGAATTGCAGCTCTCAGTGCAACAATTTTGCTTTCTTCATCTTCTAAAAGTCGAAGCCCTGCACGAACAACTTCGCTGACATTTTTATAACGACCTGCTGCAACTTGGCTACTTACAAACTGGTCAAAGTAATTTCCAAGAGAAATTGATGTATTTTTCATTATTCTATACTTTTCTCAAAGTTACCAAAAATTGGTAAATTCTCAAATTTTTTAATAAAAATTAATTTAAACTTTATTTTGCACTTGGAATTTTTCCATTAATCCATTCTTGTTTCTGCTCATTTGCACCACTTAAAAATAAAAAATTTGAATTTTTAAAATCAACAAGCCCGAAGGCAATTACCATAAATTTTCCATCTAAATAACTTCGTTCAATATTGTTAATTTCTGATTTGTTGGGGATTGGTCTCAAATAGCCAACAACTCTAATAGTATCTCCAATCTTATTTGCATCATTATTAAACATCAGGACAGTCCACAAATAATCTTCATTTTCGATTTTGATTTTGTAAAAAGGAGTGTTGTTTCTACTTGTCTCTATATTTTCTATAATGCCATCATATGCAACGATTTTTCCATTAAATTTTTTCAGTTTTCCAAAATTTTTTCCATCAAGATTTGTTGGGAAAGAATTTTTATTTGCCTTTGTTGTCTGCAAGTTGTTTTGTCCAAAACAAAACAATGTTGAGATAGTGAGTAAAAGTATTCCTAAGAGTTTTTTCATAATCTTTGATTTAAGGTGCAATTCGTATAAAATTACCACCAATTTAATGTATCTATTTATTGATAATCTTTCAAATATTTAATGATTTTTGGGTTTTTGGCAGAAAAAATTATTTCAATAGTATCACCAACGTTATAATTTTCTAGAGGTAAGTATGTTTGATTTTTCATATTGTTGTAATTTATAACAAAAAATTTATTTTCTTTAATGTCATAAGCGATTTTTTCAGTTTTTATTTTTTCTTTTATTCCATAATTGTCAATTTGATAATTTTCAATTTCATTCACAGAGAAAATAAAAAGTAATATTGTAATAATAAATATTGGGAAACCAATGTAAAAGATAGAATTGAATAGTAGTTTCTTGGTATTTTCATCAATTTTGTCAGTGATGTAATGTTTTGATTCAATAATCTGCCAAATTCCTATGAAATAATAATTATCATTTTTAAGGAAAATAATTCTACTTAGCAATATTGATAAATGAAGCGTACCCAGCCAACTTAATGCTATTGAAATTAATAATCCGGCAATTTCTTTTCCAAAATAAGAAAATGTTAGTGAATCAGTCCACCAAAAATTTAAGGCAATATATATTCCTATTATATTTAGAAAAGAATAAATTAAAATGTATAGAACTTTATATTTAAATGCCATGATTACATCTGTGAATGTTGTATTGCCATCAAAAGCAGTCCGTCTGAAAAATAATTTTCCGACAAATATAACAATTTTTCGGATTGCATAAAGGTGTTTTTAGCCACAATACGAATTTCAATATTTTGACTTGAAAAATTAGTTTTGAATAAAATAGAGGCTTGTTGAGACTTAGAATGAGCCGTGTTTTGCCCAAAAGAATAGAACAAGCCTTTTAGCAAGGTTTTCAACACATTTCTATCCACTAAATTCAGAATTTTGCTGTGGTTATAGGCATAGAAAATAAAACCAATATCCTCTAAAGGCAAGGTGCTGACGGATTGTGTGAAACGAAGTTCACAAACTCAAATAAAAACAGACAAGTTGCGAGTAATTGCAAATGTGCTTGCTTTATTGGTAACTTGCTATCAGAATTAAGGATATATATTCACACTTGTTTTTTTCTCCAGTTTTTTAGTTCTTAATGTAGCGTTGTGTTTCGTTTGCTTTCTTGCGTAGGTCGTTACAAATGTTTAGTTTTTTTGCCCAAACATTCTAACCATAAACCCCAATAAAATTAAAACGGACATCTGACCAAACAAAGAGCCTTTATAAAAGCCTGGGTACTTCCCATTATCGCTAATCGTCACCCTGTCTGGAAATGAAGTTTCGGTTCTCTTGTTTTTTGGAACGTAATGCACATAAAACGTTGCGGCTTGTAGCTTTTCTTTTGTAGGCAAAGGTTTTTTTAATGAATATTCCTCGGAGGTATTATGCTTTATACTGTCTATAATACCATCACGCATATAGTTTAGCGTATAATAGATACCGGCGACGGCTTTTCCTGAAAAGGGTCTTATTTCTACCGATTTAACGGACGCTTTTACGGCAATGCTGGCTTTTTTAAATGTAGAATCTCGCCAGTATGACCTTACTCCAAGTAGTCCTGTGATAATTCCTAGTACAAAAAGTAGAATACTGAGTGCCTTCATTGATTATTATGAAATTTAGGGTGTGTAAACGTATAAATTTTCTTGTTCTATAACCTTTTGTTTAATGTTTCTTGATTGCTTTCCCTGATAGATCAATTTAGGTGCAGTTTGATTTTTTTTTCAGTGCCTATCGTTATATAATTTGCCAAAGTGGCAATACCATAAAGTCCTATAATATGTTTATTCTTATCTTTAAAAACCCTGTTTTCTAGCGGTATATTTTTTCATTTGATGGATTGTTGATGTGCACTTTAATTTTGGGAACCTTTTAGTGTATAAGAGGTACATCAAATGTGCCTTCCATAGTTTTTTTTGCTCCACTCGTTGGAAATCTCTGTAATAGTTCACAAGAAAATTTTCCTTTAATACGACTGTCAGAAATATATTCTATTTCTATAAAACCTATATTAGATACAAATGCTATTTCCATAGAATCTATATCAAAATTATTATCAGTTATCCATTCTTGAGATGTAGATCCATTGATTCCTTGTAGATAGAATGCCTTGGTATTATAGCCAATAGATTGACCGGGCACAAAGTCCATCATTTGATCTATTATATTGAAATAGTAGATTCCCTTCGTAAATTTCTTTTTAGGCTCATCAGTTGGTATTAGTTCTAATTGAAATAAATGCGAAACATTCCCCTTAACTATTCCAACTATAGAGATTGTACTGTCTTCCAGGATAGAAGCTCCAGCAGAATTTGTATTGTATTCTAAACCATCATTAAATTTTATCTTAAAATGGTCATTGGTTTCCTGGGCAAACACTTTGAAAATAAAGAGCATAAAAAGCGGTAGCAAAATGATATTTTTCATGATTTTGATTTTTAATTGAAATTATTTTATGGTTACAAAATTAAATTAAATCAACAATTTACGCTATGGGCTGTTTAGCCCATTTTTTATATTCAGCTATTTTTTCGGGCTTTTTCTAATAGTTCTATGCGGTTGTGTGCTTGCAGTTTTCGGTAAATATTTTCTATATGTCGTTTTACGGAAAATGACGAAATAATCAGATTTTCGGCAATGATTTTATCGGAAAACCCTTTGCTGATCTGTTCGAGAATTTTAGTTTCACTTTTTGAAAGTATTATTTTTTCTGCGGTTAGTTTGTTTTTTGGTGACACATAACGCTACGGCAGCTTTGCGTGGGCTGGGAAATAGAAGCACTAAAGTTTAATTTAGCACAACTGCTGAATAGAAACACAAATGTTGAGTTTTGCACTTCACCCCAGCTCTTGCAAAACTGCCCGTTGAACTAAACCTACGGTAGCCTTCCGCACTAATCCGTAAGTTTGCAATTCA
>DAOMPL010000006.1:90494-97347 GCA_035444785.1 Edaphocola sp. | reverse complement strand
AAGGCTAATGACATGATTATTATTTTAGACCAAAAGTACAACAAAAAAGACCAATGTCTAAATATTGGTCATTTTTATTTTTCATTTTTGTATTAATAACTCTCATGGTTAATAATAAATTGTTGTTTTAATTTTACATTGTCAAAAGGAAACGGAAGATGCACTGTTGTGGGGACTCTTTGCATCAAGGGATACTTTTAGACCGTGGGAGAAATCTCAACCCTCATCCCTCAACATTATAAATTAAAATTCTGAAAACTTGATGATTCTTTTAAAAAAGGTAATATTCCAAAAAACAATCATCACATAAATAATTTCAATATTAAAATAATCATTTATATTATTTAACTTTGTAAGAATAGCTAATATATTATTAAAATCACAATAACCCAAATCAATATTTAGCATTCACCCTATCCATCAAACATAAAGAGCCCAAAAATGGATTATTTTAATGACTTATACCGCTTAATTGTTCATAATGAAATCTTCAGAGAACTTCCAAATAGTGCCTTAAGAGAATTATGTAACTTCATGAAACCGGAACACTTCCCCATAGGTACAACTATCCTTAAAAAAAACACCATTGGCAATTGGATGTATATCATTAGAAGCGGTCAGGTAAAAGTACATGACGAGTCTAATACTATAACTCATTTAGAAGCAGGAGAAATCATAGGAGAATTATCACTACTCAAGTCCGAGGTAAGAAGCATGTCCGTCACCGCAACTCAGGACACGCTCACCTATAGCATCACGCATAATGACTTTTTCAAAATAGCCGAAAAATACCCTAAAGTACTTCGGGGCATCATAGGTGTACTGGTAGATAGACTAAGACACCAAACAGCCGAAACCCTTAAAGCTTTTGAAATCAGAGAAAAAAGACTTACAGAATTGGTAGAAGAGCGTACCAAAGATTTACATTTGAAAAACTTAGAACTAGAACGTACCCAGAAGTACAAAGAGCAGTTCTTAGCCAATATGAGCCACGAAATTCGAACTCCAATGACTGCAATTATTGGTTTCACCAATTTAGTATTAGAAAGTCCCCTAAACGAAAAACAAAGAAAACAACTGACCAATGTTCAAAAATCATCTGCTGTTCTATTAAAAATTATTAACGAAATATTGGATTACTCAAAAATAGAGGCCGGTAAAATGACTTTGGAAAACATTTTCTTCTCTATCAATTCGGTAGTAAATCAAGTAATCGATACCTTAAAACAAAAAGCAAATGATAAAGGCATAGAACTATATTCTAATTTTAAAACTTCAGTCTCTGAAGCTGTCATTGGAGATGCATTAAGGCTCAATCAGATATTAATGAATCTTGTAGGTAATGCCATAAAGTTTACCGAAAAAGGTAGTGTAGCCATAGAAATCACCCAAACTCCACAAGGCTCCGTCTTATTTAAAGTAATAGATACAGGAATTGGCATCCCGGCGGATAAAATTAATGATGTGTTTAAAGGTTTTACGCAAGCTCATACTTCAGACTCCCGCAAGTATGGTGGAAGTGGTCTGGGGCTTGCCATCAGTAAACAATTAGTCGCTTTAATGGGTGGTCATTTACAATTAGAGAGCATTATGGATAGAGGCTCCGTTTTCTCTTTTGAATTATCATTTCCAAAAGGTACCCTTGAAGATATAAAAAACCAAGACGCTCCAGAATTATTTGATGCTAAACATTTAGATGGGCTAAGCATACTTTTAGTAGATGACAATGAAATTAATAGAATTGTTTGTCATGACACCCTCTTGTCTAAAGCTAATGTAAGTATCAAGGAAGCCACTAATGGAAAAGAGGCCATAGAGCAATTAAACAATAATAATTTTGACATTATCCTAATGGATGTACAAATGCCGGAGATGGATGGCTGTGAAGCTACTAAATATATCAGGTCTAATTTTAAATCACCTAAAAAGGACATTCCTATTATTGCCATCACGGCAAGTGTAATCAGAAGTGATTTGGATAAATGCAGGGATGCCGGCATGAACGATTATATTCCTAAACCATTTCGACAAGACCAACTGTTTAACACCATATCAAAAAATTTAGGTTTCAAAATTGAAAAATCAGAAAAAACAAATCCCACTCAAGAGCATCTAAAAACTTCAGAAAAAGTGCAGCACCAAAATTCAAATGCGGAAAACTTACCTGACCTTAGCTATTTAAAGGATTTTTGTGCTAACAATCCGGACAAAATTCTTAAATATATTGACATGTATTTAGAGGCAACACCAAATTTAATTATGACTCTTAACATAGCCTTATCTGAAAATAATTATCAAGAGATTGCCACACAAGTGCATAGTTTTAAGTTGAAATTTGTAATGATGGGTATGCAAAAAGCAAAAGAATTGGGTTTATCAATAGAAATAGATTGTCGCACTGACACACCAGACATTAGTATTATTACAAATAAAACAAATGAATTAATAAAATTAATCGTAATTTCACAAATAGAATTAACTAAAACTAAAGAAACCCTTTTAACTCGTAAATAATATTTTTTAATACTAAAAAAACAACACAAATGAGCCAGTTAAAGCGCAAAAATATTTTCATTATTGATGATGATGCTATGTTGACAGAAACCCTTAGTGATTATATTACACGGGAAGTTCCACATAAAGTAAGTATTTTTAGTACAGGTGAAGAGTGCTTAGATAAGATAGAAGAAGCTCCCGATATTATCATTCTGGACTACTATCTCAATACCGTTAATAAAGATGCTGCTAATGGAATGGAAATATTAAAATCACTTAGAAAATTATGTCCAGAATCGCATATCATTATGTTTTCCAACCAAGAACAATATAATATTGCCTTGCAGACTATACAAAAAGGAGCATTAGAATATGTAATAAAGGACGAAAATGCCTTTAAAGAAATAGCCTCTATAATTGAAGGTTTGTAATACTATAGCATGAACTATCCTTTCTTGAAAAAATTGATGGAAGAAAATTAGAGAAATTTACCTGATTGATTTAAAGACGTAAGCAATCCCATTGATTTACATATATCTTAAATTTTAAACCTTTAAGCACTATGGGGAATAAATCAATTCGATGTCTTGTGTCTTTTCTATTTTTTGTATGTTATCCATTAATTGCTAATTGTCAATCACAAAAAGCTATTTCTGTTGAAGAACTCAAAAGGAAACTTTCTACTACCTCTTCAGACCTGGAGAAAGCCACAGTTTTCAATAGCCTAAGTGATGCCTATCTTAGGAACAATCAAAAAGACTCTGCCTTGTCTTATGCACAAAAGGCAAAAACACTGTCTAAACAATTACAAAATAAGAAAATAGAAGCTGTTGCTTTGTTTAACCTTGGGAATGTGGAACAGAGCAACAGTAATTTGAGTTTGGCAATAGAGTTTTATAGACAAGCTATAGTTATTTCTAATAGTCTAAATTATTTTGAAATTAGCATAAAATGCTATCTCCAAATTGGAGATTTGTACATTCAATTGTCCAAAAATCCTGAAGCACTTCAACAATATCAAAAGGCTTTAGACCTTAGTATTAAAACAGATGAAAAATTGTTAGAAGCCTATGCCAATTCTAGAATAGGCAGGTTCTATAATCTACTCCAAGACAGCAAAAATGCTTTGTTATATCTCAATACAGCATTAGAAATGTTTAAAGTTCTCAAAGAGAATAAAAGTGTAGCCGATGTTTTAGCAAATATTGGAAATGTGTATATGAGTCTTGATGTAAATAAATCATTGTCCTATTATGAACAATCTTCCAAAATATATAAATTATACCATGATAAAGAAAGCATGGCAATGGTTTATGCTAATGTTGCGTTTATTTATCAAATGTCAGGTAATTATTTAATGGCTATTAAATACCATAATGCTTCTAATGACTTATATAAAAAAATGGGCGATTCTGGGTCTAGTATGTTGTATCTAAAAGATGTGGGTAACTTAATTCAAGTGGCTCCTGATAGTATTCTTCAAAAAATTGGGATTCAACCCAACCAAAGGTTTCAAACAGCTGTAAATTATGAACTTCAAGCCTTAGCCTTGGCTGAAGCCTATAAAAACCCTAACCAAAAACAGGCGGTATTATCTTTTTTAATACCTGCCTATGAACAGTTAAAAGACTATCAATCTGCGTATCGTTATGGTAGAACATATATTACATTAAGAGATAGTCTAAATGGTCAAAATATTAAGGATGAGGTATTGCGTAAAGAAATGAGATATGCTTTAGACACAAAAGAAGCTATTAATAAGTCAAAACAAGAGCAAAAAGGAAAACAGCAGCAAATTATCAGAAATATTTTAATGATTGGAGTTGGTGCTTTCTTCTTGTTTTCATGGCTGGTCTATACTCAAAGAAATAAACTTAAAAAGGAAAAACAAATTAATGAAAAATTATTATTGAATATTTTACCTAAAGCAATTGTGGACGAGCTTAAATTAAACGGTAAGGCCGAACCTCAACAATTTAATGATGTAAGTGTTTTGTTTGCCGATTTTGATAAATATTCAGAAGAAATGAGGACGCTTAATCCCCATCAAATCGTCAACGAATTAAATGAATGTTTTTCTGCTTTTGATGCTATTATTGAAAAAAATGGACTCGAAAAAATTAAAACTATTGGTACTACTTATTTGGCTGTTTGTGGCCTACCAACTTCCAATCCGAATCATGCACAAAAAACTATTCAAGCCGCCTTCGATATTTTAGATTTTATGGAGAAAAGAAAGAAAAATGAAAGTGTTTTTGATATTCAAATTGGCATCAATAGCGGAAGTCTTATTGCAGGAATAATAGGTATCAAAAAATTTGCTTATGATATTTGGGGTGACACCGTGAATACGGCTGCCCGTATGGCTCAAAACAGTATCCGGGGAAAGATTAATATCAGTGAAAGTACCTATCAAAAGGCTCAAGAAGCATTCAGCTTTTTCCCAAGAGGTGCCATTACGGCCAAAGGGAAGGGTGAAGTGAAAATGTATTTTGTCAATAAAAAGAAAATTGAAATCGTGTCATGAAAGTTTGGGTTATACATATAATATGGATTGTTTTTGGAATGTTGAGCAGCCAAAAAATTATCTTTGCCCAAACAAAGAATAACTTAAATTCTAATAGTACCATTACAAAAGAAAGTGTAGATCTTTTCATTCAGCACATCTCCAACATCAATAATGATTCCATTTTGATTTTAGGTAAACAAGCAATTCAAATGGCTGACCAAATTAATTATTCTGAAGCACAGATAAAATCCAGACTCCTCATTGGTAACTATTACGAATCCCGAAAAAAAATAGAGGCAATACAATATTTTCAAGAAGCTAAATCCTTAATTAATACAGAAACTCCAATAGCACTTCAAGCCCTTTGCTATCAGAATATTGCCGGTTTCTATTATCATATCCAACCGGTATTTTCAGAAGCTTTAAAGAATGCCTATTTAGCAAGAGATATCTATCAAAAACTAAACGATATTGATAAACTTAATCAAGTCTTAACAATCCTTGGAATGATTTACAACCAACAAGGAGAAAAAGAAAAAGCTTTATCCCTTTTCGAGGAAATAATTGAAAAAGCAAAAGTCATACATAATCCAAATACAATTGCCTATATCAGTAATTGTATATCTGATATTTATATAGAAAAGGGTCAATATGACAAAGCTCTAAATTACAATTACACCGCTATTGCTATCTATGATTCATTGGGCGAAAAAGGACCTGCCTGGGGGATAGCCTGGACTTATGCTTATATAGGAAAAATATATTTCAATAAAGCACAAATTGCCTGGGAAAAAGGAGACATAAGTACTGCCAGGCAACTTTATCAAGATGCCTTGTCTATATACAAGAAACGATTAGCTTTAGAGTTGAAAATCAAATCCGGAAGTGTGGATTCTTATTATGATTTGGGCAATTGGTATTTACAAATGATTCGTATTAATGAGGCCGTCTCTACAAAGTCTTATTTGAATATTGCCCAAAAACATTTTGATTCTAGTATTAGCAATGCTAAAAAGGATAATGAGTTATCGGTATTATCACAAGCCTATCTCGGCAAGTCAATAATTGATAGTTTTAAAGGGGAATATGAAGCTGCATTTCAAAATCTTTCCCAATATATTCAGGTTAAAGATAGTCTTGATAGAATTTCAAAAAGTGAAGCAGCAATACAAATGGAAATGAATTCAGACTTCAAGAAGAAGGAAGCCCTAGCACAGTTAGATCAAGAAAACAGAGATAAACAATTTAGAATAATAAGTAGTTCACTTATCATAGGACTTTTAGGCTTGGGTATGTTTTCTTTCACTATTTTCAAGCAAAGGAATAAGGTAAAAAAAGAAAAACATCAAAGTGAAGTTTTGTTACTTAATATTTTACCAAGTCAAGTTGCACAAGAATTGAAAGAGAAAAAGAAGGTGCAGGTAAGGCAATTCGATGCTGTAAGTGTTATTTTAATTGATTTTGTAAGTTTTACAAAAACTGTTGAGAATATGCCACCTAAAACACTCATTCAAAATTTAAATCAATACTTTACCGCTTTTGATAAGATAATGGATAAATATGGTTTAGAAAAAATAAAAACTATTGGAGATGCCTATTTGGCTGTTTGTGGCTTGCCTAACGAAAATAATAACCATGCTAAATGTACCATTCAAGCGGCTTTAGAAATAATAGAATTTATTAAATTACAACAAATAGAAAATAGTGGCTTTAATGTACGTGTCGGTATCAATTCCGGTAGTGTAGTGGCAGGAATCGTTGGCGTCAAAAAGTTCGCTTATGACATCTGGGGCGACACCGTAAATATTGCAGCCAGAATGGAGAGTAGTAGCGAAGCCGGTAAAGTCA
>DAOMPL010000006.1:0-90394 GCA_035444785.1 Edaphocola sp. | reverse complement strand
GCGGTGAAATAGAGGCCAAAAACAAGGGGATGTTGAAAATGTATTTTGTGAGTGATAAGGTAGCGCAAGTTGCCCAATCATAGTCATCATTTAATCAAAAAAAAATCACAGTTCAGACAAATGGAAAGCCAAAAACAAGGTGAAGTGGAAATGTTTTTTGTGGAAAATAAAAATTTAGAAATTTTAAAAATCTATAACTATGAAAAAAAATAATCTAAAATTATGGATAATCTTAATATTTTCTGCTTTATGGCTTACATTAGGCTGCAACTCAGAAAAAAAGCCCGGAACACCACCCAAAAAAGGGCAGGCCCTTGTTGACTCTTTGCGAACCGAATTATTGCACCCACAACCAGACACCACTCTGGTTAATATTTACAATGGCTTGAGTGAACATGCAGGATGGAGAATGGATAAAAACGACACTTGTATCGTTTATGCCCAAAAAGCAATGAATTTAGCACAAAGAATCGGTTATAAATATGGATTGGGTAGGGCCTATAATAATATGGGAACAGGACAAGCCCATCTGTACAAAACGGAAGATGCTTTAAAAAATTTATTTGCTGCCTTAGAGATATTTAAAGAAACAGGTAATAAGCTTTGGGAAGGCAGTGTTGATATTAATATTGGAATTACCTATGACGATATGGCTGATTATCCTCAAGCTTTAAAATATTATGAAGCCTCAATTAAACCACTCACCCAAGTAAAGAATAATGAAGAAAGGTTAGCAGCTGCTTATAGTGGTATGGGGCAAGTGAAAGCAATTTTAGGAGATATTAATGGTGCTCAAAAAAGCAATACACTCGCACTCTCTATTTATAAAAAATTAGGCGATAAGCAACAGCTCTCTAGAATGTATCTAATTATCGGGCGTTTAAATAATTTGCAGGGTAATTTTCCTGAGGCTTTAAAAAATAATTTTACAGCGTTAAAAATAGCAGAGGAGTTAAAAGATAAACAATATATTATCGTTTGTTACCTCAATATCGGCCGTATTTATGCTACCCAAGAAAACCATCAAAAAGCAATTGAATATTATTCTTCGGCTTTAAAAATTGCAGAAGCCATCAATAACAAAATGCAATTAGCTAATTGCCATATCAATTTTGCGACTGAATATCAAGCTCAAGGTAAAGACACACTAGCCTTTAATGAATATTCTAAAGTAATAAAAATATCGGAAGAAATTGGAGAAAAGTCGATGCGGGCTTATGCAAAGGGTAGCATCGGAATGATTTATTTTAAACAAGGAAAATATGCTGAAGCATTAAGTATTTATGATTCTACAATGATATCGCTTGAAGAAATGGGGGATAAAGGTGGAATAGCTAGTGGGTATAATATTATCGGAAATGCATACCTTAAATTGAATAATCCTAAGAAGGCAAAGTCTTTTTATCTAAAAGGATTGGATTTAAGCAAAGCAATAAAAGCCAAAACTGAAATAGGAAATAGTTATCTTGGCATTGCTATGGCCGACAGTGCTTTGGGCAATTACAAAACAGCCTTAGTAAACTACAAACTATACACAGTCTATAAAGACAGTATGTTCAATGATGATAATACCAAAAAGCTCACTCAGGCAAGTATGCAGTACGAGTTTGACAAGAAGCAATTGGCGGATAGTCTCAAAAATGCACAAGTAAGAAAATTGGCAGCTGCAAAATTAGAAAAGCAGAAGGCCTATACTTTTATGGGGCTGGGGGGCGTTTTGCTACTTTTAATTTTGTCTTATGTCATCTATAGAAGCTATAAGGGGCAAAAGAAATCTACCCAAATCATAGCTGCCGAAAAGCAAAAATCTGATGCACTACTTCTAAATATCCTTCCTGAAGAAGTTGCCGAAGAACTTAAAGAGAAAGGCAACATACAGGCTAAGCTGTTTGATGAAGTTTCCGTATTATTTACCGATTTTGTCAACTTTACCGAAACATCAGAACAACTCACACCACAGCAATTAGTACAGGAGTTGAACGAGTGTTTTACTGCATTTGATAATATTATAGAACGCAATGGTTTGGAAAGAATTAAAACTATAGGCGATGCGTATATGGCAGCATGTGGCCTTCCTACTTCCAATCCAGCACACGCCCAAAAGACAGTACAAGCTGCATTAGAAATCAGCGATTTTATAGCCCAAAGAAAGTTAAAGGAACGGGTCTTCGAAATCCGCATCGGTATCAATTCCGGTAGTGTAGTGGCAGGAATCGTTGGCGTCAAAAAGTTTGCTTATGACATCTGGGGTGACACCGTAAATATTGCAGCCAGAATGGAGAGTAGTAGCGAAGCCGGTAAAGTCAATATTTCAGAAACCACTTATCAATTAGTGAAGGATGATTTTACTTTTGAATATCGCGGTGAAATAGAGGCCAAAAACAAGGGGATGTTGAAAATGTATTTTGTGAGTGAAAAGGTAGCACAAGTTGCCCAATCATAGTCATCATTTAATCAAAAAAATCACAGTTCAGACAAATGGAAAGCAAAACAAGGGAATGTTGGAAATGTTTTTTTGTAGAAAATAAAAATAAAAATATATAATTTTATACTGTTTAAAAAATATAAATATGAATTACGAATCAGCTGAAAGATTTATCTTGAATAAATTACGGAATGAATTACCCAAACATTTATCTTATCACAGTATCTATCATGTGAAAGATGTACTGTCCGCTACTATTAATATAGCTAAGCAGGAGGGTGTAAATGGTGAAGAACTAATCCTGCTCAAAACTGCCGCCGCTTTTCATGATTCGGGCTTCTTGTTTGGAGCTAAAGATCATGAACTGAAATCTTGTGAAATTGCAAGGTTGTATTTGCCGGATTATGGGTACAATCCTGAGGAAATTGAACGGATTTGTGGAATGATTATGGCAACAAAGATTCCTCAACAACCTACCAATCATCTTGAAGAAATATTGGCAGATGCCGATTTAGACTATTTGGGAAGGGAAGATTTTTTCTCAATCAGTAACCAACTCTTTGATGAACTTACTATGGTAGGATTAGTGTATAATGAAGATGACTGGAATCAATTGCAAGTGAAATTTTTCGACTCTCATCATTATTTTACTGCTACTGCTATTAGGTTAAGAAATCAAAAGAAACAAGAACACCTTCAGATTATTAAATCAAAACTCAACCATAAATAATGAATCAGCATAAAAAGAGGGAAGTTTTACTTCAAGATTTTATTTTTTTGGCTTTAGGAATTTTAGCAGCAAGCTTTGGGTTAAAGAGTTTTTTGGTACCCAATCATTTTCTGGATGGAGGTGTAACGGGTATGTCATTGCTGATTTTTGAAACCCTACATTGGCCATTGGGAATCGTTTTATTTGTATTGAACTTACCCTTTATTTTTATTGGTTATAAAATAATCGGGAAACAATTTGCACTATATACTTTCCTGTCGGTACTCGGTGTTATCCTTTGTTTAAAATTCATACCTTTCCCGGAAATAGTACATGATAAGGTCTTGGTGGCTGCATTTGGTGGTTTCTTCCTGGGCTTAGGAATTGGGCTTTGTATGAGAGGTGGCGGTGCATTTGATGGAATAGAGGTCTTGGCACTCTTCACTATGGAACGGACAGGGTTTACCATTACTGAAATAATATTGGGTTTAAATATCATAATATTTATTATTGCAGCATTTTATATGAATGTTGAAGTGGCACTCTATGCGATGCTCACTTATTTTATAGCCAGCCAAACCACTAAATATGTCATCGAAGGTATAGAAGCATATACAGGAGTTACCATCATTTCAGGTAAGAGCGAGCAGATAAAAGATGCACTAGTGATGAAGATGGATAAAGGGATTACCCTTTATAAAGGCGAACGTGGCTTTAAAAAAGATTCATTCGAATTAAGTGAGGCATGTGATATTATTTTTACAGTAGTTACCCGATTGGAAGTAAGAAAGCTAAAACGTATCATTTATAGTATTGACCCTACTGCATTTGTGTTTACCAATACCATTAAGGAAGCTTCCGGAGGCATTCTGAAAGAAATCGTTAAGCATTAATAATTCCATTAAAAAAAGCAGGTCAAAAATATGACCTGCTTTTAAAAGTTTATTATCAGTTTAGTTTATTTAAACTCGCTCTCTTTTATTTTTTTATTGGCCTCTATTTTATTTACAATAACTTCCATGGCTCCTTGTGGAGATTGTACTTTCATTTTTGTAGGGGCTTTATAGCCATTACCACCTTTAACCTCTTTATAGTCACTCATTACAGCTGTTTGAGATTGTCCGGATGCCTCATCAGTAGTTACCACTTTCACCAAAAGATGACTGTTTTTATCATAGTAAGCTACGGTTTTTTCTCCATCTGCTTTCTTTTCTAAAACATAACAATCTTTACCCTCAACTTGCTCTATACCTTTTAAAGTATATTTTGAATATTCAGAAGCTTCTATTGGGCTTTGTAAGTTCGCTTTTTCAAGGTATTGACCCAACATTTGCTCAGGGATATCCTGAGATTGACCCATACCACTCATTTTACCGGTTTTTCCATTTACAGTAATTCTTTGAACTTCTCCCATAGCACCTGCATTGATACTCATAGAATACTTGTCCGGACTAACGATATTTTCTACTATTAATAATTCTTGTCCTTGAACAGACATAGAAGCTGATGAACTTAAAGAAGTCAATCCTTCTACAGCTGCTTTACCACCAATAGCATCTACATATTGTTGCATGATAGTAGCCACACTTACACTCTCATCAGCCTTTGCAGTAGTAGGAGCGGCAATAGGGTTGCCATAATTGTCATAATAATGAATAGTGCCATCTGATGCAAAACGTTGTAGTTTTAGGGCCTCATCTTTATCACCTACAACAATAATTCTTGCTGCATCCGGTTTGATATACTTTTGGGCAGTAGCCTGAATATCGTTAACGGTAACTGCATTTACGTTTTTAAGGTAATTCTTATAATAGTCTTTTGGCATTTTATAAAGATCTACATTAATAGCATATCTAGCAATGGTTTGTGGACTTTCCAATCCTATGGCAAAAGTACCATTTACATAGTTTTTCATGTCTTGCAAGGTCTTCTCATCCACTTTTTCGTCACGTATTCTTCTCATTTCAGCAAGTATTTCGTTTACAGACGAATCTGTAACCACATTTCTTGCTTTTGCATAAGCTTGGAAATGACCAATAACTCTATCATTATCAAAAGAAGAATAAGAACCATAAGTCCATCCATGTTTTTCACGTAAGTTTAAAAATAAACGTCCGGTACCACTTCCACCCAATATTTCGTTCAACATTCTGGTTTTAATCACATCAGGATCTCCGGGTTTTAAATTTAAAGGATAAGTAATACCAATTACACTTTGAACAGAATTTTCTCTTGGAACAAAATCAACAGTAGTTTTTGTAGGGAAAGTAACGGCAGGAAAAGTTGCTGTAGGTACAGTTCCTTTCTTCCAAGCTCCAAAATATTTAGTTACCAATGCTTTTGCCTCTGCTACGGTAATATCTCCTACTACAGCCAAATAGGCTACATTAGGACGATAATAAGTGGAATAATAATTATTACAATCTTTCAAAGTAACATTATCAATGGAAGCATCTGTGGTAAGTTCTGCATAAGGATGATGTTTTCCATAATTAAGCACTTTAGACACATTACCCAACATAGCATCAGGCTCTGTTTTACTTTGCTCTAAGCCTGCTTTGCTTTGCTTTTTAAGTTTGTCTAATTCTGCTTGTTTAAAGTCTGCATTCATTAAGGCATCAGCCATTAATTGTAATAAGCGGTTTTGATGTTTAGTCATAGACTTGCCATATAAACCTGCACCACTAGCAGCAAGTGTAGCCCCAATTTCATCGGTAGCCTCGTCAAACTGCTGTTTATTCATTTTCTTTGTTCCAGAAGTCATCAAGGAGCCTATAAATTCATCTAAGCCCTCTTTCCCATCAGGGATGATAGGATCCACATCAAATTGAAAAGAATAGGAAACTATTGGAGTGTTATGATTTTCGACAACAAACACTTTCAATCCATTAGGAAGTGTAAATGTTTGAGGGTCTGCCAATTTAATTTCCGGAGCAGGACCCGCTTTAGGGCGGATACTTCTGTCAAAATTTTGGGCATAGCTACCGGTAACTAATGCTAAGGCGGCAAATGATAATATGATCTTTTTCATTTTATATATTTTGAATTCCGAATAGTACGGAAGGATCTTTAAAAATTATTGTTTAAAAAAAATTAATTAAATTGGAACAGAATTATTTTCCTTTATTTTCTTCAGATTTAGGCAAATAATAAACCACCAACCTATTATTAGGATCTAAATATTTTTTAGCTACTCTTTCTACATCGGCTAAAGTAACATTTTGATACTTTTTCAATTCGGTATTTACCAAATTAGTATTTTTAAAATAAGTATAAGAAGTCGCTAAGTTTTCGGCAACACCGGCAATTTTTGCATTTTGCTCTGCAAAGCTGGTTTCTACTTGTGTTTGTACTTTTTCAAATTCAGCTTTAGAAATAGGCTGTGTTCTCACTTTTTCAACTTCGGCATCCATAGCTTTTAATAAATCTTTGGCATCTACACCTTTATTGGCAATACCAAAAAGCATAGACAACCCTGGATCATCTTCTAAAGGAAAATTAAAAGCACCTACACCTAAAGATTTTTGTTGTTTATCTACTAATTCTACTTGTAATCTGGAGCTGGCACCACCTGAAAGTATTTTATTTAATATTTCCATTGCATAAGCATCATCAGAACCAATTTTTGGAATATGATAACCCACAATAACGGCTGGGAAAGGTACTTCATCATAATAGTAGGCTACTTTCTCTTTTCCAAAAGCAGGTTCTTTTACATTTGGTCTTGGAATGACACCGGTACCTTTTTTGATACCTCCAAAATATTTTTCTATCCATTTTTTAGTTTGCTGTGGGTTGATATCGCCCGCAACCACTAATACTGCATTATTTGGTACGTAAAATGTTTTGTAAAAATCCATAAACTCACTCTCTTTGGCCTCGTCAATATATTGGGCAGAACCAATAGGCATCCAATTATAAGGATGTTGAGTGTAAGCATTTTTAAAAACGACTTCCATTAAATGGCCATAAGGTCTATTATCATAACTTTGCTTTTTTTCTTCTTTTACCACCTTACGTTGGGTTTCAATTCCCGTACTATCAATTTTTGCATGCAACATCCTTTCAGACTCCATCCAAAGGGCTAATTCTTCTTGATTAGAAGGCATAGTTTGAAAGTAATAGGTACGGTCTTGGGAAGTATTTGCATTCAACACCCCACCATTTGCCTGTATCATTTTAAAATATTCGCCACGCTCAATATTTTGAGTACCTTCAAACATCAAATGTTCAAAGAAGTGGGCAAAACCGGTACGTTTAGGGTCTTCATTTTTAGAACCCACATGGTACATTACAGATACATTTACAATAGGAGTATTATGATCTTCATGTAAAATTACATGTAAGCCGTTAGGCAAATCATACTCTGTAAATTTAATGTTTTGTGCCTTAGCAGCAAAAGTTGCAGCTGTTAATAATGACACGGACAAGAGAAAACGCTTCATATTATTTATATGGTTTAAAATAAAATTTTAGCAAAGATAGGCGAATTTAAAAAATAAAAAATCCCCCATTTGGGGGGAATTTATTAAAAGGTTTAATAAATTTAAATAAAAAAAGTGGAGCATAACACTCCACTTTTTAAGAACAATTAAAGTTCCCACATATCAATTTCTTTTTGGATAAGGTCTTTCATTTCATTTTGACCTTGAATAAGTCCATCAAATCCAGGCTTGTTTAATTCACCGGTAGGATTATTAAAGCTAGATTTAACAATGTAACCATTATACATCATTTTATCCAAATAATCTGTCCAAGAAATACGGTGTACATCATTTTGTGGATTGTAAACCTCATATTGTGCTAAAATAGGACGTGCTTCAGGATAGTAAACTGTGAACAAAGGTACCCAGTTTCTAAAATTACCATCCTCATCTTTTTGCATGATATTAGCGGTAAGAGCACGCAAACGTGGCACCATTCTTCCTACGTTACGATCAAAAATCCAATCTTCTTGAACTTGATACATAGCAACGTCGTCAGGGTTAAAAGTGTTATGAACGGTTTCTATTCGAGACTCACCAGTAATGGGATCAATAACCTCGGCAGAAGATTCAGTATTTAATTTGCTCTTTACTTGATCAAAATCCAACACAGTTGTAAATCTATCATCTTGAAAAGCTCTGATTTTTCCTCTTTTAATTGCATCGATTAAAATCTCAATAAAGGCACCACCACCTGAATATTCATCACCAGGATAAATAAAAGGCATGTTTTGCTTTTCATGAATATCAATACGTTTCCAGAATCTTCTTTTGAAGGCAATGTCGTTCTCACGGATATCATTCCAAGTAAGCACTTTAACAGAACGGTCCTGAACCCTATCTATCATTCCATCAGGTACCAAAGAAGGAAGCCATTCAGTATTAACATATTCCTTTTTTGCGGGTTCTGTATTAGCCCTATCATTATTCATTGCACCACCCTGAGCCATAGCCTGATGGGTCATCATCAATAATCCAAAAGCAGTGGTATATTTTAAAAGGTGTTTCATATTACCTTAATTTTCTTTTTTTTATTAAAAAATTATTTTATCTAACAAGGATAGAAATACTACCTAATGCAGGTTTTTCTGCCTCAGCATCTCCTTTAATTCTAATATTTTCAAAGATAATTCTATCCCCAGGTTTAGCTTTGTCCAATAAATTCTTGGCACTTGGTGTATTTGAGAATAGATATCCTCTACCTGCAACTGGTTCAGCCATATCTGATCCTTTAGGAATTAAAATCATATTATAGGAAGTAACCAAATATTTATATTCAAAGTCGAAGTTTTCAAGAACAGCAGCTAAACCTAATTGAGCTCTAATCTCACCTGTACCCATAGAACCAGAACCTGCTAATTTACCAAATTTAATGATTGGAGGAGGAATAGGTTTTACACGAATTAATCCTTTAGCAACTTGTACGGTAGCACCTGTCTTGCTTTTAGCATTAACAGAATACTCAATACCTTGATAATTAGGTTTGTCAACTTTTACTAAATATTTACCTGGACCGGCAGAAGTAATCTGTGCACCCGGCATATTCCAAGACACATCATTTAAATTGTATCCAGAAGCTGAAATCGTAACCGGGTTATCCACACCAATATACATTACATTCATCTTATCAAGCTGTAAGGATGCCCCGGCAGTACCCACAGTGTAATTAAATGTCCATGGTTGAGATTCTTTTTTATTATTTTTACCTTGAACTGTAATAGTACCTCTTACTGTTTGTACCCCAGTACCGGAGGCTCTAAACTTAATCGTACCAACACCATCTTTTACAGTTATCGCACCAACATTTGAGGTCACTTGAGGATTAATAGTTTTATCATAAGCAGCCATAGCAACCGTAGCAGTTATCTCGTCACCTGCTAAGGCATAACTAATATTTGGAGTGGCAACAGCCATAAATGCATTAAACTTAATAACATCGGGTTGTAACTCATCATCTCCAACTTGAGACATTAAATGTTCCACCATCATAGCCTCTGAGTTACGAACGTCAGATTGCCATTTAGAAAACAAGGTAATAGCAGCAATAACTGGGATATTATGGAAAGTTCCAAAAGACCAATCACCAGTAGGATTATTATCTGTTTTTGGTTTATCTTCCATTTGTAAAGGCAATTGATTCTTCAATCTTTCCTTATCATTCCCACCAGCAGTATTTAAAATATTATCAATAAAACCGGTTATATGTTGTTTTACTTCCAACCCTTTCTTTTGTTCTACAAACAAATTAGAAGAGATGTCGATATTGTCCATCATTTTTACTTTCTTCTCTCCATGTTCTTCTACCCATCCTCCACCATGCTTAACCATTTCTTGCTTCCATCCTTCAAGGTAGTCAATCATCTTGGCAGACTCTTCTTTTACTTTTAAAGCAATAGGGTATAGAGAATCCTTCCTTCTTTGTAAGTCAGGATTTTTATCAGCTATATGGTCAAATGATTCATAAGTTCGAAGGTTTTTTTCCTTCAAGCCATCATTCGACTTTTCGATACTTGTATTAATTGTGCTGAACGCATCTAGAACTTCCCTCGTAACGTTTAATGCCAACATAGCCGTTAGCACTATATACATCATCTGGATCATGAGCGACCGCGGTTCCTTAGGAATTGACATCTATTCTTTCTTTTAAATATTCTAAAATTAATTTACACTCAAAATGTTTCTTAAAAAACTTATCTTCCATGAATATTATCTTCCTTGCATTGCAGACAACATATTGCCATAAATACTGTTCAAAGATGTTAAATTCTTATTTAAAGAAGCAATCTGGTCTTTTACAGATGTTGCATCTTGAGCTGTACTTGCCATTGCTTCTGAAGCATTTGCCAGAGTTCCATAAAATTTATTTAAGGATTTAAGATGACTATTGGCATCTTGTAATTCCACTTCATAAATTTGATTCAAGGTACCCAAATTTTTAGAAAGTACTTGTACTTGAGCATGGAATTTAGAAGTATCTTCTGAAGCTTCATTAAATGATTGCATCGTTCCAATTGCACCTGCAAAAGTAGCTTTCATTTGACTTAAAGAACCAGCTGCTTCTCTTGCACTTTGAGAGAATTCTCCAGTAGCGGCAGTAACATCAGTAACATCTTTCATTTGAGAAACGGTATTACCAAACTTATCGAAGTTAGATTTTAATGTTTTAAAGTATTCTTCTTTCAATCCGGAATCTTCCATTAATTTATCTAAAGCAGAAGTAGCACCAGAACCACCGCCACCACTTAAACCTAATGGTGCTGCAGGAGGAACAAATTTTACACCTTTTTTATAACCTTCCACTTCCGGATTTTCATCCAAGTTAGGATAGTAACGCTCCCAGTAGTAGTCTTTATGTGGGGGTAACAAACCAAGAATTAAGAAGATAAAGGCCTCGGTCATCAAACCTATTGTCAACATGACACTCGCTCCTGGCTTGTGTTCCAATTTGAACAAGGCACCAATCATTACCACTGACGCACCGATACCGATGATTAAGTTCTTAATATATTTACCACGTGTTGTTTCGAAAAACATTAATATTGACTTCATTCCTTTGAATTTTTGCTTTTAAAAATTTTTAAATTATTTTTTACCTACTCTTGGTTGATTTACTCCTATTGCTTCACCTACTCTTTGATAAATCATCCTAAAACCTATATACGCTTTTGCCGTATCAGCAAATTCCCAATCTCTATTTTGAATTTGGATAAAAGGTGCCGGGTCTCTCCAGCTTCCACCTTTAACCACCATTCTTCTCATAAATTGAGGGTCGTTATTACTAATTTTTAATCTGATATCTGGATTCATATCTGACAAGAAATTTCTGTCATAAGCACTAACGGTATAAACCGAGGTTGTCCATTCTGCCACGTTACCGGACATATTATACAAGCCATAATCATTAGGCCAGTAAGCATCGGCACGTGTGGTATAAATACCGCCATCTGCAGCATAATCACCACGACCTGGTTTAAAGTTGGCTAAGTAACATCCTTTTTTATTTGCTACATAAGGACCGCCCCATGGATATGGAGATAATTCTCTTCCCCCTCTTGCTGCCCATTCCCATTGAGATTCTGAAGGCAAGTCAAAAGTTCCTTCAAAATATAACTTGCGTTTTTCTCTATCGGTTTTCCATAATTGTGTTCTCCAATGAGCCATAGCTTTTGCCTGGAAGTAATTTACGCCTACAACCGGATATTCATTAAATACAGGACTGGAATTATAATGTTTTGCAATAGGTTCATTATTGGAATAATTAAACTGTCTGATCCAAACAGCTGTATCAGGATAAACACCTATACTCTTAGGATATACAAAAGAACTTCTTGGTTTTTCCGGATTCAATGCGGCTTCTTCATAATCGAAGAAATTAAATTTATAAACCAACTTAGAATTATCAAATTCTTTTTTACCCCATCCAGATTGTTCGGCAGGAATAAATAAATTTAATAGTTGATCTTGAACATCAGAATCTTTCCAATTTATTTTTTGTTTCCAGTCAATACTTTGGCTACCATCATCGTTATCGGCAAAATGTTGCAATTGTGTATGAGCGATAGAATCTCTTACCCAATTGGTAAATTGACGATACTCTGCATTGGTAATTTCTGTGGCATCCATATAGAATCCAAGCATCTGTACATTTCTTACTTCTGCATCCAAAGCATTGTTGACATCCTGATCACTATATCCAGTTCTCAGATAACCAGGCGGTACCCATGCCATTCCAACCGGAGTAGGAACCTTATAATTTGCATGAGTGTTAAAATCGCCTACAAGTTGTCCTTGTGAGCCCGGCTTCCCACAACTGGCTAACAAAAGAGCACCAACGGCAATACTCAAGGAGTGTTTTCTCATCTGTTTTTATTTTTCTTTGTTATTGCTACTATATTTTAAAATGCTTTTCACAAAACATTAATTAATTCTTACTAACTTTTCTTGATTTTCAAACGTCTAATTTTACAAGATGCTTTATTGACAATCATTTCAGCCTGTAAATTGTAAATATTTTCTTAAACCAATTTCCAAATATCGAAAAAAAAGTTAAGAAATCAAATATTTTCTAAAAAAATCTTAAAACTTTTTAATTTAGATTTGATTTTTAGCCAAAAAATAACAAAAAAATCAAATCAACTTCCAATTAAAGGGCTAAATAAAGCTATTTTTAAAACTATTCCAACATTTTTTCAATTTTTATTTTAAAAATTATTTTATTAAGGTCATTTGTAGGGGCTTCACAACTTTGCTGATTGCATAAATAGTATTTAAAACCTTCTTTATATTCCTTGTGTATTAGAGCAATACCTTTATCTTTTCTTTTTTCATTATGTGCAAGAATTAAAAATGGCAGATACTGCCCTATCATTTGTGTCGATATCTCAAAGTCTTTATCCACTACTAAAGTTTGTTGCATCCTATTTCTTAATAATACACTGCAACAATAAGCAAAACTACCCGGATAATGCTTCGCCTTAGAGGACATAGAGGCCAACATTGCATTACACCTTTCTTGTAATGCTTCTTGTTCTAACCATTTGCTTAATATCAAAAGATTTTCTGCCATCACTGCATTCACAGAAGGGATGACACCATCATAAGTATCTATTTTCCGTACTAAAATATCTTCTTGGGTTTTTGATGAGAAATAATAAAAACATTTTGTTTCATCACTAAAATTCAAATTGACCCATTCCAAAAGGCTGGCAGCTTTCAGGATATATTCATAGTTAATACTTTGCTCTCCTAATACCAACAAGGCTTTTATCAAATAAGCCATATCTTCTAATGTGGCTCTTATCTTTACATTATCAAAAATTAAACTTCTATACCAATCTTTTCCATCGAAAAACTTTTCTAATAAAAAGTCCATATTTTGTTTTGCTAATTCTAACCAATCAGGACGATCCAACGCCTGTGCACATTTAACCAAAGCCACTACCATTAAGGCATTCCAAGACAACAAAATCTTATTATCTAATCTAGGAGCAACCCTTTGTGATCGAACGGAGCATAATTTTGTTTTGACTTCTTCTAATTCAATAAAGAAATCCGGAAGTTCTTTCAAGGTCTCTGTAATCCAGTCTTTATCGATATTGCTATAATTTAGAATAGTTTTACCTTCCCAATTTCCCTCAGCTGAAATATCCCAATATTCTTTTATTTTTTGTTCATATTTCTTGGATAGCAAAGGTAGAATTTCCTGTTCGTCCCAAACATAAAACTTACCCTCTTCGCCTTCGCTATCGGCATCCAAAGAACTGTAGAAGCCAATACCCGAGCCTTCTTTACTCAATGAGCTCTTACAAAAAGCAATGGTCTGCTCTATCACGTTTGCATACGCTTGTTTACCACTTATAAGATAGGCATCAGCAAGCACTTCCAAGAATAAGGCATTATCATAAAGCATTTTTTCAAAGTGTGGCACCAACCATTCTTTATCGGTACTATAACGAGCTATACCCCCTCCTAACTGATCATAAATTCCACCTGCAATCATTTTATCTAATGAAAACAACACTTGCTGCAAAGCATCCTGTTCTTGAGTGGCAAAATAATATTCTAATAAGAATCGAAGGCTGAATGTCTGTAAAAATTTTGGGGCAGCTCCAAAGCCACCATTAACGGCATCTGCATCATCTAAGAGCTTAGAGGCAATAGCATCAAAATCTTTTTTTTGAAAAGGCAATATTTCCGTTTTCCTTTCCTGTATGTTTATCTGTTGCAAATGTTGAAGTATTAAATCTGTCTGTTCCAGAATCTCAACATTTTGCTCTTCCCAACTCACATGAATTGCATTTAAAATTTTCATCCAAGAGGGTCGCCCGTAATGACTATGTAAAGGGAAATAGGTGCCTCCATAAAATGGTTTCTTGTCAGGAGTAAGAAAAACATTTAATGGCCAGCCTCCTTGCCCGGTCAGTAGCTGCACAGCATCCATATACAGTTGGTCCACATCTGGGCGTTCCTCTCTATCTACCTTAATATTTACGAAATGAGCATTCATAAAAGTGGCAGTGTCCACATCTTCAAAACTTTCTTTTTCCATCACATGACACCAATGACAAGCGGCATAACCAATACTCACTAAAACAGGCTTATGCTCTGCTTTTGCTTTCTCAAATGCGGCTTCACCCCAAGGATACCAATCTACAGGATTCTCGGCATGTTGTAATAGGTATGGACTGTGTTCAAATTGTAATCTGTTTTTTTGCATCTTTTTTTATAAAACAATTAATGCTAAGTTAGCTGAATAAAACCATTTCATAAAAAATAATGACAATTATAAATAAATAGCCAATTTTTCTACTCTTACAAATAATATGGAATTGTGGATATTCGTTTATAACTTTGTCAAGGCAAAAAAGATATTATTTGAAAAAGAATTTCACACTCATCATCGTATTAATTTGCTTATCGTTATTGGGGCTAATGTTTATTCAATTCAACTGGGCAAAATCCAACTTGGAAGTACAAAGAATGCGTTACAATCTTGAAGTGAGCAATGTTTTGGTAAAATCAGTAAAAGATATTACCAACCGGCTAGGAGAACTAAACGGACTTAATCCCAATAGATTTCCGGCAGAAATTGACCCATTTTTTCAAACTTTCAATAACAGGCTCTGGAATAATGTGCACTTTTTAAAACCGGAAGAAATTGAAAAAATAATAAGGACACATTTGGATGAAGAAAAAATAAAATTACCATTTGCATATTGTATCACCCATCAAATAATTGGCTTAGAAAGTTATTCTCCGAATTTTAATACCGGAATGTTTGAAGGCTCTTATAACCTAAGAGCATCAGAAAATGGCTATATGATTCATCTTTACATTGAAGAGCCCAATAATTATATTTATCAACGCTCCTCTTGGATGTTTGCCTCTGCTACCTTGTTTTCGATTATTATTATTACTGCTTTTGCAGTTACCTTGAGAACCATGTTTAACCAAAAGAAACTTTCAGAAATAAAATCAGACTTTATCAATAACATGACCCATGAATTTAAAACTCCATTGGCCACAATTTCTTTGGCATCTGATGCTTTATCCATGGAAAAGGTACAAAACAATAAAGATATGCTGAATTATTATGCAGGCATTATCAAGTCTGAAAACAAAAGAATGAATAAGCAAGTAGAAACTATTTTACAGGCTGCACAGATTGACCGTAATGAATTAAAACTTAATCTTCAATCAATAGATGTTCATGAAGTAATCAATAAGATGGTGGACACTTTTACTATTCAAGTAGCCCAAAGAAACGGCAACTTGACCACTCATCTTAATGCAGAAAAACATACCATCCTTGGTGATGAAGTTCATTTTTCAAACATTATTTACAACCTCATGGATAATGCTGTAAAATACTCTAAAGACAAGGTAGAATTAGAAGTAAGCACCAGCAATACCAAAACCCATTTAATCATAAAGATTAAGGATAACGGCATTGGAATGAGTAAAGAAACCCAATCTAAAATTTTTGAAAAATTTTATCGTGCTCATACCGGAAACATTCATGATATCAAAGGTTTTGGTTTGGGTCTAAGTTATGTAAAGACCATAGTCGATAACCATAAAGGACAAATTAAGGTAGAAAGTAATATAGGCAAAGGAAGTATATTCACAATTGAATTACCTTTGCATTCTTAAAATAACAAGCTTTTAATAAAAACAAAATGAAAATAGCAGTCGTAGGTGCAACAGGATTAGTAGGTAGTACTATGTTACAAATATTGGCAGAGCGAAACTTCCCGGTTGAAGTTTTAATACCCATAGCATCTGAGAGATCAGCAGGCAAATCAATTCAATTTCAGAACAAAGAATATAAGGTAGTAACCATAGAAGAAGGATTAGCTTTAAAACCGGATATAGCCTTATTCTCGGCAGGAGGCAGTACCTCATTGGAATGGGCAGAAAAATTTGCTGCTCAAGGCTGCTTCGTAATAGACAACTCCTCTGCATGGCGTATGGACCCCAACAAAAAATTGATAGTTCCGGAAGTAAACGGAGCAACCCTTACTAAAGCTGACAAGGTGATAGCCAACCCTAATTGCTCTACCATACAAATGGTAATGGTATTAAGCCCATTACACAAAAAATTTGGTATAAAAAGAGTCGTAGTGAGCACTTACCAATCGGTTACAGGAAGCGGACAAAAAGGAGTAGATCACCTGCTAGAAGAAAGAAAAAACGGCAAGGTTGCACAGCCTTTTTACCCACATCCAATCGACATGAATGTCATTCCTCATATTGATGTTTTTCTGGAAAATGGTTACACAAAAGAGGAAACAAAAATGATTTTGGAAACCCAAAAAATATTAAATGATGCTAACATAAAAGTAACCGCCACTACTGTCCGTGTTCCGGTAATGGGTGGCCATAGCGAGAGCGTAAACATAGCGTTTGAAAAGGATTTTGATTTAACAGAAATCAAGTCTATTCTTGAACATTCTGAAGGAATAAAAGTTTTGGACAATACCAGCCAAAACGAATATCCTACTCCTTTGCGAGCCTTTGGCACCAATGAAGTATGGGTAGGTAGATTAAGAAGAGACGAAACCTTAACTTCCGGACTTAACTGCTGGATAGTTGCCGATAATCTAAGAAAGGGTGCAGCTACTAATGCAGTTCAAATAGCTGAATATTTATTGAAAAATGGTTTGGTAGGATAAAGTAGGTTAAAGTATTTCATTAAGCTGTGAAAAAATGAAGATTAATAATTTATTTTTTCACAGCTTAATGTTTAAACAAAAAATATTCCTTTTTGAAAAAAATTTTACAGCTGAAGAAAGGAACAATGCCCTTGTCAAAAGAGTTTTAATAATATTTCTGTTCCTTCAAAAAATTATTCACATAATCTTTCACTCCATCTTCCAAACTCACAAAGGGTTCGGAATAACCTAAAGTTATTAGTTTTTGCATATCAGCTTCCGTAAAATATTGGTAATTATCTCTAATATCTTCGGGGGTATCTATATATTCGATTTGTGGCTTCAAATTAATTGCATCAAAAACACAATTTGCTAAATCTTTAAAAGTTCTGGCTTTTCCGGTACCCAAATTATAAATTCCATTTTTGGGTTGATGCTCCATAAGCCACACACACACTTTAACCACATCAAATACATAGATAAAGTCTCGCATTTGTCCTCCATCTTTATAGTCCGGATGATGAGAACGGAACAGTGTTATTTTATTATTATTTTTAGGAAGCTTATTAAAGGCATGAAGTATCACCGAAGCCATTCTTCCTTTATGGTATTCATTAGGGCCATAAACATTAAAAAACTTTAAGCCTGCCCAAAATGGAGGTTGTTCTTTTTGTTCTAAAGCCCAAATATCAAATTTCTGCTTGGAAATGCCATAAGGATTTAATGGTTTTAATTGTGGTATCAAAGTTTCATCGTCTTTGTAGCCTAAAGTTCCATCTCCATAGGTAGCAGCAGAAGAAGCATAAACCAAAGGTATTTGTTGCTCTGAGCAATACTCCCAAACGGCACGAGAATACCTTAGGTTTAGGATTTTAAAAATCTGTACATCCATTAATGTGGTATCAGTCCTAGCACCTAAATGAAACACCCCATTTATTTGATGTTCATGGCTCTCCAGCCATTCCATTAATTGATCTCGATGCACTTTAAAGGCGTATTTTTTATCGATAAGATTTTTACTTTTCTCGACATGTGAAAAATCATCTACCAATATAAGATTCTCAAATCCTAAAGTATTTAAATAACCTACTAACACGCTAGCAATAAAGCCGGCAGCTCCGGTAATGACGTAATATCCGGATTGTTTCATGAATTGTAATTTTTTATAAAAACTAAAAATTTCAAAATCTGTAATAATAAACTGAAATTTTTATCAAAAAAACAGTAGGAGAGTACACAAAAACACCTCTCCTACTGAATACTTAAAATTAATTTTCGACTTGCTTTACACTCAAATGGTTTTTATACCTTTCGGACATCTCGTAAGAAGTGGCCCCAATACTCATTACAGAAAAAGTGGTTGAAAAATCTGTAGAAGGAAAGCCTTCAAACCATTTTAAAACATCAGATTGTAGAGTAATGGTTGGATTTGCATTTCCACTAATATTTAATGTTGGATTCAAAGGAAACTCTACCGTTTTAACTGAAGAATACTGCCCTGAAAACCCACCAAGATGGAAAGAAAGCAAATTGCTTGGCCCTCCGGACTGAGGAGAATAGCCCTCCATTTTAGCCATGATGTATCCTGTATTCCAATCCCAGAACATCCCATGAATAGGATCTAAAGCTCCTGTCTGAGCACCACTTACATTTCTAGTGCTATCTACACCCAAAACCAATCTCAACTTTGTATATGCTCCACTTGGAATTTCAGAGAATGAAAATGATTTGGTTTCCGGTTCAGACTCATTTACCAAAATATAAGATTCAGGTATTTTATAGGAGCTCCCATCTTCTTTAATCAATTCAAAATTGCTTAAATAATAAGCATAACGGCTAATAGTAAAACTATTTCCAGCTTGATTGGTATAATTACCACTAGTTAATGCCATTACCTCATTACCAACCACATTATTAACATTAAATTTTAGAGTGCCTTTTTCATCCTTCTTCGTTTTATCGCAAGCTGTCAGCATGGTAAAGCCAGCTAAAATACCAATCGTGAGTAATTTTTTCATTGTTTATTATTTAAATTATTATTAATAAGTTTTTCCTTTATAAAATACTTTATACATATTGGAGCCAAAACGATATTGCAATACATCATAATCCAACCGCCACTCTGATACACTGGCATTGGTAACATCATACACATTACCGTCACTGAACATTCTAATCATTCCATTATTAGACACATAAGCTAATGAATTATAGGAGAGCTTATAACTATTGTTGGGATAAAATGCATCTAAAGTATAAATTTTCCCTTTGTAAAACACTTTGAAATATCCACCAGCATCTTTGAAAGCCACGATATTATCTGCCACCAAATACTCATCGGGAGTAAAATAGCCTACCTCCAAAGCTTCTCCTTGATAATATATTTTAAAATAGCCATCATTGGAAACATAGGCAACGATATCATCTCCAGTTTTATAGCTGGATGGTGATAAGGCCTCAATTTCTTCTGTCTTACCTTCATGAAAAATTTTAAATGCTTGATTGGCATCCACATAAGCAACAGTGTTTCTACCCACATCAAAATTAGCTACCAAATATTGTTCTTGCTCTAAAAGTTGCCCATGATAAAAAATCTTAAAACGTTCGGCATAATTGATAAAAGCAGCAATATTGTCTGACACTTTCAGTACAGGCAATTGACCACTGGCAATACTTTGACCGTCAAAAATAGCTTTCCCATTGGAATTACTAATATTTCTGGCTGCTAAAAAGGTTTCAATATCAAAAACATTACCTTGATAATATGCTTTATAAGTTGAATAAATATTATCATAAAACAAGACCAAACTATCGCCTACTGCATAATTGGTAACATAATTTGAAAGTTTGGTAACTTTTCCTTGTTCCCAAACGTGTAAAATATTCTGGTTTCTATAAGCCACCAAATTATCAGTAGGCACAAAATCATTGGTAAAACCTTCATTCAATTGCTGCACTCCACCTTTATAATAAATTTTAAAGTTACTATTATTGTCAATATAAGGGATGGCTATCCTTCCTATATCATATTTTACAGGTACTAAAGATTCAATTTTTCTTTCAATAGTATTGTCCCATACCTGAAATTGATTTTGAAAGTTTACAAAAGCAGATAAAGGTTGAGCCTGAATGCTAAATGAAGTTAATAGCAACAAGCCAAAAAAGAAATAAGCCGCTTTCATTTTTAGAAAAAATAGATTCATTTTGTAAAGATACTATTTTTGAATTAAATATAAACTATTGGGTTTTCTCTTTTTTAGTTTTTGCCAAATGTACTACTTGTATTATTGCAACTAAGCCATTAGATACAATAATCGGAATCGTCCAACCTAAAAACACCCCATAGACCACAAAAGCAATACAGCCGATAAGGTTAAGTATTCGGATCAATTTTAATTGTTTAGGGATAAAGGAAACCACCAGCATTACCATGGCAAAATAACCTATCCATTCTGTAACATCAGGATTCATAATATGCAATTTTAATCAAAAGCAGTAAGCACTTCTTCCATCTTTGAACCTCTTGAACCTTTTATTAAAACGATAGCATCTTCTATTTTATGCTCTAAAAGCCATTCTTTTGCCAATACTGAATTTCCAAAATGCAAAAAAGAATGTTGGACCTCATCAAATTCTTTACCTACAAGTATTACATGCTCCAATTGCAATCGCAGTACCAAGTCAACTAATGCCTGATGCTCTACACCACTACTTGCTCCCATTTCTTTCATAGCTCCCAACAGCAACCATTTAGTTTTGATAGTTTGAATTTTTGATATATTTTCAATAGCCAATTTCATACTGGAAGGATTGGCATTATACGCATCCAAGATAAGCGTATTGCTCCCCTTACTCAGCAATTGAGACCGGCTGTTAGAAGGGGTATAGGCTTCAATGGCTATTTTAATGCTATCAATATCAATATCAAAATAATTACCTACTGCAATTGCTGCCAGAGCATTAGGGAAATTATAATCGCCAACCAGTTGCGTTTGAATCACCGTCTCCAAGCCGGAACTCAAGACCATAAATTTCAAAAAATCGTCTTGATGTAAGATTCTCCCAATAATTTGAGCATTGGCACTGCCATAAGTAATTCTTTTGGCAATACCCTTTGCCATCTCATCCAGATAATCTAAATCGGTATTGATAAAAATACTACCATCATGATTACGGATAAAATCATACAATTCCCCCTTACCTTTCTTCACGCCTTCCAAGCCTCCAAAGCCTTCCAAATGAGCCTTACCTACGTTGGTAATTAAGGCAAAATCCGGCTCTACAATGGTGCAATAAAACTCAATTTCTTTTTGATGGTTGGCTCCCATTTCAACTATAGCCATTTGTGCATCCTGTTTTATTTTCAACAGGGTTAATGGCACACCTATATGATTGTTCAGATTGCCTTCGGTAGCATAGGTGATATATTTTGTTGCCAAAACCTGATGTAGCAATTCTTTAGTTGTAGTCTTCCCATTGGAGCCGGTAATGGCAATAAACGGAATATTAAACTGCCTGCGATGATGTAATGCCAATTGTTGCAAGGTGACTAAAACATCTTCTACAAGAAGGCATTGCTCGTTAAAAGCGTATGCTGCATTGTCAATAATTGCAAATGCTGCTCCATCATTTAAAGCTTGTGCGGCAAATTTATTGCCATCAAAGTTTTCTCCTTTGAGTGCAAAAAACAAATCGCCTGATTTAACTTTTCGGCTATCCGTTTGTACAGAAGGAAACTGTTGGTAAATATGAAATAATTCTGGGATTGTCATGGATTATTTTCTTTCAAAATGTAAATGTAAAATTTCTTTTGTCTTTGGCATCACTTTAAATCTTTCATCAGCTATGATGCCACAAATTCCAATTATTTTTTGGCTACTTTCTATCAACCAAACTTTTTCTTTTTCATGAATAGGCATTTTTTGGTCAATCAGTAATTTCTTCACTTTTTTCTTTTTTCTGTTCATTCCCAAAGGGTAAAAATAGTCACCACTGCTCCAAGGACGCAAAACCAATGGAAAATTTAATAAATCCATATCTACAAACAAATCCCCTTCACCAATTTGCTTTGAAGGTGGAAGACTTTTTACCAATTTAATTTTCAGAGTAAAATCTTTATGTTCCTTAAATTTATCTTCCTTTTCAATCAGGATATGACCGCTCTCCCGGATTTCATTTTTTGCCAAAATCAAGAAATTTCTATTTTTGATTATTTTCCATTCCGGCAGTTGAATATATTTTCCTGATTCGCTTTCCAAAAGTTGCAAAACATCTGTTAGCTGTGCGGCATGCAGACCAAAAGGCTTAAAAAGTTCTAGACAAATGGTGGCTAAAGGCACACAATGTTTAAGTTTGTTAATGGCAACATAATACTCATTAGCTCTTTGTTCCAACAATTTTTTTCTGTGGTGTTCCACTGCTTGCCGATAAAGAATTTCGACCTCTGCAAAACGCAAACTGTTTTCATATAATGCTTTGGTAGCCTTTGGAAAAACACTTTCAATTTTTGGCAATAATTCCAATCGAACTTGATTTCTTAAATAATCTGTTTTTTGGTTGGAAACATCTTCTCTCCATTGAATATTATTTTTTTGGGCGTATTCCATCAGTGCTTCTTTTTCAAAAGGCAAAAGCGGACGAATAATATTATTTTGTTGCGGAAGAATACCATGTAAGCCCAAGATACCGGTACCTTTAAAAAAGTTCATCAACAAGGTTTCCACACTGTCTTGAAGGTGATGTGCCGTTGCAATAAAATCAAACTCCAGCTCCTTTCTTAACTCCTCAAACCAATCATACCTTAGCTTTCGGGCAACTATTTGCACATTATCGCCTGATGTTTTAATGATAGCATTTGTATCAAAAGTATTTTGAAAATATTTAATTCCATTTTTTTCTGCCCAAGCACTTACCAAAGCAGCATCGGCATCTGAATCGGCCGCTCTAAGCTGAAAATTGCAATGAGCTATTACAAAATCAAATCCAGCCAAGCCTTTGGGGCCTTTTTTAAAATATTGCTTAGCCTCTAAAAATAATTGTGCCAGACACAAACTGTCAAGCCCCCCACTAACAGCAAGAATAATTTTCTTATTATTCCATTGATATTTTTGAAGTTGTTGTAAAAAAGATTTGAATAACATCCTAAGAATTTCCAATAATTCTCAAAAGTACAAATTTTAAGAATTGGAAAAAGGAAAAAATTCCTCCGAAGGAAAAGTTGTTAAAAAAAACATCGAATAGAATAAGATTCTAAATTCTTGTAAAATCAAAATTCGATTGCTCTATTTATTTTTACAATTAATTTAGCTTAGAAGTGGAAGACTTTCAAATAATAAAAAAAGAGCAAGTAGATATTTTAACCACTTGCTCTTAATATTAATACTAATTTGTTTTTACTTTACTTTATGTAACCAATTAAATTTATCGGTAGCTCTTCCGTAGCGGATATCATCCAATTGTTTTTTGATTTTATTTGAGATTGGGAATTCAGCTGCCGGTTTCAAGGTCATTTTAAAATCATTATAAGTTAAGTCTTGAATTAATGACATTGAAGCTGCCGTACCGGTACCAAAAGCCTCTTCCAGCTTGCCCGCTTTGAAAGCTTCTTCTAATTCTTCGATACTTATCGGACGCTCTTCTACTGTAATTCCATTATCTTTCAACAAGGCAATAACACTATCACGAGTTACACCAGCAAGTATAGTACCAGCATTTAAATCAGGAGTAACAGCTTTACCATCAATGATAAAAAACACATTCATCGTTCCTATTTCTTGCACATATTTATGCTCAAAAGCATCTGTCCAAAGAATTTGATCATATCCTTTTCTCTTTACATCAGAAGTTGGGAACATAGAAGCACCATAGTTTCCTGCTGCTTTTGTAAAGCCGATACCGCCTTTTACCGCTCTCACAAATTGAGATTGAACAAAAATACTCATAGGATGACTGTAATAAGGACCTGCCGGGCTATTGATAATCATAAAACGATAATCATCAGAAGTTTTCACCCCTAAAAAGCCATCAGTTGCAAACATAAATGGACGGATATATAAAGAGGTCTCATCCTCATTTGGTATCCAACGGTCATCTAATTTGATAAGCTCTGCCATACCCTCCACAAAAATTTCTTTAGATATTTCGGGCATATCCATTCTGTAAGCAGATTTATTAAAGCGTTCAAAATTCTTTTCGGGTCTGAAAATTGCAGATCCACCATTGGGTTGTCTATAAGCTTTAATACCTTCAAAAATAGACTGACCATAATGCAAGGCAGAAAGTGCAGGGCTTATGGAAATATCACCAAAAGGAACTATTTCAGGAGTACCCCATTGTCCATTTTTATAATCGCAAATAAGCATATGATCCGTATGCTCTTTTCCAAACTTTAATTCACTCTTTTTTAATTCATGAAAATGGCTATTCGTGGTCTCTGTGATTTTAATATTCATTTTATTATTTTTGATTCATTGTTAGTTTATTATACAAATTTTTCACTAACAACTCGTTAAAAGATAGGCAAAAGTAAGCTTTTTGTCTGAAACATAAGAAAAAATCTTCTTACACTATCCTAAATACTTAACTATTTTGGATAATTTTGTACCATGTTAGAACAATTTCCTATCTCGATTTTTGAAAATGAAAAGATTATTATTGCCTCTGAAAGCAAGTATTCTTTAGACCTTTCAGCATTAGAAGATAAAAAAGTATTGATTTTTATGCTCCCTAACCAGAATCAAGCAGAAAACGAAAGCAATATTTTAAAAATTTTCAATGCTTGTGGCTTTTTTAACAATGAAATTCTTATCAGTCAAGAGCTCATTCCATGGTCTGAAATATTGAAATCAAAAAACATCAAAGAAATTTTCCTTTTCGGAATTGCACCTAAAGATATTGCTATCCATTATAATATTTTCCCTTATAGCTTCATGCCTATCAATAATAGAATGCTAGTGTTAGCAGATGCTATACAGGTAATAATGAACAACCAACAATTAAAAGCAGACTTTTGGAATAAATGCTTAAAACCCTATTATAAAAAATAAATAATTTAAATAGGAAGGATAGCCCTAAAAATTTGAAATAAAAATTTTTTACATCAAGACAAAGCATGAGCACTGTGGGCTATTTCAAGTACATTTAACCCTAAGACCAAGAATAGCAACACTCTATCGCTTTTTAGCAAAATAAAAGATAAATGAAATTCAATAAAATAATTTTAGCCTCTAATAACAAACATAAAATAAAAGAAATTAAGGAAATGCTTCCTTCAAATATTGAAATCATTTCTTTATTGGAAGCCGGAATTACTGAGGACATTCCGGAACCTTATGATACATTTGAATTAAATGCAGCCGCAAAAGCAACTTATGTTTTTGAAAAAACCGGCATCATCACCTTTGCAGAAGATAGTGGCTTGGTGGTGGATGCTTTAAACGGAGCTCCAGGTGCTTTTAGTGCAAGGTATGCAGGCATCCCTTCAAATGACACAAATAATACCTTAAAACTTTTAAAAGACTTGGAAGGTCAGACAAACCGTTCGGCATTTTACCAGACTGTAATTTGCTTGAAAGGCTTGGATAAAGATTATTTTTTTGAAGGTAAATGTAGGGGTTCCATAGCATTAGTACAGCAAGGTGACAATGGATTTGGCTATGACCCTATTTTTATCCCGGAAGGCTATCAAAAAACATTTGGAGAATTGCCAGAAACTCTAAAAGCCACCATCAGCCATCGTTTCAAAGCCGTTCAAGCTTTGATTACATTTTTGAATAGTCTTTTAAACACAGCTCAATAATTAGAATGCAATAAAAACAGCATTTCATTTTTTATTTATATTGTACATTTGTTGTTTATAAAATTAATTTCATGAAAAAAATTGTGGGTATATTACTACTATGTAGTTTAAGTTTAGGATTGAACGCACAAATAAAATACAGTAGTGGCGGGAAAAGCAGCAAGCCAAAATCTAAAGGATTTGATAAGCAAAAACTTGTGTATGGAGGTTGGGGCACCTTGCAGTTTTGGGGTGGAGCTACCAAATTAGGAGCATCGCCAATTATTGGTTATAAAATCACTCCAAACCTCACCGCAGGACTAAGTTTAGGCTACTTATATGAAAGTTATAAGGATGCAACCCAGTTTTTCAATTTGGCAAGTGGTCGTCAAGAGTCTTATCCGGAAAGATACCATTCTGTTACTCCTTCCATTTGGGCACGATATTCCATTTTAAACTCTTTTTATTTTCAAACCCAGTTTGAGCAAGCTTATATGAGCATGAGTAGAACCTTACCTGCTGCTAATGTAGATGGAAAAATGAAGGATAAACTAGGCTTCTTTATGCCTACTTTATTAGTGGGGGCTGGATATTACTCTCATATAGCCAACCGAACAGCTCTTTACTTAGGTGTATATTACGATGTTTTACAGAATTCAACCCAAAAAACGGTAACATCAACAGCCGGCTATATTTATAATGTAAAAAGTCCTTACTCTGGCATGCTTTACCCTGTTATTGGGATAGGGTTTGGATTTTAATCGGCTCTAATACTTTTACCTTTACTCATTTTTCAAAAAACATAAATGAATACAACCTTAATACTAAGTATAGTCATAGCCTACTTTGTTTTGCTTTTAGTAGTCGCTTATTTTACTTCAAGAAACTCAAATAACGATTCCTTTTTTATTGGTAATAGAAACAGCAATTGGATGTTAGTTTCATTTGGTATGATAGGCACTTCTTTAAGTGGCGTTACCTTTATATCAGTACCAGGAACAGTGGGTAAGATGACATCCGGAGCCTATCCTTTTGGTGCTTTTGAATATTATATGTTGGTGATTGGCTTTTTTCTGGGCTATTTTGTGGTAGCAGCCATTTTGCTACCACTATACTACAGAATGAACCTAACATCTATCTATACATATTTAGGAAAAAGATTTAATGTTGAGGCACATAAAGTAGGCTCCATATTTTTCATAATATCAAGAGCTATCGGGGCAACAGCAAGACTATTCTTAGTGATTAATGTATTGCAAATATTCTTATTAGAACCATTAGGCGTTCCTTTTTGGCTTACTGCTGCCATATTATTATTTATGGTATTGCTGTACACTTTTGAAGGAGGCGTTAAAACTATAGTGTTTACCGATACTTTGCAAACCTCATTTATGATTATCAGCCTAATAGCTTGTATTGGTTTTATTTTAAGCAAGTTGGATTTAAGTGTCGGTCAGGCAATGACCCAATTGGGTGATAAAGGCTATGCAAGACTATTTAACTTGGATCCAAATTCTAAAACGTTTTTCCTTAAAACTATTCTTGGAGGTGCTTTCATTACCATATCAATGACTGGATTAGACCAGGAAATGATGCAAAAAAACATCTCTGTCAATAATGTAAAAAATGCAAAGAAGAATATGATTACTTTCTCCTTCATTTTGTTATTGGTAAACTTTGCCTTTTTGCTTTTGGGAGGGTTATTGTATTTGTATGCTGAAAAAGAAGGTGGTTTTTATGGAGATGGCAGCTTCTTCTTACATGAAGGAGGGGCCAATGTCATGGGTGATGATATATTTCCGGCACTATCTTTACAAGGTCATTTCCCGATGATTATTAGTATCATTTTTAGCATAGGTTTAATTTCTGCATTGTTCCCATCTGCTGATGGTGCCTTAACAGCAGTTACTAGCTCTTTTTGTGTGGACTTATTGGGCATTAAAGAAAAAAACGAATGGAGCGAGCAGCAGAAAAAGAAAATAAGAATGCGGGTTCACCTGACTTTTACTTTAATTTTTTTCTTACTTATCATGTTGTTTAAAGTGATTAACAATAAAGGAATTGTATATCTCATCATGGAAATTGCCGGCTATACCTATGGTCCATTATTAGGTCTATTTGCCTTTGGCATATTTACAAAGAGAAATATTATTACAAAATATTCAATTCTTGCAGTTACCTTGATAGCCCCGGCACTAACTTATTTAATTCATTATTTTATAGGGAAATACACTTCCTATCAGATAGGGGTTGAATTGATTATTTTAAACGGCTTTATCACCTTCCTAGGATTATGGGCAGTGAGCCAACCCAAAAAAGATTTAAAAGCAGTTCGTTCCTTGTAAGATTAGAAAAGAAATGAAGAAAGCGACCGCTTCAAACACTAAAAAAAAACAACATAGAGCTTGGGCATTTTTCGACTGGGCAAACTCTGCTTATAATTTGGTAATTACCTCAACAATATTTCCAATATATTATGTGGCAGTTACCAAAAATATACTTAAAGAGGACAAGGTCTCCTTCTTTGGCTGGGAAATTATCAATACTTCCTTACTAAATTATGCTTTAGCATTTGCGTATTTCATCATTACCCTCCTTTCACCCATTCTTTCTTCCCTAGCAGACAGCAAAGGGAATAAGAAAAACTATATGCGTTTCTTTACCATCATAGGTTCTATGGCTTGCATGGGTTTGTTCTTCTTTAAAAAAGACACTTTAGAACTGGGCATTATTCTTTCTATAATAGCAGCTATAGGCTATTGTGGTAGTTTGGTGTTTTACAATGCTTATTTGCCGGAAATTGCCACAAAAGAAGAGCAAGACCAATTAAGTGCTAAAGGTTTTGCTTTTGGATATATTGGATCTGTTATTTGTCAAATATTTTGTTTGTTATTTGTATTCAATTATGATAGTTGGTTTGGGCAAGAAGAGAGTTGGGGACCAAGGTTTTCTTTTCTTTTTGTGGGTATTTGGTGGTTAGCTTGGTCATTAATTCCTTTTAAAACGCTACCCTCCAAAGCACATAATAATCCTTTAAAGCCTACCACTTCTCCAAAAGAAATGATTCATTCCAGTTTCAGTATCTTAAAGCATGTAGCAGGCAAAATTAGTAAGATGCCCAAAATGAAAACTTATTTAATGGCTTTCTTTTTTTATAGCATGGGCGTTCAAACAGTAATGTTGGCTGCTGCTGTTTTTGGAAGTAAGGTCATCAAAAAGAAGGTGTCAGGACAATGGGTGGATATGGAAGCTGCAGATTTAATACCCATAATATTATTAATCCAACTGGTGGCTATTTTAGGAGCCATATTAATGGCAAAATTGTCACAAAAGATAGGGAATATAAAAGTCTTAATTTTAAATGTAATCATCTGGATATTGATTTGCTTTCTTGCTTATTTTACCGTAAATAATTACCAGTTTATGGGATTAGCTGTTTTGGTGGGTTTGGTCATGGGTGGCATTCAATCTATGAGTAGATCTACCTATTCTAAAATGATACCTATGGATACTGTTGACAATACCTCTTATTTCAGTTTTTACGATGTAGTAGAAAAAATGTCTATAGTTTTAGGGATGTTCAGCTTTGCATTTATTGAACAAATAAGTGGCGACATGCGTAATGCTATCATTTGCCTGGCTCTATATTTCATTATTGGTTTGGTGTTATTGTTTTGGACAAAAAGGCTTCACAAATAAAACAAATGGAATTTAACAATTCTTTTTGTAACCTTTTTCATCCTTATGTTGTCTATTATAGAAAAGAGCAGAATAAGAATATTAATTTTTCATTGTGTTTTTTGTTTTTGTTTTTAGGTGAAATGTAAAAGCCCGATTGCTTCTGCAATTGGGCTTTTCTTTTAAGAAATAACAAAAAATTATGCTGTTAATTTTTCTTTTCGTTTTTTCAACTGTGTAATAATGGATTCTATCGCATATTCGAAAGACTCCTCAAACACTTTTGACTCGTTTTTGGCAAACAAAGATGTTTTGGGGACATTTACTTTGATATGCACTACTTTGTCGTTTAATTTTTCATTCACATGCTCTAATATTAGAGAAACTTCCACATTCACTATTCGGTCATGAAAGGTTTTTAGCTTTTCAACTTTTTTTTCGATGTGGTCTATCAATTTTTTGTCTGGGTCAAAATGTACCGCTTGAATTTGAACGTTCATTTTCTTAACATTTAATTGGTTAAACAATATAATTTTTTAAATAATTTTTATGCTTTTGGGTGTGCTTTTTGGTAAACTTTTCTGAGGTGTTCTATATCCATATGTGTATAAATTTGTGTAGCAGCTAAGCTACTGTGTCCTAATAATTCTTTAATGGCACTTATTGGAGCACCATTATTGGTGAGCTGGGTAGCAAAAGTATGTCTAAGTATATGTGGGCTTCGTTTATTTAAAGTAGTAATCTCATTGTTTACATACCTTTTAACTACCCTATAAACATAATTATCATACAATGGCTTTCCTGAATTCAAAGAAAGCAAATTTTCATGAGAAAATACTATATTTTCTTTCTTTTCTTTTAAATAATTTTTTATAAGCTGTTTTAAATCTTTTCCTATTGGTATAGCCCTTTCTTTATTTCTCTTTCCTAAAACAACAATTTCATCTCGAAAAAAATCAATGTCTCTTTCTTTAAGATTAATCAGCTCAAACCGACGGATTCCTGTTTGATACAATAATTCTAAAATCAATTGGTGGGTTAATCCCTCAAAGCCTTCGGGATACACTATGGTCTCAAACAATTTTTCGCTTTGATTTTGTTCCAAATAATTGGGCAACAAGGATTGTTCCTTAGGAATTCGCACGGACAAGGTTGGGCTTACAGAAAGCACACCTTGTTTAATCAAAAACTTGAAAAATGTTTTTAATGCTGAAATCTTCCTTTTAATGGCAGTAGTTTTATAGTGCAATTCATTTAAATGAATGATAAAGGAACGTATATGGATAGCCTTAACAGCAATAGGTTCAAACAATTCATAAGTGCCGGCAAGGTAATTGAAAAACTGTTCCAAATCGTGAAAATAAGCTGTAGAAGTATGCTCCGACATCCTTTTTTCAAAATTTAAATATTGAAGAAACATTGCAATTTGTCTTTCCCTCATAAAGCCAAAACACTTTTTTGGATTGAACTGTAAATTTACAAAAACAATATTAAAGTTCCAATAGATATTTTATGACAAAAGGTCTGGTTAATTAAAACCAGACCTTTTGTTGCTTGTGTCGAATTGATTGAGGAAAAGAAATTAAATTTCAACTTTTCCTGAAAGAATCTGTTGACGGTAAGCCGCTTTCTGCAATTGAACTCTCTGCTCTACAGAGGGCTTAGTAAAGTGCTGACGCTTACGCAATTGAACCATAGTACGAGATTTTTCGAATTTCCTTTTATACTTCTTCAGTGCTTTGTCAATGTTCTCGCAATCTTTAGAATCGATTATTAGCATTTAAATACCTCCTTTTGGTGAAAAATAGGATGCAAAGTTATGATTTATTTTTCATATATTCAAATCTTATTTTTCAGTACAAAAATAAATTTTAACTTCCTCCTCCGTCACCCAAATGGATTACATTAGGTTTATAGGCAATAAATTTTACTTTAACCTGAGAAGTAGCAGTTGGATACCCAATTGCCATATCATAGCCGGAAGCAGATTTTAAAGTTAGAGTACCCTCTACTTCATCTTCACCTCCAAAATCAGCTTCATTAATTGTAAATACACTTTTTCCGGCGGTAGAAAATGCAGGCACTGCTCCTTGAATCGTTCTGGTAACAGCTGGAGTTTGTAATTCGATTTCTACAGTTAAAGCCTTAGGAATACCTTCTCTTGTTTCTAATAACACTTCCGGATCCTTTTCATCTTGCTTATAATAATAGGCTGCCAAGGTGTCTCCTCCGTCCACTACAAAGGTATCTACTATTTCGGCATTAATTTCGATGCTTTGTCCAGCCTTCATTCTAAGGTATTTCTTATCGGTTTTAGAAAAATCGTAAGAATCTCCCGGATATTTTTTACTACAAGCAGCCAATCCTATCACCAATATTCCGGCTACTCCCGCTATTTTTATTACATTATTTAATTTCATGATTATTATTTTTAAAGGTCAAACCATTGTTGTAGATAATATTCAATTTTGTCTTTAGGAGCATTGACATTAGGTAGAATTTCATTATCTAAAGGATACTCCCAACGATACATCAAGCCATTCTCCGGGGCTCCGGTAGGTATTTGAAGTGAAGGCGTTTCATTACCTTTAGTTCCTGATCTTCTCCAAGTATTAAATGCTTCCAAAGGACGATCCATTTGATCTATCCAATTTTGCAAATAAATATCACTTAGACTACCTAAAGCTTTAGAAGAAGCAAAAGTTGTAGCATCTCCATTATCTACACCTGCCAATAAACAAGACTCTTTAATAGCTTCCTGGTATTTTTGCTCCGCTAATGTCTGCCCACCGGTAATCAAACCTCGCTTTGCAGCTTCGGCTTGTAAGAATAATAATTCTTGATAGGTCATAATATATTCCGGAGCATTAGCTGCATATAACCGCATGCTTACTGTAGAAGTGTTTTCGTCAGCAGTACCCTCTGAAGGCACTCCTTGAAAAGCAGTACCCGTAGGGCCTAAATCAAAAAACTTATCTAATCTTGGATCTGTATCCGCTATCATTGGGTTAATTACAGAATTATTTGCAAAGAAGAAGATGTTGGATCCACCTGCATATTTTTCTAAAATAGCATATTTAGGATTTTTATTTCCTTCACTGGTACCAAATGGCATTTTGAAATTATCAGATGCTGCGGTCATCATTCCATTTGCATCATACAATGCTTGTAAATCGGCTGCTTTTGAAGGCACTTGATCCACCATAGTCATTAATACTTTAAATTTCAAAGAGTTTGCCAATTTCAACCATTTAGTGGCATCACCTTTATAAAACAAGTCGTAATTAGTAATAGTAGTTGAGGCTGCATTTGCTGAGCTTAAACTTACAATGGCTTCATCCAATAAGCCCAACACTCCATTCAAAACATCCTCTTGCTTGTCAAACTTTGGATAGGCAACGGTTGTATTCCAAGCTTCTGAGAATGGCACATCCCCCCAAAGCATGGTTGCTTCATACATAGTTTCTGCCAATAACACTTTTGATTGGCCAATTGCCCCATTTTTTACAGGACTAGCTTTTTCAGCAAATTTAATGGCCTCTTTTAGGTTGGCACCTGTACTAACATAATACGTTCTCCATACATTTCCGGTTGAATAAGGACTAATGGCATAAACGTCATCGGCTCCCCATCCAAAATCACCCCCTGAGGCAACGGTTTGTGAAGCAAGAATTAAGGAAACATACAAATCTCCGCCGGCCCTAGTAGAACCTAAATTTACAGATGCACCACTAAACAATAAATCAGGGGAAGCAGATTCTGCGGCATTTGGATTGGTATTTATCTTTTCGAAAGCCTTTTTACAAGAAGTTAAAGTAGCAACTCCTAAGGCTAATATTATTAGTTTTTTCATCTTCTTAGAATTTTATTTTTAGATTTACACCATAGGAGGAAGTTGATGGGAAACTGTTGAATTCAACACCATCACCAACAGAACCCGCACCAAAATAACTCATTTCCGGATCTACATGAGGAACATGTGATTTGATTAACCATAAGTTTCTACCTTCAAATCCCAATTCTAATCCTTTTATTACTTTATTAAATGGACGGAATTTCTCAGGGAAAGCATAGGAGAAAGTTAATTCTCTAAACTTAACGAAAGAGGCATCAAAAACATTACCTTCGGTATTGGCAGTAGCAGCATATCTAGACCAAAAATCTTGCATACTTTGTACAGGAGTGACATTTGGTGTTTCATTACCAGCAGCATCCACGTTTACACCTTTGTCAATAAAGGTTCCATTCCTGCCTTCCATGGTTTCATAAGCCATACCTGAACCTCTTAATGATGCAACCGTTCCAGAATAGAATACACCACCTTGACGAATATCAATTAAGGTACCTAATCTAAATCCTTTATATGAGAAGTTATTGGAAAGACCTAACATAAAATCAGGATTTACTTTTCCTATAAATTGGTTCAATTCTAATTCTCTTAAACCGGTGTTTTTGTTTATTATAAAATCACCATTTTCTGTACGCTTCCATTTTGTTCCAAAAAGACCAAAACTTCCTCCTTCCGGAGCTTTAATCTGAAGCCCACTCCAGCCAGACTGAACAGCATACTCTTTCAACTGACCATCTAACTCGTTAACAATTTGGTTATTACGAGAGAAGTTAGCTAAGAAATCCCATTGAAATCCATTTTCATTATCAGCAAATGGACTTACTCTTAACATGGCTTCCCATCCGCGGTTGGTGATAGAACCAGCATTGATTTGTTTTACGAAGAAACCTGTAGAAGCAGGTACCGTAATATTCATAATTTGATTTCTGGTATTGGTATTATAATAGTTAACATCTAATCCTATTTTATTACCAAGAAACCTCAAATCGGTTCCCACTTCTATAGAGGAAGCTATTTGCGGTTTTAAATCAGCAGTAGGTTGAATTCTTGACTGTCCAAAGGCTCCATTTCCTAAGAATGGGAAATTCCCTGGTAATGAGAATTGAACAAAGAAAGAGGTTAATGGGTCATATGTTAATAAAGTAGAGTAAGGATCGTTATCTGAACCTACTTGTGCCCAACTTGCCCTTAGCTTACCATAAGACAAAATACTTTTATCCTTCATCAACTCTGTAAACACAAAAGATCCAGATACAGAAGGGTAAAAATAGGAATAGTTTCCTGTATAAACTAATGCAGATGACCAGTCATTTCTTCCGGTAACTGTAAGGAATAAATAATCTCTGTAAGAAGCTGAAAGTTCTCCATAAATACTTGCCAATCTGGAATTAGAAAAGCTTCTTGTACTTACGGCTGTTTGAACATTACCTGGTCTAAAGATACCCGCTCCCTCGTCTAATAGGAAATTGGTACCTGCCAATCCACTTGCATCTATTCTTCTATCTAATAAATTGGTACCTACCATTGCTCTTAAAAACCAATCTTTGTTAATATCCTTTTGAGCGGTAGCCATAAAGTCATTATTAAATCGTTTTTGGAATATATCGGTAGCTACATAGCTTCCTAATAAATCACCGGCAGTTCCTTTTCTATTATATCCCAAACGGTTTTCAATATACATATCGTAACCGAAGTTTTCAGAGAAAGTCAGCCAATCTGTGGCTTTATATTCAAATTGAGTGCTTCCATAAAAACGGTTCAATTTATTTCCATTTAAATTCTTATTCAAAATCCAGAATGGGTTATTACCGGTTTTATCTGTGGTCATGAAGTTTTGATTGCCAAAACTATCTACATAATTAGCTTTTAAGTCGTTTACGTCAACAGTAATAGGAATACCATAAACAGAAGAAGTAAGCACATTTGGATTATTTGAACTTTGAACCGGACGACCATTAGAATTAGAGTTCACATAGTTCATAGTAAATCGAGAAGAAAACTTATCGTTAAACTTGAATCCAACATTAGAGTTTAATCCATATCTGTTTATATTTTGATTTAATACAATTCCACGGCTGTTTAAGGTATTGAATCCTATACGATAATCTGTTTGAGCATTTCCACCAGCCACAGAGATGTCATTAATAGATGTACGACCTGTTTGGAAGAAATTGTCAATATTATCGGTATGAGCTTTCAATTCACCGGTTCTTCCTAAATAATCTTTTACCTGAATTCCGGCCATATCGGATATTTTAGGTCCCCAACCGTTAGAAAACTTCAGGTTATAAATACCATAACTTCCTTGAGCATATTGGTCTTGAAGATGAGGTTTTACCAAAATCTTTTCAAAACGCAAAGAAGAATTGACATTTATGGATAGAGGAGAATTTTTTGAGCCTCTTTTTGTAGTAATAATAATTGCACCATCTTTAGCTAAAGAACCATATTGTGCAGTTGCAGCCGGTCCTTTTAGTACGGTCATAGTAGCAATATCATCAGGGTTAATGTCTGAGGCACGGTTACCATAATCTACTCCAATTCCGGAATTAGAAGGGCCTTGTGAGGAGTTGCTTATTGGAACTCCATCTATTACAAATAAAGGAGAACTTACCTTATCAAATGAAGATGCTCCTCTGATAATAATTTTGGAAGATCCCCCAACGCCACCTGACTGTTGGTTTATTCTTACCCCGGCAACTTTACCCGCTAAGGCTTCCACCACATTATTGGCTCGTGCATTTTCTAATTGGTCGGTACTTACTTGTTGGGTAGCATAGCCCAAAGACCTTTCAGACCTTTTGATACCCAAAGCGGTAACCACAACGCCTTGTAATTGATTGCCACCATCTGTGGTTCCCATTCTAACTGTTAAGTCTTCACTACCCGAACCCACATTCATTTCTTTATCATCCATCCCAAAAGATGAAATCACAATAATGGTGTTGCTACTGGGCACCGAAATTTGAAAGTTACCGTTATCGTCAGTTACGGTTCCTGTTGTTGTCCCCTGAATAACAACTGTGGCTCCAGGGATTGATTGTCCGGCAGCGTCAACGACACGACCCCGTACAACTCTCTCTTGGGCTATTGCTGAAGCCGAAGCCATGGCTACGATAGCAATAGGTAATAATAGTTTCTTCATTAGTTCCCTTATTTTGATTGACCAAATTTATGGGAATTTTAACAACAAAACCAAATATTTTATGATTTTTTTTAAAAACAGCAACCCTATCCATAGTTTCTACAATCTGATGAGGGTCAATATTGAAAGATTTATTTGCGAATAAACTCAAATCTTTTTACAAATCCTGCACAGTGAATTCCAAAATTTTTTGGCATCGTTGTCTTTTTTCAAATAAAAAAATCGAAACAAAAACCTCCTACATCTAATTATGCAATTGTTTATGCAAATCAATTTCAATTAACTAAATTTGCCAAGTTTTTTTAACCATTAATAAAAAATCATTAATTTAATGAATAAGATAGAAATTTTAAATGAATATAGACAAGCTGCCCTTTTAGGCGGAGGACAAAAAAGAATAGATAGCCAACACAGCAAGGGGAAATTAACTGCAAGAGAACGTATTCAGTTATTAATGGATGAGGGAAGTTTTGAAGAGATAGGTATGCTAGTAAAGCACAGATGCTCAGACTTCGGAATGGAGGCAGAACAGTATTTAGGTGATGGTGTCATCACCGGATATGGTAAAGTAAATGGCAGATTGGTTTATGTTTTCTCCCAAGACTTTACAGTTTTTGGAGGTAGTTTATCTGAAACTCATGCCGAAAAAATTGTAAAAATAATGGATATGGCGGTAAGAAATGGAGCACCCATCATCGGTCTCAATGATAGTGGTGGTGCCAGAATCCAGGAAGGAGTGGTTTCTTTAGGAGGCTATGCCGATATTTTTTATAGAAATGTTCAAGCCTCAGGTGTTGTTCCACAATTGTCAGCCATCATGGGGCCTTGTGCCGGTGGTGCCGTTTATTCTCCTGCTATCACCGACTTTACCTTAATGGTAGAAAACACTTCCTATATGTTTGTTACCGGCCCTAACGTAGTAAAAACGGTAACACACGAAGAGGTAACCAGCGAGGAACTTGGAGGTACAATTACTCATGCCGAAAAATCGGGAGTTACTCATTTTGCTTGTTCAAATGAATTGGAAGCCATTGAATACCTGAAAAAATTATTGAGCTATATGCCTCAAAACTGTGAAGATGATGCCCCTATTTATCAATATGAACAAGGCAATGAGCTTAGAAGCAACTTAAACAAAATCGTTCCAGAGAATGCTAATCAACCTTATGACATCAAAGAAGTGATAGAAGAAATAGTAGATGAAGACTCCTTCTTGGAAGTACATAAATTATATGCTGAAAATATAGTTGTTGGTTTCGCCAGATTAGCCGGACGCAGCATCGGAATCGTTGCCAACCAACCGGCAAGCATGGCAGGTGTTTTAGATATAAACGCATCCGTTAAAGCGGCACGTTTTGTCCGGTTTTGTGATAGCTTCAATATTCCTTTATTGGTATTAGTAGATGTTCCGGGCTTTTTGCCGGGTACTGATCAAGAATGGAGAGGTATCATTACCAATGGTGCCAAACTATTATTTGCATTAAGTGAAGCTACTGTTCCAAAAGTTACCGTCATCACAAGAAAAGCTTATGGTGGTGCCTATGACGTAATGAACTCAAAACACATTGGGGCCGACTTGAATTATGCTTGGCCTACTGCAGAAATTGCGGTAATGGGTGCTAAAGGTGCCGCAGAAATCATCTTTAAAAAAGAAATAGCTGCAGCAGAGGATAGGGATGCGAAATGGAAAGAAAAAGAAATTGAATACATGGAAAAATTTGCTAACCCTTACGGTGCTGCCGCACGTGGTTTTATAGACGAAGTTATTATGCCGGAAGTAACCAGAGAAAAATTGATCAAAGGATTTAAGATGCTAGAAAACAAGGTTGTAAAGCTCCCTAAGAAAAAGCATAATAATATTCCGCTTTAAATTTTCAGCTGATTTTGAAAAAAGCTTGTTAAAAAGACAATGAAAATGATTTATTTGACAAAAAAGCTTAATTTAGTAGTGTAAATTTATTTTTTCACCCGCTTATTCATAAATATCAATAAGCATCAAACAATTATTAAAAAATGGAAAACGAAGAAAAAAGTTTTTGGGATAAAGCTAAAGAAAAAGCAAGTCAAGCTTGGGAATCAGCGAAGGACAAAGCCGATGAATTAAGCGATAAAATTGAAGACAAATTAGACGATTTAGAAGATAAAGCAGAAGATGCTTGGGATGCAGCTAAGGATAAAGCCGGAGATTTAGCTAACAAAGCTAAAGGTAAATTAGCAGACCTAAAAGATCAAGCTTCTGATAAGATAAAAGACTTAACGGATAGCAAGGACAATAACGATGCCCAAAAAGCTTAACATGTATTAGATAATAAAAGCCACCCTTTAATGGTGGCTTTTATTTTATTATTATATCTTTTACTATCTGCTCTTGATAAAACTCATTTATATTTTGTTTCAATTGCTCTTTACCATAATGTAATTCTTGCTTGAGGGGAGCTACTGTGGTAAAGACAGTCAAAATGCCATCTCTTAGGACAATGGACTGGACATATTTTGCAATAGTCTTACCCACTATAGTTTCCCAATCTTTTTTTAACTTCAACTCTTGCATTCTGGCTTTCCAACCACTGCTCTCCATTACCTGTTTTATGGCATCACCCAAACTTATCGAACCCATAATAAAATATTAATCTTCAAAATTACTGATTTTTAATTTACCGATTTGGTTATTTTTGCAGGTTCATGAATCTAACATTTAATATATTACTGTTTTTTGTAACCCTATTAGGTGGACTTTTCCCTATTGTTTACCGCAATTGGACAGAACAAAAACTGCATTTGTTGCTTACTTTTTCAGGAGCTTATCTTCTCAGTGTAACAATGTTGCATTTAATTCCGGAGTCGGCCTCTGAAATGGGTTTTGAAATGGGCATATATATGCTGATTGGCTTTTTCTTACAACAGATTTTACAAAAATTTACTCATGGTTTGGAACATGGTCATAATCATAGCCACGACCATCACCACCATCAATTACCTATAATCAGTGTTATTATCGGTATGACCGTTCATGCCTTTGCAGAGGGCATTCCCTTAGGTGCTGTTTATCAAGACCACCAAACCGTACCAGCACTTTACTTAGCCATAGCCTTACACAAACTGCCAGAAGCCATGGTAATAGCCTCATTGTTACTCGCCAATAAAAACAGTAAATGGCAAGCCTTTTTACTTTTAGCGGCTTTCTCCTTATTAAGTCCGCTTTCCAGTTTTATCACTCATAATTATGCTATTGAATGGAATGGTTTTGCTAAGATGCTTCCTTATATCATCGCAGTAGTAACGGGGTCATTTCTGCATATAGGCACCACTATTTTCTATGAAAGTGGCAATAAACTGCACAGCATTTCTTTCAAAAAATGGCTGGCTACCTTTACTGCAATTGCTTTGGCATTTTTAACAATGGTGGGAGCTAGTCATGACCATCATTACGATCAACAAGAAGCTTCTGAAATTCATAATCATTCTCATTAAGGTGTAAACAGGTTCCATTTCTTTCAACATCATTATATATTTTACTAGAACATACTTTTAATTAATTTACAATCTCTTATTCTTTCTTCATTCACCGAATATTTACCACAGTTCACCGAAAGGTTTAGTTTACATTGCAGGTTCCTATAGTACCTTTACCTCAACAAAAAAGATGAAGATGAACAATCCAGATGCGACTCCTATTCAAAATAAAAACCTGCTTTTGCAATCCATAGGCAAAGGCATGATTTTTATCCTTGTGGGTGCGGCCCTATTATTAAAACAAATACCTGCTACCCAAGATTTACTACCGGAATGGTTATATGGCATCCATTCTTTAATGATTGCTTTTGGCTTGTATTTAGGCATCCAAAAAAACTTTAATGGTGTAGGTTGGCTTATTCTCATTATCATTGGCATCTTAATCGCATTAAGTAATTATGATATTATGAATACAAAGACTATTTTTACATACGGAGTCCCTTTTGGACTAATTATTATTGGTTTATTCATTATCACTAAAAGAAATTAAAAATGAAAGATACCGGCAACTATAATAAAGATTATTCTTATGAAGGGCAAACCCAGCCCAACCAAGAGAAACGACCAAACGACAATAAAGTTTGGGGTATGGTCATTATCATCTTCGGCGTTTACTTATTGCTAAAAACTGTTATACCTAAATATTTTCCCTTCTTGGACAATATAGTCTCTGCCCCATTATTGATGATTATTGGTGGACTATTTTTAGGAAGTCGCAGAAAATTTCAAATGGGCGGTTGGGTTTTCCTAACAGCAGCAGGAATATTTTTATTAGTAAATCGTTTAGATTCAAGCTTAACATCTTACCTCTTCCCATTAGCATTGATACTTCTAGGAATATTTATCATTCAAAATAAAAAAGTAAAATTCAATAATAACAATATTGGAGAACAGCATCAAATACCTTCTACTATTACATCGGAAAGTGAAGAAGCCAAAGATTCACAAACCAGTTCCAACTTTTACGATACAGCAGAAACGCTACGTATCCAAAATATATTTGGCTCAGAAAGGCGAAATGTGCTATCAAAAAACTTTAAAGGTGGCAATGTCGTTTCAATTTTTGGCGGCGTTGAAATAGATTTACGCTCTGCCGACACAACACAGGACATACAAATTAATGCAACCGTTATTTTTGGAGAAATAGAATTATTGGTGCCTGCAAACTGGCAAATCATTAACGAAGCGACTACAATTTTAGGGGCAGTTGAAGACCTGAGACGCATCATCAATTCCGAAGGAGATTTGAGGAAAGTATATCTTACTGGAACTGTAGTCTTTGGAAACATAGAAATAAAAAACATTTAATTAAGGCATTTGAAACAGACATTCACTATATGGAAATTAAACCTTGGTCTCATCCTTTCGCTGGGGCTGCTCTGTGCCATGGAGGTTTTTCTTCTATATATGTTTCATAGTTTTAGTGGCCTGAAAGCTTTGAAATTAGTAGGTATTGCTAATAGTCTTTTGTATTTGTTTTACTTTATCTCTGTACAAAAAAACCTGATGATAGTCCAAAGACATCAAATTGTCTTTATCATTATCAAGCAAATAGCTTTTGCATTAATATATGCTTATGCTTTGCAGTGGTTTATCTCTTATTTTTTCAACAATCCTTGGGATATTACCGATAAAAGTTTATTGTTTCACTTAATAATTTTTATTGCACTACTTATCTTAGTCTCTATGGGTGTCCTCCATTATTTTGTAGTAACCACCAACAATCAGGAACAGAAACTTTTAATGGAACAAGATGCTCTTAGCTTAAAAAACGAAGCAGAACTCTTTAAGCTACGACAGCAACTGCATCCACATTTTTTATTCAATAGTCTTAATTCTATTAATTCTCTAATTAGTACCGATGCCAAACAAGCGAGAGCCATGTTATTAAAGCTTTCCTCTTTTCTTAGATTGTCCATCAGGAAAGAAGAGCTCAAATCCATTTCTATACAAGAAGAGATGGAATCTTTAGAGCTTTATTTAGACATTGAAAAGATACGTTTTGGAGACCGATTAGAAATCATTAAGGATATACCATCGGCATTAAAGGACAAATTCATTCCTCCATTTTTATTGCAACCGCTACTAGAAAACGCAATTAAATACGGATTGTATGACACTTTAGATAAAGTAACCATTTCTATTATCTTGAAAGAAACCGAATACTATTACGACTTTGAAATAACCAATCCTTTTGACAAAAATAGTGTAACGCCTAAAGGAACAGGGTTTGGATTAGAAGCCATCTCGAGAAGGCTGTTTTTATTATATGCCCGAAACGATTTATTAAAATCAGAAAAAAGTCCCGGTTTTAAAAAAGGAGATTTAGATATTTTCATTATTCACCTATTAATTCCAAAAAATAAATTTTAAAACCTATTCTTCACACCTATACTAAAAAATTAAGCGTAATGATAAAATGTATTATTATTGATGACGAGCATTTGGCAAGAAGTATATTGCAGGAAATGCTATTGGAGATAGATGGCATTGAGATTCTAACACAATGTGCCAATGGCTTTGAAGGATTAAAAGCTATTCAAAGTTTAAACCCAGATTGTATTTTTTTAGATGTACAAATGCCAAAGATTAATGGTTTTGAGATGCTGGAGCTTTTGGACAAAAAACCGCTAACCATCTTCACGACAGCCTTTGATGAATATGCTGTTCAAGCTTTTGAAGTGAATGCCATCGACTATTTATTAAAACCCATAGAACCGCAAAGATTGCAACAAGCAATAGAAAAACTTAAAGACAAATTAAGTTTAGCCCCTCAAAGTATCAATAATCCGCTCCATCAACTGCCTTTTTTGCTGGAACAATCGCAAAGAGTTGTGGTAAAAGAACTAGGTGAAATTAAAATTATTCCTAATGAACAAATTCTTTTTGTGGAAGCCTCAGATGACTACATAAAAATCCAAACTAAAGACAAATATTATCTAAAAAATCAAACGATGAGCCGCATCGAGCAGCAGCTTCCGGTACAACAATTTATACGGATTCATCGCTCCTTTATAGTGAACAGTAATTATATTCATAAAATAGAATTATTAGGGAAAGAGCAATACACCCTCCTCCTTACCACTGGCAAAAATTTACCCATCAGCAAGACCGGTTATATAAAATTAAAATCATTCTTGGGAATTTAGGGTACATACTCTAATTTTGAGCAGATTTTAGCTTGAACGACAATGAGAAAACACATATTTTCGGTTTTAATAATGATTGCCATAGCCCTTCCGGCATTGGCTCAAAAGAAAGTTACCATAAGTGGATACATAAAAGAGAAAGGTTCAAAAGAAAGCCTTCCGGGTGCAGCTTTGTATGTAAAAGAAACCGACAATGGTGCCGTTACCAATGATTATGGTTTCTATTCCTATTCCTTACAGCCCGGGAAATACACGTTGAGCTATTCTTTTATGGGCTACAAAAACACAGAATTTCATGTCAATTTGCAAAAAGATACTACCATAAATATAGATCTAAAAGAAATTGCCTCCCAGGAATTAAACGAAGTAGTCATCAGCTCTGAACGTGCAGATAGAAATGTTAGTAGTACTCAGATGGGATCGATTTCCCTCTCCACAGAAAAAATAAAAAAATTACCGGTTGTGTTTGGCGAATCCGACATTTTAAAAGCAATCCAATTGTTGCCTGGTGTGCAATCTGCCGGTGAAGGACAATCAGGTTTTTATGTTCGAGGAGGTGGCCCTGACCAAAACCTTGTAGTTTTAGATGAGGCAGTAGTGTATAACACAGGTCATCTTTTTGGATTCTTTTCTATTTTTAATTCTGATGCGATAAAGAATGTAAATCTTATCAAAGGCAGTCCACCGGCTCAATATGGTGGCCGTCTATCATCGGTTTTAGATGTCAGAATGAAGGATGGTAACATGAACAACTTTGAGGGAGAAGGAGGGATAGGTCTTATCTCTTCCAGACTAACACTTCAAGGCCCGATAGTAAAAAACAAGGGTTCTTTCATGCTTTCTGGGCGAAGAACTTATATTGATGTATTGACCAAACCTTTTATAAAAGGTAATGCCAAAGGCAGCGGTTACTATTTCTATGATGCCAATTTAAAGGCTAATTATATTTTAGGTCCAAAAGACAGAATTTATTTAAGTGGCTATTTTGGTCAAGATATTTTTTCATTTAATAGCCAAAATGGAAACTTTAACGTCAAAGTACCTTGGGGCAATGCCACAACGACTTTAAGATGGAACCATCAGTTTAACAATAAGCTGTTTTTAAACACCTCTGCCATTTACAATAAATACGATTTTGAATTTAGCGGTGGGCAAAAACAAATGAAAATAAAACTAAATTCCGGTATCAGAGACTGGAATGGTAAAATGGACTTGGATTATTATTCCGATTTTGGCCATGCCTTTAAAGGTGGCATTAATTACACTTATCATACTTTTATCCCAAGTCAAATTAGTGGTTCAAGTGGCGATAGTTTATTTAAAACTGACAATCCTTTTATCAAAAATGCTCATGAATCTGCTATTTACATTAATGATGAATTTGATTTAGGCAAAAAATTGAGAATAAATGCAGGTGTTCGTTACTCCATGTTTCAACATATTGGTCCTTATACCCATTACACCTTTGATGCCGATGGCAACAAAACAGACAGCACACTCTATGCAAAAGGACAAATGGTGAAAAATTATGGGGGTTGGGAACCTAGGGTATCCGGAAGGCTTACTTTAAATGACAACACCTCTTTAAAAGCTGCGGTGGGCAGAAGTATGCAATACATCCACTTGGTTTCCAACAATGGCAGTACCTTACCTACCGACATTTGGATGCCCAGTACACTTATTGTACAACCCCAAAAAGCATGGCAATACTCTTTAGGTTATTTCAGAAACTTTTTAGACAATAAGCTAGAAACCTCGGTAGAAGTATATTACAAGGAATTGAAAAACCAATTAGAATACAGGGAAGGTTATACTCCTACCAGCAATAAAGATCCAGAATACGACTTGGTGGTGGGTGAAGGGAAAGCCTATGGTGCTGAGTTTTTCATCAATAAAACACAAGGTAAATTTACCGGATGGATAGGCTATACCCTATCCTGGACCAACCGTTATTTTAAAATGCTCAATGACGGGCAGCCTTTCCCGGCAAAATATGACCGCAGACATGACCTTTCTATAGTGGCAAATTATGAATTTAACAAAAAACTAAATGCATCTGCTGTCTTTGTTTTTGGCTCGGGCAATGCCATTACCTTACCTACCGGTTTTTATTTTGTGGGAGGAATTATGGTGCAAGATTATTCTAAAATGAACCAATACCGAATTTTTCCTTATCACCGCTTAGATTTATCTTTAAACTGGACTCCGAGAGGCAATAGTACAAAAAGAATAAAAGGTACTTGGTCTTTCGCCATTTACAATGTTTACAGCAGAATGAACCCTTACATACTTTATGTGGATACTGAAGGCAGCTTGCAACAAGGCACCAAAGTGAGTATCAAGCAAGTTTCCATTTTCCCAATTTTGCCAAGCATAACCTATAATTTTAAATTTTAAGTATAAAGGTTTTAGATATTGATTGTTTTTAATACATTTGTAAACATCTTTCTAACAAGATGAATTTTTCATTCTTTATTTTCATGGTAATGATTACAAAATTTTACAAAAAAAATATTATTTACGCCTTAGCCTTAATATTTATAGGCAGTAGTTATTCCTCCGCACAAACAAGCTATATAGATATAAATGCTCCAGAAGGAGATCTGGTAGAAAAACTTGAGGCACAAACGGGAAATATAAGCCAGCACTTAAATTCAGCTATGAAACCTATTTCTAGAAAGGATTTAGTAAATTTTTTGTCTGACTACAGCCGTATGTCTAAGGTGGGCAAATTAGGCGAAAACAAGATAGAAGAATTTAATATTAATAGAGCAATAGCTATAAGCGGAGAATGGTATGAAAATGCCTCAGGCGAGTCCGGGTTTATGGCTTCTAAGAAACCTATTTTAAAAAAACTGTATCGCACACAAACAGATTTTTTAAATATAGAAACTGATAATTTTTTTCTAGTGGTAAATCCTGTTCTATACCTTCAAACAGCCTATGGCATTAACGAAGGTAACAGAATTACCAATACCCGAGGCTTGGAATTAAGAGGTAGAATTGCAGACAAAATAGGTTTTTATACTATGCTTGGTGACGAACAAGCAGGCGTTCATAATTATGTAGAAAACTGGATTAATAGCCATAATGGTCAGTTTCCGGGTAGTGATATGGCAGTAAAGAGAGGCAAAAATTATGACATTTTTTGGGGTCGTGGCTATGTCGATTTCCCGATATATCAAGATAAGATTACCGCAACTTTTGGTTATGACAAACATCATATAGGTTATGGAATTAGAAGCTTGGTATATGATTATCATGCTGCGCCGTCAAGCTTTTTAAAATTAAAAGGCAAATGGCAGGACTTTGATTATGAAAGCCTTTTATTAGAACAGATTGACGTGAACAATACCTCTGGAGATGCACTTCGACCACAAAAATATGCAGCTATTCATACTTTAAATTATAGAATTGGCAATAAATTTAGTTTAGGAATCTTTGAAAGCAGTGTTTACAGAAAGGATGACAACACACTACCATGGAAAATGTTTGTTCCTGTTATTGGCTTACAAACATTAACAAAAGGGTCAGCAACTGCAAGAGCCAATACCGCTTGGGGCTTACAGTTCAAGGCACTCCCACTAAAAGATATTCAAATATATGGTCAAGCTTTTATCGACCATGTTAATTTTGAAACAATAGGTAAAGGGGATTGGAAAAACCAATATGCTTTCCAATTGGGACTTAAATATTATGATATAGCAGGGCTTAACAATTTAGATGGTCAAATAGAATTTAATGCGGCACGACCTTTTACTTATGCTGCTCCTACCAACGGTATCAGTGGTTTTAACCATTACAACCAACCCATCGCTCATCCTTTAGGCAATGACTATTACGAATGGATAGGCAACCTAAAATACCAACCAACTGCCTTGCTGAGTATCAATGCCAGAGCAGTTTACAGCCAACAAGGCACCAACCCTAGTAGTCTTGAAAATTTAGGTAATGGGGTATTAAGCACTTCAACCACAAGATATTTGGGAGATAATCTTGCTTACCCCATGCTAATTGGAGATAAAGTTAATACGGTTTTAGGCAATTTAAATATTGCTTATGAGCTGCGTCCAAACATATTTTTAGAAGCCGGAGGAACAGCCATTCAAGCTACAAAAAATGATATTTCACAAGCAAAAACATTAATTTTTTACGGAGCATTAAGAATGAATATAGCAAGAGTGCTGTATGATATGTATTAGATATTAGAGCGACTGAATAGCGGTATATCTATCAATTACCAACCCATTACCTCAATAGGCAATGGGTTGAACTTTTACATAAAAATCATAGTTCATATGAGGCTTGTTGATGAGATGCTTGAAAAGTGAAGAAAATTTTCAAAAATTAATTTTTGTATTTAGGGCTTGCTGATTAACTGTTATATATTTGTTTGTCAATAGATTATAAGAAAAAAACATCTAGTTTAATGCAAAGCTAAATTAGCTCAAATGTAATAAAACCGTTTCAAAGTCTTGAAGAATAAAATGAAGGATTATGTCATATTTTAAAAACAAAAATATAATTAAATACCAAATCCTTCTAAAGCGTTTTTTATCAGTAAATTATATTATATAAAATAAAAAATGTTAAAAAATATCTTTTGATTGAGTTTAACAGCAAACCCTATTTAAAGAAAAAAGTATTCTTCTCCTGAGTTCCGCACTGGGACACCCAATATAAAAACCGAAAGGTTTTGCTGACTTGTCCACTTTATATTTTCACAAAAATACATATTGATATTCAATTAGTTGTTCTAAAAAGGAACTTTCTGAAACGCACATTCTCCTGCCACTATTTTACCTTCAGCCTTTAATGATTTGCCATTTCCAAAGTAAGTTGTATAAGTATATATACCTGCAGGTAGTATAAAACTAATCCCCCTATCGTCTAAACATTTTAGGTCATTGTCACTTGTATTATAATACTTCTCCACTTTTTTTGTAATCCCATTCATCCTAATATAAAGAGGAAGACCTGAATATTGAGTAACATAAAACGTAACAGCACCTCTTTGCCCATTTGTATATTCTCCTTTTTTATTAATAATGGATGTTCTCCCATCTAACCTCACCGTAGCGAGTCCATTTTCAAAACTGTTTGCATCATCAAAAATGGGTGTTATCACCATAGAGCCGGACTCGTTAATATAGCCAAACTTTTCATTTACTTTTACATAAGCTAGACCTTCATTAAAATAACCTACTAAATTAAATTGAAGCGGTACAATTACTTTTCCTGTTTTATCAATAAAACCCCATTTGTCTTTATTTTTCACGCTTGCTTTTCCAAAATAAAAATCATTAACTAAATCATAAGTTGGGGGAATAACCATTTTCCCGGTTTTGTTCACAAACCCATATTTCATATAATTACCCTCATTAAAATTCATGACTTTGGCAAGGCCTTCAGTAAAATCTCCAACCTTATAATAGATTATTGGTATCACCAGCGTATCAAATTGATTAATAAAACCCCATTTGCCATTTAATTTTACGGCAGCTAAGCCTTCATTAAAATTCTGAGCAGCTTCATATTTATACGGAATAATAAGATCTCCGTTTTTATTGATAAATCCATATTTCTCATTTGATTTAACAACGGCAAATCCATCTTTAAAAGAACCTGCTTCTGTATATTGAAAAGGAATAACAATTTTTCCTACACTATCTAAAAATCCATATCCATTTGCCGATTTTGCTAAAACTATGCCTTCCTTTAATTTGCCAATGGATTCATATTTAATTTTAGGTTTGTTGTTTATCCTATCATTTATTTTTTGAACGGTTTCCAATGGACATTCTACACATTCTCTTTTTAAATCAATAGTTAAATTTTTACCATCTAAAACTACTGTTGTAGTTTCTTTATAAAAATTATATGCATTATCATAAATAATGGGAATAACTACCTTTCCGGATGAATTGATATAGCCATATTTATTGTTTAATTATACTCTGGCAAGTCCATGGGCAAATTCATCAGCATCTTCATAAATACAAGGGACAATTTGCTTTCCAGTTTTATCAATAAATCCAATTTTTTTATTTAACTTAACCAAACTTAATCCCTCTGAGAAATTGGCAGCATAATCATATTTCATAGGAATGACTATTTTTCCGGTTTCATCAATATAGCCATACCCACTATCATAATCCAGTTGCACTGCAGCCAAACCTTCGTAAAAATTATTAGAATTGACATATTGAATAGGAATGACAATCTTACCCTTTTTGTCTAAATAGCCCTTTTTAGAATCTCGACTGGCAACAAGCAGTTTAGAGTTAGTTGTTTTACCGACATTAAGAAAGCTCACAGGTTCTATTTCTTTACCTTCGGTGTTAAAAGTTCCTGTTTTCTTATCTAATTCAACGAAGACGCCACCTTCCGGATAACTATATGCCCAATCATATCACAGGTATGATTACTTTCCCATTAATATCTACATATCCGTACTTTCCATTGAGTTCTACTCGAGCAATACCATTCTCAAATTGCTCCACTTTAGTATATTTGTTTCTCCAATTACTGTCTGCCCTACTCATCTCAAAACAAAGGACTAATAAGAGGAACAAAGCACTTAATTTTATATTAAATTTCATAATGCATTATAATTAATTACAACTAATTTTTTATATTGGATGATTGGTTGGAGCAAATTGACGTCCAAATATACATTCTTTTTAGTGGTTAAATAAAAATCAGATTTAATTTCTTGAATCCACACATTCTAAAGAAAGAAATTTGACTAAAATAAAAAAGCTAATCTCTATTACAAGACTAGCTTTTTTTAATATATTTTTTTGAAAATTTATGCATCTTGGGCACTTTCTAAAAGTACAGAAGCTTTATTATCCAGTACTTCAACAAAGCCACCTGAAATATGAAAGTGTTCAAATTTTGTTTGTGCTTTATCAACAATAATTTTCATTTTACCATTTCCTAAGGCAGCAACCATTGGAGCGTGGTTTTGCAAAATCTCGAAAGACCCTTCTACCCCTGGAAGTTGTACGCCATACACCTCTCCATTATAGATTTGCTTTTCGGGTGTTAATATTTCTAATTGCATATTAATAGTATTTTAAGCTGTAAAAAAATTCTCTTTTAAGAAAATAATATTAAGCTTGCTCTAATAATTTTTTACCTTTAGCTATAGCATCATCAATATTACCTACTAGGTTAAATGCTGCTTCTGGATACTCATCTACTTCACCATCCATAATCATGTTAAATCCACGGATAGTCTCTTCAATAGGAACCAATACCCCCTGAAGACCTGTAAACTGCTCTGCTACATGGAAAGGTTGAGACAAGAAACGTTGAACACGACGAGCACGAGAAACGACTAATTTGTCTTCTTCACTCAATTCATCCATACCCAAGATAGCGATGATGTCTTGTAACTCTTTATAACGTTGTAAAATTCTTTTTACTCTTTCAGCACAATCGTAGTGAGCTTCACCCACCACACTCGGAGAAAGAATACGGGAAGTAGAATCCAATGGATCCACTGCCGGATAAATACCTAAATCTGCAATCTTACGAGACAATACCGTAGTAGCATCCAAGTGGGCAAAAGTAGTTGCCGGAGCCGGGTCAGTCAAGTCATCTGCAGGTACATAAACAGCCTGTACAGAGGTAATAGAACCACTCTTAGTAGAAGTAATACGCTCTTGCATTAAACCCATTTCTGTAGCCAAAGTTGGTTGATATCCCACAGCAGAAGGCATACGACCTAAAAGGGCAGACACCTCAGAACCGGCCTGAGTGAAACGGAAGATATTATCAACGAAGAAAAGGATATCTTTACCACGACCTTCTCCATCTCCATCACGGAAATATTCAGCCATAGTCAATCCTGACAATGCCACACGAGCACGAGCTCCCGGTGGTTCATTCATCTGACCAAATACGAATGTAGCTTTAGAATCTTTCAAACCTTCAAGGTCAACAGATTCCAAATCCCATCCACCTTCTTCCATAGAGTGTTTAAATTTGTCACCATATTTTACGATACCGGCTTCAATCATCTCACGCATCAAGTCGTTACCTTCACGAGTACGCTCTCCTACACCTGCGAATACCGATAAACCACCATGACCTTTGGCGATATTATTAATTAACTCTTGAATTAGTACTGTTTTACCTACACCGGCACCACCAAACAAACCAATTTTACCACCTTTTGCATAAGGCTCAATCAAATCGATAACTTTAATACCGGTAAACAATACCTCAGTTGAAGTACTTAAATCTTCAAACTTAGGTGGTTTAGCGTGGATAGGGCGGGCATTTGTTTTATTAGGTTGAGGTAATCCGTCGATGGCATCACCAGTAACATTAAACAATCGACCATTGATTTGGTCACCTGTAGGCATTGCAATTGCTTTACCTGTATCTACCACTTCCATTCCACGTACAAGACCTTCTGTACCATCCATGGCGATACAACGTACACTGTCTTCACCTAAGTGCTGTTGTACTTCCAAAACTAATTTCTCACCATTTTCACGCTTTAATTCTAAGGCGTTAAAAATTTCAGGCAAAGTATTTTCGCCGGTGAAATGAACGTCAATTACCGGACCAATGATTTGCTTAATTTTACCAACGTTTGGCATACCTCTAAATTTATATTTTATTAAAAAAATTTACTATAAGTTTTCAAATAGGGTGCAAAATTATTAATCAATTATGATATTATGAAATTTAATTGATAATAATATTGTATTTTTTTCTTAAAATGAGTTAAACTTTTCCTTTTTTTGTAGTCTTACCATAGATATTTGAATGTTTTTTCAAAAAACGAAAGTCTTTAGTTTTCCCACAATTATTCAAAACAAGCTCTATTTTCCTTTCCAAATCCTTAAAATCTATAAAAATATTGCATTACTATTTTTCACAAAAAGCCTCTTTACTATACTTTATTAATCTTTAATCCTCATCTCTTCCCCCTCGACCCTCATCCCTCCATCCTCATCCCTCATCCCTCGACCCTATTTCTTAGTCAAAGACGAAGATTTAATATAAAACGGAAAAAATTTTATTATTAATATTTTGAAAGACTATTAACTTATCTTCTAATTCATTATTTTTGCAGGCATTCATATTTTTCAATTGAACAAGAATATTTTATTTTTAATCTTATTTCTTCTGGCTGTAATTTTTGGCCTTGAGCTTGGCACTAAAGTTTATGCCGGCTTTGTCAATGGTGTTGAAATATCGGACAGCTTAGTAAAAGTGACCTTAGATAGCATTCAGCAAAACAGATGGCAACAGACTCCTTTTTTAGACAAACATGTAAAAGTGGTTACTCAGATAGAAAAACCCTATCAATTCACCAGTAAGACCGCAAGTTTTTATTTAATATTAGGATTATTATTAATCTTAGGATTACTAAGGAAAGGATTTCCGGTATTTTTCCGAAATCTATATCAATCATTTATGAGTCCAACAGTTAATAAGCGACTTATCAAAGACCAGATAGAGCAAAATACGGCAGCAAATTGGGCAATGAATTTCTTTTTTTGTATATCATTAGGCTTATTTGTTTTTGTAATATTAACACAGGACAAAAATTTTTTTAAGACTTATGATATTAATCAGGATTACCTTTTATTAGGAATTATTATTGCAATTGGTATAGTATATTCCATAAAATATATTGCCTTAAAATTTGTAGGATGGGCATTTAACATTTCACAAGTTTCTGACGACTATCTATATAATGTTTTCTTAATCAACAAAATAATAGGGATATTATTATTACCTTTTACCATCATTCTTTCATTTGGAAGTGGCAATTGGCTACAGATAATATTTTTAGTATCGATGATACTCCTTTTGATTTTGGTAATAAATAGGTATATACGTTCATGGTCCACTTTGGGTACATTATTTCATTTTAGTAAATTCCATTTTTTTATGTACTTTTGCACCTCAGAAATATTGCCTATTGCAGTACTTGTAAAGTTTACATTTAATTTATTGTCAAATTATTCTTAATAGGAATCTTAAAGAATAAAAAAAGTTTATATCAATTAATTGGAAGGAATGGCTAAAGTTGTAAAAGAAGCAGTTAAACCTAAGAAGGAATTAAAAACCGCAAAAAAAAGCAGTGTAAAAAGCAGTGTAAAAAGCAGTGCAACCAAAATAGCAAAAAAGACTGTGACCCCTAAAAAAGAAGAGGTCACTAAAAAGATAAGTACCCCAAAAGCAACAACAAAGGCAATTAAACATATACTGATCTCTCAACCCAAACCAGAAAATGAGAAATCACCGTATTTTGAAATTGCAAAAAAATACAATATTAAACTTTCTTTCCACCAGTTTATTAAGTTGGAACCCTATTCTGCAAAGGAATTCAGAAAACAAAAAATCGAAATTGCTGACTTCTCGGGTATCATTTTAAACAGTAGAAATGCAGTAGATCATTTTTTCAGAATTTGTGAAGAAATGAAATTGAAAATCTCCTCAGAGATGAGATACTTTTGTATTACAGAAGCTGTTGCCCTATACCTCCAAAAATTTATCCTATACCGTAAACGTAAAGTATTTTATGGTGCCGATGGCAGCATCGATGGATTAATGGATATTTTAGCTAAGTATAGCGACTTGAAATACTTAATTCCGGTGGCTGAGCATACTAAAAACGACATCTCTCCGGCTCTTGTAAAAAATGGATACAACTTCACAGAAGGCATAGTATATCGAACTGTACCCAATGAAATGGAAGCCATTTTAGCAAATAAGACTTATGATTCTATAATATTTTTTAGTCCTTTTGGGTTAGAAGCAGTGTTGGACACCGACCCTAAGTTTAAACAAGGGAAATTAGTATTTGGAACATTTGGATTAGGCACTCAAAAAGCATTGGAAGACAAAGGCTTTACTGTGGCTATTAAGGCACCAATGCCCGGCACTCCTTCCATGTCTTCTGCCATTGAAAAATATTTGGAAGAAAACAATAAATAATACGAAAAACAATTTTACTCATTTAACCAATATTAACCCAACTTTACCGTCATGCCATTTTCTTTTATTGTGGGAGCGGTTCCGGTAATACCCATAAAAACTTTGCCATCTCATCATTCTGAGATGGCTTCGCAATTATTATTTGGAGAGCGAGCTTTAGTATTAAAAGAAGAGAATGATTGGTTATATATTGAATGCCATTGGGATCAATATGAAGGATGGGTGCATAAAGGCTCTGTACAGTTCATTTCCAAGAAGGAATATGAAAAGAACCCAAAGACAATTTCCGGCATAAGTCCCAATAAATTAATCTTGGAAGCAGGACACTGTCTTCTTAACCCGGGAAGCGATTTATTTGCAATTAAGAAACAACAATTTCAATGGTTGAAGAATGAGCATGTCAAATATAAAGGTTCCAAAATAATCCTAAAAAATATAAAAATTCAGAAAGAACTATTTAGGCAGTATGCTCTTTCTTTTCTGGGGGTAGGATACCAATGGGGCGGAAGAACCTTAATGGGCATAGATTGTTCCGGATTGACCCAGATGGTTTATAAATTACTTAATATTCCATTACCCAGAGATGCACATCAACAAGTAAACAAAGGAACAGCAATCGATTTTTTAATGGAAGCTCAATGTGGCGACTTAGCCTTTTTCGATAACGAAGAAGGCACTATTGTACACGTAGGAATATTATTAGACGCTCATACTATCATTCATGCCAGCCAACAATCAGGAGGAGTTGTGATTGACGATATCGATCAAGGTGGTATTATCTCCAGAAGAATAAGAAAAAGAATAGCCAAACTTAGAATAATAAAAAGAATTGTTTAAAAAAATAAGATATTATATTACTTAGTAATTCAATAATTTATCCTATTCCCAAAAAAATATAAATTTATTGCACATCAAGCTTAACCCTATTTACTAAAGAATGTGCAAAATGATTAATAGCAACGTCATCTCCCTTTTGAGGGTAGGCATCAATTTTAACCACATCAGCACCTTTGGCAGCTCCAGTAAGTGCCATTTGATGGTCAAAATCATCAACTGCTTTGCAAAATAAATCATCGTATAAGGTATCACCGGCACCTAAAATGCCATAAACTTTACCCTTTAAATCAATCTTGGGCAACTCATCAAAGAAATCGCAAAACTCGTCAGGTATTTCGCCTTCCCTGCCCCAGGTATAGGTAACAATAATACAAATATCATAATCTTGGAATGCATAAGGGCTTACCATTGGACACTCTTCCAATCTTACTTCTATTCCTAAGGCGATTAAAGCATCTTTAAGGATTTGTGCTACAGCTTCATTATTTCCGGTAAAACTTGCATAAACAATAAGGGCATTCATAAAATGGATAATTAAATAAGATAATTGATACCAAAATACAAAAGTAAAGCTATTTCTTTTTTAAGGAGAAATAGCTTGTAATTATTAGGTAAAATAAATAAATTATTTTTTCTTTTTTTCCTGTTTATTTTTTTCCAAATTGAGTAGCATCACATCATCAGTCATTTGTACCATTTGGTTCACATCTAAGCCATCATAATATCCACGAATATTTCTAAAGGTATCCACCAAAACAACTTGTTGGGAATGAATGAAATCATCAGGAGTTTCGGCATCTAAGACCAAGCCCAATTCTTCTTTTGCATAATGATAAATACTATCCTTATTGCCAGTCAAAAACCACCATCTGTCGTGTTGGGTGGTATATCGGTCTGCATATTGACGAAGGACTGAAACAGAATCATTTGGATCAACAGAAATACTTAAAAACTGTACGATGTCTGTATTTTTCTTTTTATAAGCCGCTACAGCATGTTCGATATTGGTAGTCAGTTTTGGGCAAATAGTATTACAATTTGTAAAGAAAAAATTAATAACTAAAATCTTTCCTCTTAAATCATTATTTAAAGAAACGTTATGTCCTAATTGATTTACCAATTGGATGTCATTTACCTTATGATAAATAGTATCATATCTCATTTTACCATCTACAGAAATGCTATCAACCTTATCTACCCTATAAAATTTAGGGAGTTTTACCGCATTCATTACGCTCTTATTATAATAGAGAAAAATAGACAGCGGGAGCAAAATTGCTCCCGCTAAACCTATAAGATAATTTTTAGATTTTTTATTTAAAGCCATTACAAATACTATAATTAAAAAATTTATTTATAATAAGGAAGGTGAGTTCCTAAAATGGATTTAACCGTAAATCCGAAAGTATCACTAATAGCCAAATGATAAGCAGAGTCCGTTAAGAGAGCAGTAATTAACCATCCCATAAGAACAAATGCAGGCACCAAAATTATTGCTTTAAAATGTTTGGTTTCTGCTCCTAAGTGCATGAAAACACTAACAATATACTTTGCTTTTACCATAGTCAAAATTACAAAGAATGCAATAATTCCTAAGTGAATTGCAATTTTTGAAATGTCAGGGTTAGACTTAAATAGAATCAAACCTACTGTTACTTCAACAATGGTAACAATACTTAAAATAGCAGTTACCACTATCAATTTTCTAACTTTTGCTTTACTTTCAGAAGAATTGATATCTTCATGGTGCATTAAAACTCCTGAATATAATTTACTTTGGTCGCCTTCAAAAAGTTCTAATTCTGAACCTGTATGATGTGTCTGAGCCATGATATTTATTTTAATTTTTAAAATGAATCTTTTTTCAATAATTTTTTATACTTACAATAGATAGTAGAAGGTGAATACAAATACCCAAACTAAATCTACAAAGTGCCAATACAATCCAATTTTTTCGATCATTTCATAATGACCTCTATGCTCATAAGTATTGTTAATAGTATTTAATAATCCAATTACCAATAAAATAACCCCTGTGGTAACGTGTAATCCATGGAATCCTGTAACGGTAAAGAAGTAGTTAAAGAAATTATGGGTAGCACTTAAAGCCATTTCCGGATCTTGTGCTAATGCAGCAGTTACATAAGGCTTAGAAGGATTAAAGAAATGCTCAAAACTTGAAACCGGAGAGGTAGCTAAATCGTTAAAAGAACCCCACCAAGCACCACTCATATATAAGTGAGTCCATTCCCAAGCCTGACAAGACAAGAAAGTAACCCCACCAATTAAAGTCCAAGTAAGCCATTTAATAACGCCTGCTTTATTTTTACAATGACCGGCATGAACCGCCAAAACCATAGTTACAGAAGAAAGAATCAAAACAAAGGTCATGAAACTTACAAAAACTAATGGAGCATTCCAACTCCCAAAGAAAGGAACAGAGTGAAAAACGTGGTTAGGATCCGGCCATACATCGTGTCCAAATCTGCTTGCACCCATAGAAGCCAATAAGCCACAAAAGGTTAAAGCATCCGTTAAAAGGAAAATCCACATCATTACCTTTCCATATCCTAAACTAAAGGGAGAAACCCCTCCTCTCCATGCTGAGAGTTTTTTATTCGTAGCAGACTGTGCCATAATTTCGTAAAAAAACAGTTAAATTTTATTTAATATCTCAAATCGAGTGCAATTTAAAACAGATTTAGGAGATTATTAAATTTTTTACAACATTTTTTTTAGGGCAATATATATTTACCTTTAAATTTCTAACGATATAACATTAAAAAAACAAATAAATAAAGCCAAAGGATATCGATAAAATGCCAGAAATAACCTAGTATTTCAATACCCAAATACTTTCTATTATCAGATTTAATGTTGTTGTTTCTAATAGTAACAAACAACAAAGCAATAAGTGCAGCAAAAATATGCAATAAGTGCATGCCGGCAATAACAAAAAAGAAAGAATTGCTCACATTACCATTCAAACGGATATTTTGTTGATACAATTCTTGAAAGCCTAAAAATTGTAATCCCATAAAACTTGCACCGAGAAAAAATGTAATCCACATAAAAAGATTATAGTTTTTCATATTTCCAGACTTAAAGGCCTTTGCCCCAAAGAAATAAGTAAAACTGCTTAATAAGATTACTACCGTAGAAATATAAAATATGGTTGGAATCTGGAATTTCTCCCACATACCTTGACCTTGCCTTACCAAATATGCAGAGGTAAACCCTGCAAAAGTCAATGAAAGAGAGCCAATGGCAAACCACATCATAAATTTTTGTGGATGCATCTTGCGGGTGGATCCGGGTGTGGATATCCCGCTAGGATTAATCGGATTGGTAATTGTATTTTCCATTTTTATTTAATTTTAAAATTTTTTTTAAATTTTATCGTATAACAATGCTAATAAAACAATAGGAAGATAAAAGACAGAGGCATATAACAAGCCCTTGGCACTGGTATTTGTTCCTTTTAAATAAAACACAAGTGCAGAACCAAAATATGCCAGACACAAGCCTATTGCAATATACATAGAGGTAGTGCCTGTCAAGCCAATAGTATTAGGTAAAATACTCAAAGGCAAAAGTGTCAATGCATAATACATACATTGCATACCTGCTTGTTTTGTTTTGTCTCCATTTTTTGTAGGCAACAACCGTATTCCTGCTTTATCATAATCTTCATAACCCAACCATGCAATAGCCCAAAAGTGTGGAAATTGCCAAAAAAATTGTATTAAAAATAAGGCCCATCCTCCATAATTTTCTACACCCATTAAGCTATTGGTAGCGGCCACCCAACCTATCAATGGAGGCATAGCACCTGGGATGGCACCTATAAAAGTAGCAATCTGATGCCGTTTTTTCATGGGCGTATAAGCAAAACCATATAACAGTAAGGACAGCAAACCTAACATGCCGGCAAAAAAATTGAAAAAATAGGTAATAATAACAACCCCTAAAACACCGGTGATGAAAACTAATGCCCATGCTTCTTTCAAACCCATACGACCTTGAGGTAAAGGCCGGTTTTGGGTTCTTCTCATGTATTTATCACTATCCCTTTCTAAGATTTGATTAATGATATTGGAGCTGATTGTAGTTAAACTACCACCAATACCCAAAGTAATGGCATCCATCCAATGAAAATGATTTCCAGGAACAATAAAATATCCTATTAAACTAGAAAAAACCACTAAAAAGCTAAGATTAGCCTTAGACATAATAAGATAATCTTTGAGCTTAGATGGTTTTCTAATTACTGCTTGTTTTACACTTTCCAATTCTTTACCTTTATTTAACGATGCAAAAATTCGGCACAAAGTTAGTCGAAAAAAGCATACTTATTTTAATTTTATCTTATAAAATAAACCAAAAGCAATAAAGATACTCTATCTTATTGCTTTTCATTATTGATGGTTCTCTAAAAACTTTAAATTATTAAATAACTATTGTAATAAGATGTATTTAATATCCGGACGACCTCTTTCACCTCCATCTTCTAAAGAGAAACTTAGAAACTTCAATTTATAATAGTTTCCTTGTGGATCTTGCAAAATATAGAATCTGTCTTTTTTTACTCCGGGAATATTGCTTTCGCCGGGGGCAGGAGTAGAACGCCATTTATTTCCTATAGCCCAAAGCGAATCACTAAACTGCTCCTCTTGCACTTGACCAAGACTATAGTTTTCAAAGGCATTATTAGCATCGTGTTCGTTAGCATATTTTTTTTCTGCCACACGCACACCGGCTCTATTATTAATGGCAACCATATCTGAAAAAACATAAGCCACCTCTTCGTCATAATAAGGGGTATGAAAAATAGAAACGCTCCAAACGAAATCCCAATTGGGTTTTTGTGGTGCTGCCTTTTCTAACACTCCCGAATCAAAAGAAAAATACATAAAATTATATTGCTCATCTTTGAAAATGGTGTCGGTATGAATATTATTTTCATCAAGTTTTGACCATTTAATTTCATAAGCATTTTCAAATATTTTTTTCAATTTCAATTTTATTAAATCTCTTTTAGGGATAGCTCCTCCTTCCCCCCGACCTAATACAATAACCGGATTTTCAGTCTCCATAGCCGAAACTTCCGGGATTATAGTTTTGGTCAAATCACCATATAAATCATCTACTTTAGTAAAGGTTATCGGGCTAGGATTTGCAATATCAACCGTCCAAACAAATCCTTGTACATCACTAGCACTTACAGCTGACAAATCGTATTTATTAGTAACTTTTGCCATCGCCGCAGTTGTATTATTGATTAATACCCTAAAATCGGAACCACAGTAAAATTTCAAATCCCAATCTGCTCTTTTCAAAGTGGACTGTGCATCTTTACTTAAATCTACAAAAACCATATTTGCAGCATTGGAACCTATTTCACTTCCATTAATTCCATTGAGCACCATCACATTACCCGAAGATTTTGGAATATCGATATTTTCAAGCTTACTTTTGGCACAAGACTGCAATAGAAACAGAACAGAGAGTGTGGCAATAATATTTTTCATTTGAAATTATTTTAAATTCTTTAAAAAGTTATAATTCAAGGTTACAAAATAAGAGCGGCCATAACTAAAAGGGATATTGGAAACTCCGGAATGTGACCCTCCGGAAGGTAAAGAGTTTTGAATATCAGTAACATCTAATAAATTCCTTACTCCAAAAAACACATTTAATCCTTTGGCTATTTCTTGTTGAATATTAAAATCTATGGTACTGTAAGCAGACCTGGTACCTAATGCCAATTCCATAACCCCATTCTTTTCTCCCAATGCCACATACGAGGTTCTTTTACCTGTAAATTTATAAAACAGGTTTAGTTTAGTTTTAGTGGCCAAAATATGATACATCAGTTCCATATTAAACTCGGGGGCCCAATTAAATCCTTTTATACTTGCATTAACAGAATCTGTTGCAGGTACATCATTGAATTGCCCTAAAAGCAAGCCTCCAATAGTCCAGTCTAATTTTTTAGAAATAAACTTATTCGTTATTCCTATACCCGCAGTTTTATATTTATTAATATTTACAAAAGTATATTCTTGACTATTTGTGCTGCTTACCGCGTTATCTATTAAATTATTAAAATTATTATAAAATAGATTTAAATCGGTTGAATAAATTCTACTTTTTGCCGTTGGTTTTTTATAGGCAAATGATAAGTTAAAGCTTTTAGATGCTTCGGCTTTTAAGTCCGGGTTGCCCACAATGCTATGATTAGCATCCTTAAAAACAAAGTACAATTCCCTTAATGCCGGAGCTCTATAGCCTTGAGCATAGGATCCTCTTATTGATATTTCATCATTAACTTGATATAAGGCATTGATGGCAGGGATAATAGGAGGGGCGTCATACAAAGAATTTTTAGTAATTCTTATTCCGGGTTTTAAATTGAAATTGGAAACAGGTTTGTATTCGGCAGTTAAAAATGCAGAAATATTATTTACCTGTGGCGTTCCTTCTATTCTTTCCCCTGAAGCTTTATCGTAGTTATATTCAATTCCCGGTTGGAAACTTAACTTTTTTGAAGCATAATAAATAGCTGCTGCCCGAAAATTAAAGGCGTTAAAAATGGCTGTATCATTATCTCCCGGAGCCAAACTTCTGGTAATGGTCTTTTTATTATAATCTAATATATCGGTTTTTGTGTATCTTCTAAAATCAGTATAACTGGCACTGGAATTGATAAACCATTTTTTGCCGATAGGTCTGTTGGCAGATAATTGGTGTCCCATTTTACTAGTAGTAAAAAATTGATTTGAGGCTCTGTAAACATCCAAATTAATTTTTCCTAAGGTGTAAATAGTTTCCAATAAATAATCATTACGATAATTGATATTCCAATTATCATCTTTATAGCCTAAACTAATTGAGGGTAATAGTTGTTCTTTGGGTTTCCAAATCTGATTTCTGCCAAAGCTGTCCGCACCATAACCACTAAAATCATAATGCAACACACTAGCCAAAACACTAAATTTTCCATTGCTCCAGCTTCCATTAACTTGTTGGGTATGCAAGCCTTTACCTACCATTGCCTGATATTCTTTTGCAGCAGTTTCCTCTGAAACTTGTGCTCCTATTTGGATTTTATGTTTATTGGGTTGTTTTGTAATGATATTGATGATACCGGCTAAGGCATCGGCACCATAAACGATAGACATGGGGCCTTCCACAATCTCAATCCTTTCAATCTGACCGGGATTCAATTGATTTAAACTTTCTCGGATATCGCCTCTATCTAAAACGGGAACACCATCTAAGAGTATTTTAATACTTCTGCCACTCATTCCTAAAAATGAGATATCAGATGTGCCTAATGCTAAGTCGTTATTGAATCGAATACCCAATTCCCCACTCAGTATTTGCTGGGTATTGGATACTGCCTTTGCTTGGATTCTTTTTTGGTTAATAATGCTCATCTGATATACCGACTTTCTTACACTCTGAGGGCGGTACTGGGCAGTAACTACAACTTCTTCCAAAGCTTTTTCTAAGCTATCAACAGGTTTATTTTTACCCTGACCCCAAGAATGATTGGTCAAAAGTGCTATAATAGCAGTAGCGGAAATAGCTATTTTAAAATTCCTGTTTATTTTAAAAGACTTTATAGACATTAATTATTTTTTCAAGATTCACAATACAAATTAATTCAATTTATTACCCATTAATATTCTTTGCAAATAGCAGTCCATACTTTTATAATAAAGTAAAGACTGCTATTTCAGAAAAAGAAATAATATTAATGTTTTACCATTTTCAAGGTTTTCTGAAAACCCTTACCTTGGATATTTATTAAATAAATACCATTATTAAAACTGGAAACATTCAACGGTATTTGATAAAAACCAGAAGTTATATTTGTATCCCATTGTTTTACTATTCTGCCATTAATATCTAAAACATTAATTTGAACCGCTCCTAAATTGACTTTGGCATCGATTAATATATTGGCATTATTGGTAGCAGGATTGGGCACCAATACACAGCTTGCGGTTTCGTTTTGATTGGTTTGAATTGAGGTAGTAGCATCAAATACTAAACGTTTTTTAAAGGCAGCCAAGCCTGGAGCCACTGTATCCATTCCGCTTTTAAAATCGGTAAAAACCATTTGCCAAATATTGCCATTTTTTAATTTTAAAAAATAAGTTACAGAATCTTTTGCTACTGAACCATTCATACCGGAGACTTTCCAGCCACGACCTAAAGCAACAATAGAGGAATCATAATTGTTTACTGTATTATAATTTACATTATCATATTGACTGGAAGGTGTATCCACTTGAGCAACCATTACATTATTATTGTTTAAAATGCCAAACACTTTATATTGTGTGTTTTGCATCACTACTGATGAGTCATTATAATTGGTGAATACAAAATCCCAATTGCTTGCCAAAGGCTCTCTTTCAACAGTAACACCATTCAAAAGATTCAAATAAGTATAATTTCTTCCAGCACTACTTGAAATATTTAAAGTATAAGTTTGAGGATTACTGCCATCAATTTTTGCTGTTTTTATTATATAAACCGGTGCGTTATTAGATGGAGTGGTTTGTTTTTCTTTTACAAATAATTGCAAAGTATCGGTACCCGAAATAAACCCAAAAACAACAGTTCCATTTAACCAATGGGTATTAGGGTCATACTCTGCCCATCCATAAGTTGCAGAACCATAATTTAAAGCTCCTTTGATCCAAGTTTGGTTAGAGTTGTAAAAAGAAATAGGGTTTGTACTGATGGCAGTGCCTAAAGCCGTTGTCAGGTTAGTACCAAAATCAGTAGAATCATTAGAAATTTGGTAAATCTTTACCCCTTTATCTGCACTATTGGTTATAATAGATTCAGAAAATTTACCTACCGATAGTCCTAAATGCCAATTGTCCGAAGGTGCTGTTCCTGCAATTCCATTTTCCAAACTATAATAAACATTGGTCGTGTATCCTGTACCGGTTTGTACCGTATCATTAACCCAGGTCTGAGCAATAGAAGGAGTTGATAAAAGTGCTGATGCCGCAATAATCAAATAAATTTTCTTGGTCATTTTTTAATATATTTTTTTTGAAAGATGAGCAAAATTACAACGCATAATTATTCAATTGACCTCCCTATCATCTTATGACAGATAAATGACTTGAAATACAAGCCTACAAAGAATTTAAGACTATTTTATCCGAAATAAAAAATAAGAAATTTTACTCAAAATCATTGAGTAAGATTAAGAACAGTATTGGTAATTTTTTCTATAGAGACCGCCACTTCACTTAGAGTTAAATACTTACCCAAACTAATCCTAATAGAGCCATTTACCCGGTCATCGCCTAATTGCATAGCCACTAAAACATGTGAAGCTTTTTGTTGGGCTGCAGTGCAGGCGGAGCCTAATGAAAACGCCAATTCGTTTTGAAGGCTTCCCACTATTTTTTCTGCCTTAATATCTGTAAAAGCAATATTCAATACATGAGGTAATCTATTAAGCTTTTCCCCATTGATATAAGTATTGGGGATTTTTAAAAATTCTTTCTCCATAGCATCTCGCCATAGTTTTAGTTGTAGTAATTGATCTTGGTATTCTGAGTTTTGAACCAATAATGCTGCTTTGCCCATTCCTACAATTGCCGGTACGTTTAGCGTACCACTTCTAAATCCATTTTGATGCCCCCCACCATTAATTTGCTCCGTAAGTTGTACACGGGGTTTTCTACGGTTAATATACAAAATGCCAATGCCTTTGGGTCCATAAAACTTATGGGCACTACAAGCCATTAAATCAATCTTATCTTGAACCACATCTACTTTAATCTTTCCAACAGCTTGGGTAGCATCACAAAAAAAATAAATATTTTTTGCTCTTGCAATAGCACCAATTTCAGCAATAGGATGTATGACTCCGGTTTCATTATTGGCATACATCAAGGCTATTAGAATTGTTTTTTCACTTATGGCAGCTTCTAATTCCTTTAGATCAATAGCACCTTCTTTATTTACAGATAAATAAGTAATAGCTGCTCCTAAACTTTCTAAATGAGCACAAGTGTCCAATACTGCTTTATGCTCTGTCTTACAAGTAATAATATGATTACCATAGGGTTTCAACTTTTCGAAAACACCTTTTAATGCTAAATTGCAAGATTCTGTTGCACCACTTGTAAATACCACCTCAACCGTCTCGCAATTAATTAAATTTGCAATTTGTTGGGTCGCCAATTTAACTGCCTGATCAGCCTGCCAACCCCAATGATGCGTTTTACTGGCTGCATTACCAAATTTATGGGTAAAATATGGCAACATGGCTTCAACGACTTGAGTATCGCAAGGAGTAGTAGCATTATAATCTAAGTAAATCAAATTTAAAAATTTAAAGCAAATATACATTCTTTAGAGTAGCTTTGTGTTTTAAAAATGTCATTATTAAATCGTAATAAAATAAAATAATGCTTAACCATATCGAACACATAGGTATTGCAGTAAAAGAACTGAATCAATCTATAGAACTTTTTGAAAAAATATTAAACGTAAAAAGCTACAAAACAGAAATCGTAGAAAGTGAAAAAGTAAGTACTGCATTTTTTCAAACAGGCACTACTAAAATAGAACTTGTAGCCGCTACATCACCAGAGGGAACCATAGCAAAGTATATTGAAAAAAAAGGCGAAGGCATTCATCATATTGCTTTTGCGGTAAAAGACATCAGACAGGAAATGGAAAGACTGAAAGCAGAAGGGTTTACGCTATTGAATGAAGAACCTAAAAAGGGTGCAGACAATAAGTGGGTATGCTTTTTACATCCAAAACAAACCAACTCTGTTTTGATAGAGCTTTGTCAAGAAATTGAATAAACCTATATCAACCTTTATTATAAAATAAAAAACACCAATACATTAAACAATAAAAAAAATACATAATTGGCTTTTGTTTAAATAATTTACTTAACTTTGCAGAAATAAGACAAACACCCATTTAGTCCATTTTTTTACCTAACCCTAATTCTATATAATTATGAGAAAAGCAGATATGGTGGCTATCATAGCCGAGAAAACAGGCATACCAAAAGTAGATGTTTTAGTAACCTTAGAAACCTTTTTTAAAGAGACAAAAGACTCCTTGGTAAAAGGAGAGGCTCTTTATGTACGTGGTTTTGGTAGTTTTATTGTAAAAAAGCGTGCTGCAAAGATAGGACGCAACATTAAGAAAAATGTAGCAGTAGAGATACCGGAACATCTAATACCGGCGTTCAAACCGGCAAAGGAATTTATGGAAAACATTAAAGAACACGGAAAAGGAGTAACCAACGAGAAAGAGGAAGATTAATATATTTTCCCCTTCCGTTTCATTCCTTTGCAATGCTGAAAGTATTTTCAGGCTCTTGAACTTAAATTCGAAGAGCCTGAAAGTATTTTAATTTTTTGAAAACTTTTTATAAATAGTCTTTTCATTGAGCAATATTATTTCCAAAACAAAATTCCCTTTTGATAAGTTTGAAGTTTCAATAGTATTATTTTGGACACTGGAAAATATCTTTTTCCCATTTAGGTCATAAACAACAAGTCTTTGAACAGGAGCATACATACTCTTAACAAAAATATTATTTTGAGTAGGATTAGGGAAAACACTCACTTCACTTTCATCAATTTTATCTTTAATATCAGTGGAAGTATCTACAGAAATTGCCTGCATATTTAAAGTTGCATATCCACGCTGGCTACCATGGTTTTCTATCGCCATTGAACCTTGGTTTTTAGCATAATAAATACTCAAATTTCCTGCAGCATTGGTAAAAGGGTAAGCATTGTTGTTTGCCAATAATCTTGAAGCCACAATTACACGATTCCCATTTTGCAACAAATTTGAATCTATTGTCCATCCTTGATTTGAATTTGGAATAGGATTGTTTCAAGAGCCTTTAAAAATAAAATCATTATTGGCATTTGAACTAAAAATAAAGCCAAAACTCCCATTAGCCATCCCTTGGCTTCCAAATCCAATTCCTAACATGGAATTATCTGCACCAGTTACTTTAAGTTTAACTTTTACGGCATCCACATCTAATTTAACGGTCATGTTTGCTGCATTTAGGTTTACCGTACCTGAGGAAAATTGTGCTTGCCCTACAAAAGGAAGGACAACAACGATTGGTAATAATAGTTTTTTCATGTTTTAATTTTTTAAAAGGTTTATAATATTATAATTTTGAGTCTCTAAAGCGTATAAGAAAGCAGTCTTCTGAAATTTGTCTTTTAGCGTTTTATCTGTTTTATATTTCAATAATAATTTTACCATTTCCTCATTTTGAGTCATTATTGCCAAAATCAATGGGGTTTCCCCATTAGCCCCTGCTATGTTAGGACTAGCTCCTTTCGATAACAATAAGTGAGCCCATTTTATTTTATTCTTAAAAACACAAGCTGCTAAGGCAGTGCCTTGGGGGCTTAGGAAATTTAAATCTTTTGAATTTTCAATTAAATATTCTGCCACTTCATCATTGCCATTATAACATGCCAAAATCAATAATGAAAAGCCTTTGGGATCAATGGAATTTACTACACTTGGTTCTTTTTCTATTATGGAAATAAAAGAATTTACATTACCGCTTCTTGCCAATTCAAAAATATCCTGTGATTTTGTTTGTCCAAAAGCAGTTAAAGAAATAAAGCAACCTATACTAATTAATTTAAAAAATGTCTTTAGCATAATTTCAAAAAATTATTTTTCAATAAAACCATCTGCTTTCCATTTTTTTAAAACTTCTATCTGACTGCTGGATAAAGAACTGCCCTGTGGCATTTTCAAAGGATCACCATTGGGTCTTTGAACTCTGTTTAAAATCTCATCAAAATTTTCTTTCATCAATTGATATGTATTTAATGGAAAAGAACTTTTAGAACCTCCTGGAGCATGGCAATTGTTACAATTATTTTGAATAATAACCTTAACATCATCTTCATAATTAGTTGTAATTCCGGGATCTGGCTGTTTACCTGTAATATCCTCCATGGTTCTTGTTCGGCAAGCCATCATAAAAGAAAAGCCAACAACAATAAAAAATAATTTCTTCATACTAAAATGTTCTATAAAGATTAAAACCAAAAAACACCTTTCCTTTACTCCAATCGCCAACTGCATTTGAAAGGTAGCCAATACCTGAATTTATTTGTGAATTTGAAAATAACAACTGAAATACATGTCTTCCTGTTTTCACATCCAAACCCAAAGTCAAAGGATTATTATAAATACCAAAACTATTAAGATTTGCAAAATACTCTCCTGTCAAAGACAAAACCCTAGTCAGCTTATACTTTCCGCCTAACCCAAGGTAAAATTGATTACTCATTTCAATAGCAGGGTCGTATAAGTTCTTATGAATAAAGCTCCCCGAAATTTGTAGAGAAATATTTTCATTGAATCGTCTTGCAAATAATAATTGATGCAAATAGGACAACCTATCTAAAAACTGAATACCCGGATAATTAATGGCACTATATTCTGTACTAAGACCGATGGTGTGTAATGCAACAATTTCAACAGGAAATTGATGGCTTTGTTTTAATATTCTATATTTCCCATTAAATTCAAAAGTTTTGTTTTGGGTTTCCCGGCTTATTCCCAATGCAAGAAAATCTGTAAGCCCATAGACTACTCCCAATCTTGTGGAAGCATTATCAAGTCCAAAAAACTCTTTAAACCCTCCTCTAACATCCCCAAAACGATGGGTAATCAAAACATTCCAACTGTTTTTTTCAGGGAGTTTTGAAGATATTGTTGTTCCAATTTGCAAGGCCTGAAAGGCAGCTGTATAATCTTCTCTTTGGTCATTACTCCAATTTTGGGAATTTTGATTTTGGGAAAAATTAATTAAAGGGGATAAAACCAGCGAAAAAAATATTATCGTAATTTTGAAATTAAATCTCATCTATATCAATTGCTTTTTTTAATATTATGTACTAAAGTTAGAGTAATATTGAATCCAAAAGGTTACAAAAAAAAAAATAGAATAATACTTTTACAATCATACAAATAATGTTACTATAATACTTATTTCTATAAATTATTAAATTTTTATAAAAAACATTGTAACCTTTATAGTATAAATAAACTCTATTATTACAACGATTAATTATAACCTAACAAAGACAAAATACAAATTAGCAATAAAAAAATATTTTTTATGAAAACCATGAACCCCGTATCAAATTTAGATGATTTAGAAATCATTGATCGCATACTGAAAGGAGAGCCTTCTTTTTATGAGTTAATAGTAAGAAGATACAATTCTTATCTTTACAAGATAGGCCGCTCCTATAACTTTAATCATGAGGATACCGAAGATTTAATGCAGGACACCTATGTAGATGCTTATAAAAATTTAGATAAATTTCAAAACAAAGCAAGTTTTAAAACTTGGCTGATAAGGATTATGCTCAATAATTGTTACAGAAAAAAAGAGCGACCCAATAACAAAAACGAGGTATCCAAAGATCAATTTAATGAAAATGCACAAGCTATTTTTATGAACAACAATAACGAAACCGGTAAAATGGTGAACCGAAAAGAATTAAATTCAATCATTGAACAGGCCTTATCAAAAATCCCTGAAGACTACCGAATGGTATTTTCTTTAAGAGAAATCACAGGGCTAAATGTTGCAGAAACAGCACAATTATTAGACATTAGCGAGGTCAATGTAAAGGTTAGACTTAACCGTTCCAAAGCAATGTTAAGAACTCAAATCAGCATTGCTTTCCAAGGGGAATATTTGTATGATTTTAACTTGATTTATTGTGATGCAATGGTAAACAGAGTAATGTCAGCAATCGAAAAAATATAAAATCTCATGGAATTATTATTAAAAAAACAAGCAGCTCACAAGCTCATCAATACTCCTTTGCATGAGCATGCTTTTAAAATATCAGAGGAAGAAAAGATAAAAATTATCCAACACCATTTTGCCAAAATCATGGAAACATTAGGTTTGGATTTAACGGACGACAGCCTAAAAGACACTCCAAAGCGTGTTGCAAAAATGTATGTCAATGAAATTTTCAGTGGTCTAAATCCGAAAAACAAACCCGAAATCAGTCTATTTGAAAATAAATATGGCTATAAAAGAATGTTGATTGAAAAAGACATTTCTTTATATTCACAATGTGAACATCATTTTGTACCTATCATTGGCAAGGTGCATGTGGCCTACATTCCCGACCATCATGTTATAGGCTTATCAAAAATAAACAGACTGGTGCAATACCATGCCCATCGACCTCAAGTGCAAGAAAGACTGACCCTACAAATAGCAGAAGATTTAAAAGAAATTTTTGGACATGATGATATAGCAGTAATGATAATAGCAGACCATCTTTGCGTAGCTTCAAGAGGTATAAAAGACACCAATAGCCAAACCACAACCCTTGAATTCTCCGGTAAATTTAAAGAAGAAAAATACCAACAAGAGTTTTTCAATTCTCTCCAGCAGTCCTTAAAATAATTGTATCATATTGAACAATAAAAAGAGCTAGGATTTACCCAGCTCTTTTTGTTATTTAATATATTTATGGTTTATCTTCCTCCTGGATGCATCATCCAAGGCTTAGGACCATCAGCTTTTTCCATATCTTTTTCAGACACTCCTGATTTAAATGCTCTAATATTATAGGTAAAGGTCAACATTAGATATCTTTGCAATACATTGTTTTGCACTGTTTGATTATAGGCATCGGTATAGGTCTGTGTAAAACTGGCATTTTGTCCCATTATATCAAATATTGAAAGCTTAAGTTCTCCTTGTTGTTTTTTAAATATCTTTTTGCCTAAAGAGGCATTCCAAAGCAGATAATCCTGATTGTTATTATTAACTAATCCACTAAAAAACTGATGGTTGAGTTCCGTATTTAACACCATTCCTTTCCAGAAAATATAATTAGCTGCAAACCTTGTGCTTTGATTTAAGAAATTAATATCAGCTCTGGCATTCAAGGTATTTTTTACAAAATTCATATTGGTATTGGAAGACAAAGTGAAATCAATTTTTTCGGAAATATTACTACTGAAAACAATTCCTAAGCCAACATTTTTATTATTTGAAAAATTCTTTTCTCCATTAATCAAACCTGGAATTCTGGTAATACCTGCCGATAAATTCAAATTAATATTCGATTTCAAAAAGCCAATAGGACGACCATAAGTGGTAAAACCATTTAAGCTATAATAGCCATCCAAATTGGTTTGAGAGATGTATTGTCCACCTTTAGCCAATACCACACCCGGTCTGATAGTGGTATCATCATTTGCAATAATGGTATTATTACCCACATAGTCTTGAGTCACTGACCCTCTTATCATTGCAAAAAAAGTACTATTTTGCTTTGGACTTGTCAAAGAATACCTTGAAAACAAATTATGTGTGTAGCTTTGGTCTAAGTTTGGATTACCCGAACTTAACTGTAAAGGGTTGGTATTGTCAATCACATCTTGCAACTGGCTGATGCTGGGAGCACTTGTGCTGCTGCGGTAAAACAAGCCTAAGTTTTCATTTTTACTGATATTGAAACGGATCATCCCACGTGGTAAAATATTTTTAAAAGTCCGGTCTATAGCCGTTCCCACAGGTAATATTCTATCGCCTTCTAAGCGAGCATATTGAGCATCTACATTCAAATGCATTCTGACTAATTTATCAAAATAACCATAGCCTAAACCTACAGCGTTTGTATTGTAATAAGAAGTGTATTTATTACTTAATAAACTATCCATTAAAACATAATCATGGGTCAATGGGTCAAAATTATCTGTCAATTTTGAAGAGTTGGTTTTTTGATGACTATTAGAATAACTGATTTGAATATTACTTGCCTTAGAAATAGGTTCTGTGTATTGAACATTGGTTCTAATAGTCAATCCTGTTCTTTCAATATCCGATTGTTGATCCAAGGAATCGTTGAGGGAAGGATTGGTAAAAAAATCATTATTGGCTAAAAACTTGCTCAGACCAGAGTTAAAATTTCCGTTTATATTTTGAAAAATATTAAAAGATCTACCTTGTTTCTTAAACCTGTGGAAATACATCAACATATTAGAATAGTTATATCCACTCAAATCAGAATTAAAATTATTCCGGGTTTGATTGAGTAGTCCTGAGGCATCATTTGTAATGCCTAATAATTCGGAAACACTTTTATTAGCTTGTAATGAAAAAGAAGGTGTCCAAATTAAAGTATTAAAGGAATCGATATTATAGGTAAGTCTCGCATTGAATCTATGATTAAAATTGGTGCTGTTAGTATTATTGGTTTCTTCATAATGTTGTCCTGATGTCATTGAAGACACATAATCCCTATTGGTAATTTGGTTATTTGAGGTATTCATTTTATTGAAAAAATAACTTGCAGTTAATTCCAATTTTTCCCACAACTTATCACTGTAATTAATTCCAAAGGCATTGGTAGTTGCCACTCCGGACTGGTCGCTCACCATAAAATTACTGGTAGCATCTCCACCTCTTGGACCACCATGTCCACCAAAACCTCTGCGTCCACCGGCACTTGCCACCCCTAACAAGTCTTGAGAACTAAAGTTTTGGTTATTAATATTGTTGCTTTGAGCTACGATACTTATCCTCCTGTCGCCTTTAAAGCTATTGATGTTACCACCAAGATTGTAAAGAAAACTATTGTCTTCATTGCCATTTTTAATGCCTGAAAAACTTGAAGTTGGAGCACCTGCTCCGGCATACACTTTGCCAAATAGACCTTCCCGTTTTTCTATTTTGGTAACGATGTTTAAAGTTTTTATTGTTTGTCCATCATCTACACCCGTAAGCCTTGCTTGTTCAGACTTTTCATCATAAACCTGCATTTTTTGTACTACTTCTGCGGGTAAATTTTTCAAAGTGCTGGAAGCATCATCACCAAAGAAAGGTTTACCATCCACTAACACTTTCCCTACAGTTTCACCCTGTGCTTTCACTTGTCCTCCACTGATATCTAAGCCAGGCATTTTTCTTGCTAAATCTTCAGCAGTTGCATCAGGATTCACTTTAAATGCATCTGCATTATAAGCAGTAGTATCGCCACTTTGTTGTGTGGCTATTCTGGCAGCCTTCACCACAACACCTTTTAATTCAGTGGAATTGGAAGTAAACTTCAATATGCCAAGATTCAAATCACTGGTTTTTACCTCTACTTCTTTTACAATATCTTTAAGTCCGACACTACTCACCGTCAATACATACTTTCCGGAAGGCACCTCTGTAATTAAGAAAGTACCATCGTCTTCAGTAACCGTATTACCTTGAATACTACCATCGGTCTTGGTCAGTTTCACTCCAACACCAATAGCATCCTCATTCACCTCATCTTTTATTATACCGGTTAAAGAATACAAAGACTGGCTCCAAGAACCAAAGGGATTTAGCAATAAAAATAAAATTGCAATAATATATCTCATAAAATAAAAAATTTCACAATTAAAAACAAAGCACTAAGACCCAGCAAAGAGGTAAAAGGTTTAATTTCTTTTAATTAGCTTTCTATAATGCTGTTTAATTTCTTGCAATTGAATAAGGCCCGTCACTAAAAAAAAGCTTAATGCAGCAAGAGCAACCAAAACCAATGTAGGTAACAATTCAACATTATTAAAATACTTTTTAAAAGCCCAAGCAAAAGCAAAAAGCAAAATAAAGAAAAAAAGAAGCCTTGCAAAAACTTTAGGAGTTAAATAAACATTAAGAAGTTTCTTCGAAGCCCAAAAATTCCCGATACTAACTATTATCAAGGTAACAAAGGCATTATGTGCCGTAATCACTGCATTCAGGCTATTATTGGCATCTAACATCGAAAGGTTTAAAACAAGGTTTACAAACAATCCTAAGATTGAAATATAAATGAGTACCTTGATATTGCCATTTGCAGTGAGTAAAGTGGCATAAATATAATTAAAGCTATAAAAAGGGAAGCACCACATCAGCCACATCAAAATATCACTATCGCCTACATCCATATTTTTATATAATAATTGCAATATTTCTTGCCCCCATATCGTTGACAATACCGCCAAAAAAATAGAAAATGCCATTAATATTTTGGCACTCAGCTCAGCAATGGTTCCAAAATCTTCTTTAGCCTTTATCATTTTTGCAAAAAGAGGTAGGAGTAAGCCTGCAATTAAAACGCCACTCATATTATTGGCTACATCCAACAATCGAAAAGCCGCCGCATACTTTCCGGCAATTTCAGTATCTGAAGAAATTTTTTCTAATAAAACGGTATCTATTCTTGTATAAAAAGACATTAAAAAAACCAAAATTGCAAAAGGCAGACTCTGTTTAACAACAATCAATATTTTTTTTAAATTTAAATGATGCCAGTAAATCTTTTGTAAACGGCTACAAACAATCAATGCAATAACTGCCGAAAGTGAATAGGCTAACAACTGTACACCTGCATACCACTCTATTTTAAAATTATCTTTAAAAAAATATGTGAATAATAAAACCGTCATCACAGGAATCGCAATCATCCGGTCAAGAATAGAAAACACACTATCTGTTTTAAACCATTGAAGCCCCGATATATTACTCCTAAAAAACAATAAAAACGACAAGGCTATTTGCATTCCCACCAATAACATCAATAAAAGAAAACCTTGACTTTGATAGCCCCAAATGCTACCCATGGCTATAGTTACAGCAATATAAATTAAGGCAAAAAAAACTTTAGCCATTAAAATGTTAGGAAACAAGCCCCGCATAGCTTCCGGAGACCGAGACACCACCCTTGAATTGTATTGCTGCAATCCAAAATCCAAGATAATTTGAAAAATAATAGTAATATTAAAAATGGCCTGATACTTTCCATAAGCCTCATGACCTACGGTATTTTGCACAGTCCTATCTATTCCTAAAATCCAAAATGGTTTTATAATGAGGTTAATTAAAACCAAAAAGATAATATTTTGGAGGAATGTCTTACGCAATGATTAAGGGTTGAAATTATATATTTAGAATTAATGTTTTTCTAGCAAATCGGGTCTTCTATCCTTAGTTCTTTCTAAAGATTGCTGGTAACGCCACTCTTCAATAAGCTTATGATTTCCAGAAGTTAAGACCTCAGGAATGGAGTGTCCTCTAAAATCGGCAGGCCGGGTATATACAGGCGGTGCCAATAAATTGTCTTGAAAAGAATCGGAAAGTGCCGAAGTCTCATCATTTAATACGCCGGGAATAATACGGCCTATGGCATCCACCACTATCGCAGCAGCCAACTCTCCCCCACTCAATACAAAATCACCAATAGATATTTCCTTCGTTACATACAAATCCCTTATCCTTTGGTCAATACCTTTATAATGTCCACAAATAATAATAAGATTCCCCCCCAACGATAGCCTATTGGCAGTTGACTGATCAAAAACAAGGCCATCAGGCGTCATAAATATCACTTCATCATAGTCCCTTTCCGATTTCAACTTATCTAATAATATTGCCAATGGCTCCGGCATAATGACCATTCCGGCACCACCACCAAATTGATAATCATCTACTTGACCTTGTTTATAGGGAGTATAATCTCTTAGATTGTGTACCTTTATTTCAATCAAACCCTTTTCCTGAGCCCGCTTCAGAATAGAATGAGCAAAAGGACTATTTAATAAATCTGGGACTACAGAAATAATATCTATACGCATGGATTAGATAAGATTTTTTGCTTTTAACAATGCTGCCATTTCCTCTTGATAGGCTTTGGCAGATGCCCCGGCCTGTTCAGCAAAATCAGTTCCTTTGCTTACATAAATAACACCTCTGGAAACGTTGACCATTAGACCTCCATCCTCATTCAAACAAATTTCGGCAACACTTTTAAGGTCGCCTCCTTGGGCACCTACTCCCGGCACTAACAAAAAATGTTTAGGAATAATACGCCTTACATTTTCAAGAAATTCTGTTCGGGTGGCTCCAATTACAAACATGGTATTGTCAATACTGCCCCAAGTTGCTGCCGTTTTCAAAACCGATTCATAAAGCAATCCATCTTTAAAAGATTGTTGTTGGAAATCTAAACTTCCGGTATTGCTCGTTAAGCCTAGAATAATAGCAAATTTCCCTTCATATTGTAAAAACGAAGCTATGCTGTCATGACCCATATAAGGTGCAACAGTAACGCTATCAAATTGATAGGTTTCAAAAAATGTTTTAGCATATTGATCCGAAGTATTTCCAATATCACCTCGCTTGGCATCGGCAATAGTAAAAATATCTTGAGGAATATAGTTCAACGTTTTTTCCATACTCACCCAACCTTTTATGCCCATAGCTTCATAAAAAGCAGTATTAATTTTATAGGCAATAGTAAAATCCTTAGTGGCATCAATGATGGCTTTATTAAATTCAAAAACCGGATCTTCACACGCTAACAAATGAGCAGGAATTTTTGTAATATCAGTATCCAAACCAACACAAAGGAAGCTTTGTTTGGAAATTATTGCATTTTTTAAGTCTGTACGATTCATTAATTAAATATAAACTCGAAATTGCGAAGTTACAAAAATGATTAACAATAGCGATTGGAATATTCCAAAATGTTTTTAGCTTTGCTTAACTTAAAATGCCAAATGTTAGATTTAAATTTCGTTGATGTCCTGATCTATATCGGAATATTTGTGTTTGCACTCACCGGTTCTTTAAAAGCCCGGGAGCAGGACATGGATATTTTGGGCGGTCTCGTATTGGCTTTTGTCACAGCATATGGAGGTGGCACTATCAGAGATTTAATTCTCGGTGTGCATCCTATAAACTGGCTCAATAACAATCTTTCTTTAGCCTTGGTATTTGCTGCAAGCCTCATTGTTTTTTTGACCAAAAGCAAAATGATTAAAATCCAAAAATCGATACTGATAACGGATGCCATAGGTTTAGGTATGTTTACCATAGGAGGCATTGAAAAGAGTTTTGATTATGGTGCCAACCTTCCTTTTGCACTCACTCTGGGAGTAATTACAGCAACCTTTGGTGGTCTCACAGCAGATATTATCAGCAACCGGGAACCGGCACTTTTAAAAAGTGGAGAGATGTATGCTACGGTTTGTGCCATCGGTGGCAGCTGCTATTTAATAATGGCTCAAATTGGGATACACCACGAAATAGGTATGATAATAGCCGTTGCCATTACGGTACTTATCAGGTTATGGTCAAATTGGAAAAACTGGACAATACCTAAAATATGAAAGGCTTATTTAAAATTCTATGCTTTGTCTTATTGATAAGTGTCCTGCTCAGTTCTTGTGCCGGCATTAAAGCCAAAAAGCACCATACAGAAAACAATACTTTAGCAATACCACCAAAAAAAATCAACAGAAAAGCACTGATTGAATATGCAGAGCGATTTGTTGGCGTTCCCTATAAATATGGGGGTAACACTCCTGAAGAGGGTTTTGACTGTTCGGGATATGTGAAGTACGTTTTTAACCATTTTAAAATAGAGGTGCCCAGAGTCACCCGCAGCTATTCCAATTTTGGAAAAAAAATCTCTTTAAAAGAAGTCCAAATAGGTGATTTAATTTTATTTTCCCTTTATGACGACAAAAACACGATAGGTCATATAGGCATCGTTTCTTCCACTGATAATGGCATTGTAAAATTTCTTCATGCCGCATCCGGTAAAAAAAGCCATAAAGTGATGGAGAGCGATTTAAAAGGCGTGCATCTAAACAGAATGCTTTTTATTACCAGAGTTTTACCATAGAACGGAAGAGGTTGAACAAAAAAATATCAATTACACAAACACTTTAAAATAAAAAAGCTGCTCTATTATTTAGAACAGCTTTTGATTTTAAGAATTATTATGACTTAACTTGCCAACACTTCCTCGTTTTCTTTGTCTAAATAAGACTGCACCACTTCGATAGCATTATCCACCACATCACTGAGGGCAACGATATACGAATCGTTTTGAGCTGTACTGATAGCATGTTTCAAGGCTTCTGTCTCTTTAGGAATAACCTCCCAAGTGATATCTCTTCCGGCTTCATTAATCCCTTCCACTAATAAGTCAAGGATCTCTTGTCCTGTCCTTCCTCTTAGATGTTTTTCTTGTCTGATAATGATATGGTCAAACATTCTGGCAGCGATGGTAGCACATTCTTTAATGTCTTCATCTCTTCTGTCACCCACCCCGGCAATGATGCCAATTTTTTTGGAAGCTTGAATATTAGACATAAACTCTTCAATACCCAAGTAGCCGGCAGGATTATGAGCAAAGTCTATTAACACTTTAAATTGTTTGAATTCAAAAATATTCATCCTACCCGGAGTTTGAGCAGCACCAGGAATAAAGGTTTGCAAAGACAGGCTAATATCCTCTGTCTTAAAGCCCCATAGATAAGCAGCTAAAGAAGCAGCAAGGGCATTAGCTATCATAAACTTCGCCTTACCTCCCATGGTTAAAGGAATCAAAGAGACTTTTTCTATACGTATTTTCCAAGAGCCTTTTTTTACAGTAACGAAACCATTTTCAAATACTGCAACAATAGCACCTTCCTTGGTTAATTTTTTTGCATTTTTACTATCTTCATCCAAACTAAAATAGGCGACATTGCAATCTAGGCTTTTTGAGGATTTCATGCTGGCCTCACAATCTGCATTGATGATAGCCCAACCGTCTTTTTTCACACTTCTTGCTACTACCATTTTTACATTCGCAAGATCCTCTATTGTATCAATATCATTAAGCCCCAAATGGTCACCTTGCAAATTGGTAATAACGGCAATATCACATCTACTAAAACCTAGTCCTGACCGTAATATTCCTCCTCTGGCTGTTTCCAATACTGCAAATTCCACGGTAGGGTCTTTTAAAATATACTCTGCACTAAAAGGACCAGTAGTGTCCCCTTTTTCCATCATGTGGTTTTGTACATAAATACCATCAGAGGTGGTGAAACCTACACGATAACCACAGTTTTTAACGATATGTGCCAACAGCCTTGTGGTGGTGGTTTTACCATTGGTACCCGTTACTGCTATAATAGGTATTCTACTAGGCTTACCCGGAGGATACAACATATCTATTACCGGAGCGGCTACATTTCTAGGCAAGCCTTCTGCCGGATCCAAATGCATTCTAAAACCAGGTGCTGCATTTACTTCAAGTACCACACCGCCACTTTGCCTCAATGGATCGGTTAAGTTTTTTGCCATTATATCAATACCGCAAATATCCAAACCTATAACTCTTGATATACGCTCACACAAGAAAACATTTTCTGGATGCACCATATCGGTAACATCAGTAGAAGTACCCCCTGTACTTAAATTTGCAGTAGATTTCAAGTGTACCTTTTCTCCTTTAGGAATGACACTTCCTAAGGTCAATTCAAGTTTTGTCAAAATATCTTGGGTATCTCTATCTACATCAATTTCGGTCAACACTTTTTCATGACCATAACCTCTTCTAGGGTCTTCATTAGTAATATCAATCAATTGTTGAATAGTGCTTACGCCATCTCCCACCACATGTGCGGGCTCTCTCAAGGCTGCTGCAACCATTTTATTATTGATGACTAAAACCCGGAAATCATGACCGGTAATAAATTTTTCAACGATTACCCGTCTAGAATATTTTTTGGCATGCTCCAAGCCGGAGATAGCATCTTCCATATTGGTAACATTGATGGATGCTCCCTTCCCATGATTTCCATCCAAAGGTTTAATAACAATGGGAAATCCAATTTTATCTATAGTAGCTTTTAAATCTTCCTCATCAACACAAATATCCCCCTTTGCTACAGGGATAGAGCTGTTATCCAACATCCGTTTGGTTTCTTCTTTATCACAGGCAATATCCACAGCGATATTACTGGTTTGGCAGGTAATGGTTGCCTGAAAACGCATTTGATTCACCCCATAGCCCAATTGTACCAAGGAGTTGGTACCTAAGCGTATCCAAGGGATATCCCGAGAAATGGCTTCGTCCACTATACTTCCTGTACTAGGGCCTAAGCGAACTTTTTCCCTCAACTTTCTCATTGCCTGAATATCGGCATCCAAATCATAATCTGTCCCCGCTATCAAAGCCTCCGCAATTCTTACGGAAGCTTCTGCAGCATAAAGACCCACCTCTTCTTCGGTATAACTAAAAACGACATTATAAATACCTTCTGTCTTAGTTTGTCTTGTGCGTCCAAACCCGGTATTCATGCCAGCAAGAGTCTGGATTTCTAATGCAATATGTTCAATAACATGACCCATCCATGTTCCTCTATCCACACGCATAAAGAAGCCCCCTTCTACACCTTCAGAACATCTGTGGCTATACATTGAGGGTAATAAAGCTTCTATTCGCTCTCTAAAGCCCGGAATGAGATTGGTAGGTTTTTGCTCCATTTCTTCTAAGTCCAAACGCATTTGGATAAGCTTTTTTCTTCTAACGCTCCAAATATTGGGCCCCTTTAAAGCTTGAATTTTCAATATCTTCATAAAAAAACGATTGTTAATGATTGTATAAAAAAAGCAATAGGGCAACAAATTAGAACTAATAAATGAGAAAATCAATAAATATTTATTATTTTTTTAAAATGAATAAAAAAAAATCATTTATCTATACAATTTATTACTTTTGTAAAATTTTCTAAATTCTATCTATAATACAATGGAAGTAAAAGGTAAACTAATAATTATTGGGGGGGCTGTGGACAAAGGTAGTTTTACTGAAAATAGTTTTGAGCAAGACGTTACAAAAAACCTTAATTTTTTTGAGAAAGGTATTTTAAGACGATTAATCATTGAATCAAAGTACGGTGAAGATTCCAGAATCGAAATTATTCCTACTGCATCAAAAATACCTGAAGAAGTTGGGGAAGAATACATTAAAGCTTTTGAATACCTGAATGCTACTAATGTAGGTGTTTTGAATATCAATACCAGAGAGGATGCTAATAATGAAGAAGTTGTTGACCGCTTAATCAATGCAGATGTTGTATTTTTTACAGGTGGCGACCAGTTAAGGTTATCTTCAATTATTGGAGGAACAACCTTCCACAAATTATTATTACAAAAATACAGAACAGAAGAGTTTGTTTATGCAGGAACATCGGCAGGTGCTGCTGCAGCATCAGACAATATGATATATCAAGGTTCCAGTGTGGAAGCCATGTTAAAAGGAGAGGTAAAAATGACCGGTGGCTTAGGTTTGATAGGCAATATTGTAATCGATACCCATTTTGTAAAGAGAGGTAGAATTGGTCGATTGTTCCAGGCAGTAGTCAGCAACCCTTGGGTTTTAGGTGTTGGACTTGGCGAGGACACCGGATTATTGATTAAGGAAGGAAGAAGTATGGAGGCTATTGGTTCCGGACTCGTAATTTTGGTAGATGGAAACCAAATCAAAGATACTAACCTTACTGTGGTAGGTATGGGAGAACCCATTTCTATCAACAATTTAGTAACGCATGTAATGGGGAGATACGACACTTTTGATTTAGAATCCAAGAAAATGAGTATTCATAATTCACAATACACTAGAATTGGAGAGTTTTCTGCTAATGATGACGAGTAATATAATCTAAAACTATTATCTGAAAATAGCATCTTTAATGATGCTATTTTTGTAAAAAAAAAATTATGAAACTAATAATCCATGGTGGCTTTTTTTCGGAATCTTCCACCTCTAAAGCAACCAAACTAGCAAAACAAAAAGCTCTGGAAAGCATAGCCAAACAAAGTTTTGAATACCTTAAAACACATACTGCTCTTGAAACGGTAGTATATGCTAATACACTTTTAGAAGATGATGAATTGTTTAATGCCGGCACCGGTTCGCAAATACAAAGTGATGGTAAAATAAGGATGAGTGCTTCCTTAATGGATGGCATCACTCAAAAAATGAGTGGCGTAATCAATATTGAAGAGGTGAAAAATCCAATTTTAGTAGCTCAAGTTTTGATGAAGGAAGATGATAGAATTCTTGGTGGAAACGGTGCCACTACTTATGCCCGTTACGCCGGCTTTGAGGCTTTTTCAACCGAGATACCACAAAGAAGAGCCGAATATGAAGCCAAACTCGAATCTAATGGTAGTGGCACGGTAGGTTGTGTAGCTTTAGATAAAAACGGGAATTTGGCAGCTGCCACTTCTACAGGAGGTAAAGGTTTTGAATTGGTAGGTAGAATCTCTGACTCTGCCACTGTTGCCGGAAATTATTGTAACAGTATTTGTGGAGTAAGCTGCACCGGTGTAGGGGAAGATATAGTAAGTGGAGCGGTAGCAGCTAAAATAGTAACCAGAGTAACGGATGGCATGAGCCTGGCCCAAGCTTTCTCTAAGACCTTTGACGAGCTAAAACCTTACGATGGGTTTTGTGGTGCTATTGCTATTGACCACTCCGGGAATATTTATCATCAGGATTCCCACCCCAGTATGGTTTACGCTTCCTATGACGGAGAGCTGTTTGAAGTGTTTGGATAAGATTATTATTGATATTTGTACATAGCCTTCATTTCTCTTTTCAGGATCAAAAAAACATCAAATTATTGCTAAATATCAAGTTTCCTAATAAGTAATTAGGATAGTTTGAAATAATTTACTAAAAGCAAGACAAAAGCAAATAATCTCTTGGCTTCTTCTAATACTTCTGCTGAGGGTCCCAAATTATGGCCAAATTAACCCGACCACACCAAAAAAGGAACAAGGCAGGAAAAAGACAAAGGTCAGGCATTATATGCTGATAGTGCCTATATTGGAGAAAATCAAGAAAAAACCATAAAGAAGCATGAGCTAATAAACAAGGTACATGAAAAAGGCTATCGAAATAAGCCCTTAACAGAAGAACAAAAGCAAAATAACAAGAAAAAATCAAAGATAAGAGCAAGAGTGGAACATGTATTTGGTTTTATGCAGCAAAGCATGAAAGGACTACAGCTCCAATCAATCGGGTTAGTCAGTGCGACAGGAATTATTGGATTAATCAACCTAACCTATAACATTTTTCGTTTTGAGCAAATAATAAGACTATCTTAATTATTGAATAAGTTATTAATTTGCAGATAGATAGATAGATGGATGGATAGACAAAAAACAATAAAAATATTATGAAAACATAAAAATAATCCATACTTTAGCATCAAGTTTTAAGAAAACCGTCAAAGGGTTCTACGCTCTTCTAATAAATACATCTGTTCTTTTATTAATTGCAATAGAAAAGTTTATTTTTAGAACTCATCTATAAACAATAAAATTCAAAATAATTATGGAAAATCCACCAATCACTTCCGAATTAATGCGGTTTTATACCGTAAGAAATCCTAAGCCGATTACAGAAGAGCAACTTCAAAATTCATTTGTCCAACTATCTGAAACAACCGCTTCCAATAGTGAAACAATATCACAATTGATTGCAATTTTATCCGAAACCAGCTCTTCTGCCAACAACAAATTACAAGAAGTTGAAAATAGAATACAAGCCTTCGTTGATTCAGAAAGATTTATTGACTCAACGAAGCTTTGGAGAGAAATTTTCGAACCTGCATATAGAGTTAGAGAGCTAGTTAATAAAAACAATGCCAGCATAAAAACAGATATACAAAATGTTCTAAATTTATATATTGATAGTAATATTGATGAAAATACATTACTACAGGCTTGGGAAAACCTAATAGTTTATAATATTATTGGAGCAAGAAACGAAACAATACAGTATGCTTCTGATATTTTAAAAATATCGAATCTTTTGACTGCCATAAAATTAAACATTGATATAACAGATAAAAAATGGCATCTTCAAACAGATATACTTTTACCTAAAAGCATTTTTCCATTACCAAAACCTGAGGTTAATAATGATGATAATGGAGAAGAACCCGATACATATAGTGAAATAGAGTCACTAACTGAAGATTTTGAAAAGGCAAAATTAGCAGCAGAAACAATAGAAAAAATTGAAAAAGCGATTAACGAACTGCATACAAAAGAAGATAAATCTTTTGAAGATATGAGATGGAAATATTTGAATGCAGATGCAATAGAATTTGACCCAGAAGGAAATCCGATATTTCCTGCCGACCCTCCATTAAACAACGAAATTAAGAATACCGGAATATTGACCTCAGCTATTTTCAATCAGCTTACTAATGTAACCCAAAGCCTCTTAACAGAAAGAAACGTTAGTAAAGATAAAGATTCTATAAGCTATGTGGTTAATCAGTTAGAAAATGAAAGACAGGATTTAGGAATTATTATCAGCCAGAAGCTAAATCTTAACCAAACGGTTTATGCTACGGCAGGAAGCATATTAATTGCACCTTCAAAAGCAGAATTAGTACTTGCTTCAAAAGAAACAGCAACCGTTTCAACAGGCAATTCTGGCATTTTCCCTACTGGACCTGTAATTGATGTTGTAAGGCCCGGAGTAGAAGTGACCGGCCCTGCCTTGAATCCTACAGAAACGGTTTTTACAGATGACAAAGGTTGCAAAGTAAAACCTTTGGGAATAGCAGACCTTAGACGTGTAGAGCAAAAATTGGTATGCAATGTGCCCGGAGAAATAGCACATATAGAAAATATATTAAAATCAGAAGCTAAGGAAAGAGCCACCAGAAGATTGAACCGAGTAGAAGAAACTACACTCACAAGCTTTGAAAGTGAATCGCAGGAAGAAAGAGACACTATTACTACCGACCGATTCCAGATGGAAAAAGCAACAAGTAAAGTTATAGACCAACAACGTTCATTTGAAGTAGGAGCCTCCATTAATGCTAATTATGGTGGAAAAATTATAGGAAATGCTGTAAGTATTAATGCCTCTTCAGGTTATTCTTCCGCTACCAGCACTTCAGAATCTACTCAAGAGGCAATAATCTATGCCAAGGACGTAACAGAGAAAGCAAGGCAAATGGTTATTGAAAAAAATTATACCGAACAAACCAGAAAAGTAATTGATGAGTTTGAAGAAACTAATAAGCATCTTTTTGATAATTCAGAAGGCACTTCACATGTTGTTGGAATCTACCGCTGGGTAGATAAGGTGTATGAAGCACAAATAGTAAATTATGGTAAAAGATTGATGTTTGAAATGATGATACCAGACCCTGCCGCATTTCACAGATTTGCTATGGCGGGAGGCAAAATTGCAGATGCTATAAGTATCAAAAAGCCATTAGACCCCATTAATGATATAACAGCTATCAGAAGAATTTTTTCGGGAATCAGTCCTTTAAAATCAGCAGCAGATATTACGGAATCCAACTATCTGCTTTGGGCGGGCCTGTTTAATGCAGAGGTAGAAGCACCTCCGGCATCAGAAATTACAATAGGATTGGCAAAGGGTGCCATGAACTTTCCAAATGATGGTACCAAAATGGGCAATATAGCTACTGATGAACTGGAAATACCGGAAGGCTATGTAGCTCACAGCGCCAGCAGTCATATTGTTTTTGGACATTCAACAGTTGCTAATACCGCTTGGATATACTGGTGTTGCGGTAAAGCCGGTGTATGGACTAATGGATGGGGACCAAGTGGCCCGCTTGCCATGAATGGCGAGCAAGGGAAAATTCCTTTCACGGTTACCAGGCGTGCCGAAAGCTTTACTATATCAATGACTTTGAAATGCACCAGAAAAGCAGCTCATCTGGAAGCATGGAAGCTTAAAACCTTTGCTGCAATTAAATCTGCCTATGACACACAATTAAGCGAATACAATATGGCATTGGCAGAAGCCAAAACACAGATGAACGAAGGCTTGCTCAGCAAAAATCCGATACTGAACAGGGCGATAGAGCAAACCGAATTAAGAAAGCATGCTGTAAGGCTACTTAGCCAATGTAAGTTTAAGCCAAGTGAGGCAATGAAGGCAGATTATCCGGGAGATGGTGTGGACTACCCGGATATTCACTGCTGCCAGGCTATAGCTGATGGCAAGCTGGTGCAGTTTATAGAAAATTGCTTTGAGTTCGGCCTGATGAGTTACAATTTTTACCCTTACTTCTGGAGCCGAAAGAGCGAATGGAAAACCATTTACAGGCTGGAAGATGCTGATCCTATATTTACGCAGTTTCTGCAAGCCGGTTATGCCAGAGTGATAGTGCCGGTAAGAGTAGGCTTTGAAAAAGCAGCATTGCGCTATGCCGCAGATGGCACAATATGGGATGGCGGAGACCCACCAAGTATCAACGACCCATATTATGTATCATTGATAGACGAGCTGGAAGAGCCGGTAGGTACGGTAGAGGGCGATCCATGGCAGATACGCATCCCTACCTCGCTTACCATTCTGCAAAATGATGCAGATGGTATAGACGAAAGCGGATTACCTTGTAATCCGGAGGGATTGTAAGAGTTATAATATTGTTAGTTGTCAAATCCTCTTTTGACAACTAACATTTTTATCATTTTTCAATGTGCATACCATGACTAATAGAGAACTTGCATATTACAATAGCATAAAGAGAAACCCTAATCATGAGCTTTTTGGGAAACTCTTTTATATAACAGAAGCTAAGAATATTCTACCAATTATTAATGTTACCTTTCGATTGGATTCCGCTGGCAATCCGGTAATTACAGAAAATTCCTCTTTCAATATGTTCAATAATGTGTATCAAAACATTCAAAAGAACGAAAAACAGGATATGTCTTTTGATGAAAGATATAATGAGATGAGCAACACTATAGCCAATAGTAGCAAATTTGGAAATAACAGCTTGTTTTATACCGGAATAAGAGTATACGAAAACTTATCAGTTGATAAATCCTAAACACTTCAACTCTATGAGTACTACCGACAATAAATGGACGTATGTCTTAAAAACGAATGCAAAGGGTTCATACCTGATAGAAGAGTATAAAAAGTATGATTCTGTAATTGATGAAGCACAGGGTTATGAAAACCCTGATGTGGATTTGATTGTCTATTTAGAAGAAACTTCCTATGTGGACTTCGGGCAGATTTTTCTTATAAAGATGAGCAAAGTAATGATACAGAAGTATGGTGGGTTATCTTTTTGGGACAAGTGGCAGGACCTGGGTAAATTAAGTAAAAATTTAATCGAAAGTTTAAAGAAAACGCACCCGAATCTTGAATATGCTATACCCGAAAGTGATGTGGCCCATGAAGCATTTAATAAGGAAATTGCATACAGGAGTATAGCGTACGGATTAGATCCCATTCAGCAGCAAGCCCTAGAAAGTGTAAATAAAATGACCGCAGAAGACTATGAATTTATCAATAGTCTAAGGGCATTGAAATTTACCCCCGAACAATATGACCCTACTATAAATCCTGACAAGTATCTGCTCAAAAGTGTGGATACAGGTCTTATATGGTTACAACACAAAGCTGCATCTATAGAGCATCAGATTAAAGGTATTAAAGAACAGCTTGAAACCTGGAATTATTTCCCCTTGATAGATCTTGACTTTATTATCAGTTTTTTTGACAAATTATTAAAGTTTGCCGCAAAGCTACAGACCCTTATTAAGAAGTTGAAGAAATATATTAATGAAGGTTTTCCTGTAATCTGTGGCATAGTAAACGGCTTAATAGAGTTTGTGGCCGGGATAATGGAGGTCATTACATTAATCGTGTTCAGACCATTGAATCTTGCAGAAAAAGACTTGTTTGAGCATATAGAGCTGGAATATGATATGCTGGTGGAGCTGCTGGAAGAAATTGTAGAGCTTTTTATTGAAGACCCGGACAAGATACTGAATACTATAGAAGAGCAAGTAGAAAACTACTGGACAAAAAGATACAAAAATAAAAAAGTCAATATCTATCAGCACAACTACTATATAGGAGAGGATATAGTAATGGCTATTGATCTGGTGCTTACCGTGGTTACGGTAGTGAAAGGATTGACAAAGGTATCTCAAAAACTGCCTAAATTTACACAATGGATTGATGATGTGATGAAGCGGGGAATACAAAGGTTAGAAGATATTTTTTCCAAACCAAGCAAAACAGATGAGCTGTTCCGTGCAATTTCAGATAAGTATGACCTTAACGGCACCAGAATACTAACATTCAAAGAGTTGAAAAGGCTGAGAATAGAATTACGCAAATTAGGAATAGAACTGGAAGTAGTGAGTAGAAAATCGCCTGCTACCAAAAGCTTATGGGAAAAGATGGCATTGGGCAACAATCCTGAAGGTAATCGTGTTTTGGGATTTTTTAGAGAGTAGCCTGGTTTCTCAAGAAAGTTTCAGATGGAACTGGGTCGTCCTAAAATGTATGTATTGGATGAAGTATCTGCCTACACGGTAGCACATGAGATGCAGCACGCACGCCTATGGCATAAAATGCACATTGAGTTTCCGGAGCTAAAGGCAGTGTATTCCAGAATTCCTCAAAGAGTACACGAGGAATTTGTACTTTCAGAACTGCTTAAAGAAGGTAAATGGAGCATGGATGATTTATTGAAAGATTTGAAAACTATAAATAAAAAACACAGAGATCCAGAAGGACTTAATTTTGAAACATTAGATTATTATAAAGAGTGGAAATTAATTGACCAAATAAAACCCTTTTAAGATGAAGCACACAAAAGAGCAAGTGATTGAGAAAGCTAAAAAAATATTAACAGAGCTTAATTATGATTGGTATTTTGAAAATACAATTAAAATTTTCAATTCAGAAAATAAAGAATATTATTTTGAAGAATATGGAGGAGGAGAAAAATGGTGTTTTATAGCTAATGCACCGAGTGAGCAGTTTGCCAATAGAAATGATGCAATTATAGGATTAATTATTAATGATGATACTTTGGACCCCTTTATAGTGTTTGATACTGCGTGTGGTAGGTCATTTGACCTTAAAGTATCTCAAAAAAATGGTAAATACTTTATAGATGGTGTATGGGAAGGTGTGTAGTGAAACTAAACCATCTTAAAAGAAACATACAAAAGCACAGGTAACAGAGAGTAAAAAAAGTATTAATCGATATAGAATTTGACTAGTATTTTTATGTCAGAAGAAATAAAAAGAATCAAAAACAACAATATTGGACAGACACCCAGAGGGTTAAAGACCATTATAGAGGTGTCGGGCATTCCCGATGCGAAAGCTAAGTTGGAAAACATCAAAGCAATATTAAGTATCTTTATAGAAAATAAAGATCTTGACAATACTGACCCTCAATGGGAAATACTATTGCCTGAAAAATTTGTAAAATTTATCAAATTATTGGATGAAAAGGATTATGATAATGACCATTATTTGCAACCGCTAAAAATGATTATTTATGATCTTAAAAATCGTCCCTGGGAATGGTATAGTTCAAAGCTAAATACAGATGGGTTTAAAATAGTAATGCAGGGAACTTTTTATCCAATACATACCTGGCTGATACATTGCCAGAATATTCCCTTGAAAAACATACAGATTCATTGTGACAGGTTTGAAAGCTATGGTTTGGAAACTATTAATGATGTTACCTCTTACAAAAAATTTGAGTAAAGCTATTTTCAGCAAAGTCTAGTGTAATAAGAAAAACGGTCGCACGGCAGCAAATAGACTGCCCTGCGGATACGCCAACGCACAGGGGGCGGCGCACGTTAGTAAACGGCTTAATAGAGTTTGTGGCCGGGATAATGGAGGTCATTACATTAATCGTGTTCAGACCATTGAATCTTGCAGAAAAAGACTTGTTTGAGCATATAGAGCTGGAATATGATATGCTGGTGGAGCTGCTGGAAGAAATTGTAGAGCTTTTTATTGGTCTCAAAAACAGTTAAAACTATGCACTTTAGTGCATTTCGCTTTAGCTTCTAAAAATTGTTATCTTCGTATAATGAATTTTCAGCGTACCAATGGTCATACAGTATCAAGGTTAACAGTACATATAGTTTGGGCTACTAAATATCGTTACTCCGTCTTGGAAGGGGATATAAAAATAAGATGTAGAACAATATTGATACAAATATGTGAAGCTGAAGGAGTTCAAATATTAAAGGGTGTAGTTTCGAAAGATCATATTCATATGCACATAGAATTATAGACCATCACAAGATGTAAGTACATTGGTGAAATTGCTAAAAGGTAGGTCGTCAAGGAAATTGCAGATGGAATTTCCTGAATTGAAGAAGCGTTATTGGGGTCGTCATTTTTGGTCAATAGGATTTGGGTGTTGGAGTACAGGTAATACCAAAATGACATATTAAATAGTCCAAAATGTGTTGTTGAAAATATAGTTGTAAGCACATGTAG
>DAOMPL010000005.1:0-124828 GCA_035444785.1 Edaphocola sp. | reverse complement strand
GTAAATTTGTACTAGGATTAAAGCAAAAAGTGTAAACTTTTTTTAGGACGATACACAGGAACTGGCAGTGGTTATGTAGCTGCAGGAACTTTTACCACCTTAGCACTACCTTGTGCTGGCACACCTTCACCGGGCAATACGATATCGAGTGCTAACGCTGTATGTTCCGGTGTGAACTTCAACTTGGCACTACAGAATCCTACAACAGGCACAGGTGTTACTTATCAGTGGCAATCCTCTACCGATGGTGGTCTGACTTGGAATAATTTTGGTACAAATAGTGCTTCACAGACAGTTTCACAAACTGCTGATACATGGTATCAATGTATAGTTACTTGTTCAAATAGTAGTGGTACCTCTACTCCTGTTCAGATAACAATGAATCCATTTTAATATTGTTATTGTGCATCTAATGCTACCTCTACATCAGATGAAGAAATTTTAAACGTTACGTTTGGTTCGTTGACCAATACTTCTACCTGTGCTACTACTGGTACGGGGCCTGGTTCTGTGCTCAATAAGTACAGCAACTATACGAATGGAGTAGGTGCTCCAACACCTCCGGACGTAATGCAGGGAGCCTCTATTCCATTGTCTTTAGACTTAGGTACTTGTAGCGGGCATTATGGAAGCTATGCAAAGGTATTTATCGATTGGAATCAAAACGGATTATTTACTGATGCTGGAGAAGAAGTTTATGTTTCTCCTTCAATCAATGCAAATAGTACCCTAACTGGGTCTGTAGTAGTGCCTATTACTGCTTTAGCAGGGAATACAGGCATTAGAGTTGTTTATGTTGAAACTTCATCAGCTTCTTCTGTTAATCCTTGTGGTACTTATTCATGGGGCGAGACCGAAGATTATTTGATTAATGTGACTGTTGCCAGTGGTTGTACCGGCACACCGGTAGCGGGTAACGCAACAGCTCCTTCAAGTGTTTGTTTGGGTACAAGTTTTACTTTAAGCACAACCGGAACAACCGTTGCTACTGGCATTTCAGGTAACTGGCAAGAATCTACCGATGGTGGTGTTACCTGGATTGATATTTCAGGAGCTACAAGTTCATCCTACACGATTAGTGTGGGTATTAATGTAACTACACAATATAGATACTGGGTGAATTGTGCAAACAGCAACGTTTCCGATACATCCAACATAGCAATAGTAACTGTGCTTGGTCCAACTTATGCCATTTATAATGGCACTTCATATACTGAAGATTTTGAAAATTGGATACCTAGATGCAGTACCAATGACCTTCCATCAGCCAACTGGAATAATAGCCCTGCCTCCGGCAATAATAGCTGGCGTCGTGATGACCAAGGTGCTGATGGTGCATGGGCAGGTCCTACTTTTGAGGCATATACTCCTGTGTCTAGCACCACAGCCCACTCTGCAAGATTCCATAGTTATCTTGCTTCATCCGGACTAATGGGTTCTTTGAGTTTTTATGTGGATATGAGTGCTGCTGTGGGTACCACTCGCATAAGTTTTGACCATATCAATACCTCTGGTTCAGATGTATTAAAGGTTTTTATTTCTACTGATGGTGGTGCAACTGAAGCCCAATTGGGTTCAGATATTGGAACTTCTTCCGCTTGGACCAATAAAACGTTTGATATTGTTTCAAATTCTGCTACCACAATTATCCGATTAGAAGCTACAAGTGATTATGGAGCGACAGATATTGGTATCGATAATTTTATGTTGGCACCTCCTCCTGCTTGTATAGCTCCAATAGCCACTGCAGCCACTAACCTTACTCAAACTACAGCTGATGCCAATTGGGATTTAAGTACCGGAAGTTTTATTGTCGAATACGGTCCTACGGCTACTTTTAGCCCTACAGGAACAGGTGCTACTGCCGGTAATGCTAACAATTTTGTAGTAAATGTATCAAATACAAATACCATAACCTTAACCGGTCTTAATGCTGCTACTAACTATTCTTATGTAGTACGTCAAGACTGTTCGGGCGCTGGAAATGGCTTTAGTGCAAACAGTAACTCAATAAACTTTATGACAAAAATTGTTAATGATGATGCCTCGGGTGCTATTGCATTAGCTTTAGGTGCGGGTTGCACGGGAGCTGCTTATACTAACGTAGGAGCAACCACAAGCACAGGGGAACCAGAAAGTCCAATACTTTCTACTACTAACAGTGCTAAAGTATGGTTTAAGTTTACAGCACCTTCAAGTGGGGCTGTAAGAGTAACTACCGACTTAGGTGCAGGTACATTAACAGATACCAGAATCACCTTATTCACCACCACAAACCCAACTGACTATTCTACTTTCACTGCCTTGGCGGCAGATGATGACAATGGTGCCTCAACAACCTTTGGTGGTGCCGGACCTGCTCTCTCTACATTATATGCTAATGGTTTAATAGCCGGGAACACCTATTACGTATTGGTAACCGGATTTTCTGGAACCACTGCCGGTACTTTCTGTATTGCTGTTGATGAATTGGTTGCTAGTATGCTTTCACCATTAAGTTCTTGTACGGCTGCAGACTTCCAAACTCCTTATGGTACTGCAACTTATACCGGAATCGTTTCAATTGTGGACAAAAGTGGCCAATTGGTGGCATTAGTTAAAAATCCTTTAGGTGGTCCGGCTAATGCTTATACTGCCAAACAAACTATTAATTCCAGTGGAACTGTAAGAAATTATAACGGGGATTATTATTTAGATCGTAATTTTAACATAAACAATAGTGCTGCTACAAATGTAGAGGTGACTTTATTCTTTACAAATACAGAATTGGATAATTTGATGCTGGCAAACCCAAATACCGTGTATGGGATGGGTGTTTTAAAAGTAACCAAAGTGAGCAATACTAATTGTGAGCCTGACTATACACCTGATGGTAGCCAAGTAGCAATTGTGCCTTCTTCTTCCGGAACCCATATCAGTTTAGGATATTCTTTCGTGAACTTTACCAGCCCTAGCTTTTCTAATTTCTATTTAGGTGCTAATGCTCCTTTGCCTATCCATTTGGAATACTTTAAAGGTAAAACTGTAGGTGCAACCAATGAATTGTCCTGGAAAGCTTCTAAAGAGCAAAATGCAAAACAATATATAGTTGAGCATTCAGCTGATGGTAAATCTTTTAAAAAGTTAGGAGTAATAAAGGCACAAAACAAAAATGGAGCGAGTTATAAATTTAAAGATGAGCAACCACTAAATAGCGAAAACTACTATCGCTTAAATATGGAATCATTTGATGGTGAAGCTACATACTCCGAGATAGTAAAACTGAGCAATTCTACAAAAACAACTACTTCTATCACTGTGATGCCAAATCCGGTTAAAGAGCAAATAAAAGTGAGTATTACCGGTCCAATTGGTAAAGCATCCACACTTTCTCTGATAGATGTAATAGGCAGAGTTGTTTATAGCCAAGCTGTTAGTCAGTCAGAATTTACTGTAGATTTACACACATTAAAAGCAGGTGTTTATTTACTTCAATTTAATGATGGGGCAAGCAGTCAAGTAATTAAATTGGTAAAAGAATAAAGTTTTTTATCAGTAAAACATTAAAAAGTGCCTACAGAAAATGTAGGCACTTTTTTTAGTAGAAGGTAGTGTCAAAAAATATTAGCTATCTTGTTGGTCAAACTGAGCCAAAAAAAATGCAGTTGGGAGGTATATAGAAATGAAGTTTGAGGTAATTTTCGGTATCTTGGTCAAAAATTATTATTCGTCATTTCCATGATTGCCAACAGTTTTTTACCTTTGGTGTAATGCTTAATGATGAAAATACTTAGTTATCTTCAATCGAAAAGGTAGTATATTCGTTGAAAAATGACATTTTTTATCATTCTAGCATCTAATTTTTAAACAAGATAAGAAAGACAGGGATTGCTTTGTATTTTAGCAGAATAAAAACTCAATCTATTTTACAGATTCGGATTAATTTGATAATTTTCAGTATGGTGTTTTTTTGTGAATTTACAGTTCAGTGTTCTAAAATTGTAAGTGGTTATTTGTTAATTATTTGGATATTTTTTTACAAAATATGTTAATATATATAATAGGAGATGTATTGATTAATTTGTGAAGTTTCTTATTATTGTTTTAAAATTAGTATTTGATTTTTCTATAATAAATTTGGTATTTATAAAAAATAAATACTACTTTTACCTGAAATAAAACAAACAGTTTTAATTTGCAAATTAAAAAATTTTTAAGTATTTGACAATAAAAAAATTAGTCATAACATTTAAATAACAAAGACAAAAACAGTTTTGTAGAATTTAGTAAAAAAAATAGAGTTTTATCTGCAACTCTAAAAAAAAGCAGTTTTTTTTTAATTTTTTATTTTATTTAACATGAAGACAAATTTTTCTTTAAGTCAAGTTTGGGAAACAAGAAAAACGAAAGTTGAAAAATGGCATTATAAATTTAGGATTTCTATGCTGTTTTTGTTATTTACCTTAATTGGTTGGAATGCTAAAGCTCAATACACTGTTGTAGTGGGGCCTGCTACAAGTGCAATTTCTAGTTATAATTATGGACCTGTTTTTAGAAGTGCTGCAAATAGTTCATACTATTATTCTATGTATAGTTATGTTTATACTGCTGCAGAAATTGCTGCTGCTGGAATTTCCAATGGCAATAGAATAGATTCTATCAAGTTTAAATTAAACACTGCTGCTGTACTTAAAGCAAACAACAAATTAAATGTTGAAGTCTGGTTGAAAAACTCTACAATAAATAATTTATCGGCTAATACCACTTGGAATAATACTATTTCTGGTGCTACTTTAAAAATGAAAAAAGATTGGGATAATACAAATCCCGGTGCTTCTGGTTGGGTTTCATTTAAATTTAATAGTGGGTTTATTTACACAGGAGGCTCCCTTGTTGTTTCTATTCGAACCCAATTGACAGGTACTGCAACCATGCCATTTTCATCTTTTGGCTTTTTCTGGGATTGTGCATCAGGGTCTTCTATTCCTTCTTTATCTACCATAGGTATAGCAAGTAATAATGTACTTTCTGGCAATTCTACACTTGGTACAGCAATTTATAGTGGTAATTTTAGACCTTTGACTCAAATGGTTTATTCCGTAATAGGTGCTTCATGTAATGGAACGCCTTCTCCTGGAAACACACTTTCTAGTGTAAATGTTGCATGTCCTAATGTGAATTTTGATCTTAGTACCCAAAATATTACACAAGGTTCTGGTGTTAGCTATCAATGGCAAAGTGCCAGTAATGCTAACTTTACTTCTAATTTAGTAAATTTGGGGACAAATCCTTCACAAACTGTTTCTCAAACTTCTGCTAGATATTACAGGTGTAAGGTTACATGTTCAGGATCTTCTTCATTTTCTAACCCAGTTTTTGTTGGTATGGATGCTGCCATGAATTGCTATTGTACACCTGCTACTATCGGTAATAATACCTATATTATTGGTGTAAGTACAAGTGGAGGTAGTCAAAACATTAATAATTCGAGTAATTATTCTGTTGGAGGTTATGGAGATTATTTCAATAGTTTTACAACAAGTCAAACTCAAGGGGGAATTGTTAATTTTAGTGTAACTTCTACTGGGTTGATTTCGGGAAAAAAAATATGGGTAGATTGGAATCAGAATGGGGACTTTGAAGATCAAGATGAATTGGTATTTACCTCTTCAAGTTTTTCATCTATTCATAATGGAAGCTTCCAGGTGCCTATAAATGCAAATATTGGAAATACCAGAATGAGGGTTGGTGCAGCTTTAAACCCTTACACTGGCCCTGACGGACCTTGTGAGATTGCAATTAATGGAGAATATGAAGATTATAAGTTTAATGTAACTCAGGCACCCTCTTGTAATGGTATGCCTACTGCGGGTACTGCCTCTGCAACGGTTTCTTCTATTTGTATTAATACTAGTTTTAACTTGAAAACTCTTGGAGCCACTGCTGGAGTCGGTATAAATGGCATTTGGCAAGAATCTATTGATGGAGGTACTACTTGGACTGATATTGCTGGCTCCACCAATAACACCAACTATAATTTATTAACTGGAATAACACAGAATACAAGCTTTAGATATAAGAATACTTGTTCTAATTCAAATCAAACTTCTTTTTCAAATGTTGTGAATGTTGTAATTTACAATTTTAATTATGCTGTCTATAATGGTATTTCCTTTTTTGAAGGTTTTGAAAATTGGGCTTCTGGTTGTAGTTCCAATGACCGTCCTTCTACCAACTGGATTAACAATCCTGTAAGTGGTAATAATAGTTGGCGTCGAAACGATCAAGGAAATAATGGAGCATGGAGTAATTCAAGTTCTGGATCTTATGCTCCCGCATCTAGCGAAGGGAATTATTCTGCAAGATTCCATTCTTCCATAGCAAATTTAAATCAAAATGGTTTCTTAACTTTCTTCTTGGATATGAGTATTAATAATGGTAACCCTTCAAACATTACTCGTTTGAGTTTTGATTATATCAACCCGAGCGGATCCGATATGGTTAAGGTATTTGTTTCAACAGATGGTGGCATAACGATGACTCAATTAGGCCCTAATTTAGGAGTATCTACTTCATGGTCAAATAAAACTTTTGATTTTTCATCCACTTCCTCTAAAACTATTATTCAAATTGAAGCTATTAGTGATCAAGGAACTTCTGATATTGGAATTGATAATTTCAATTTGTCCCCAGTTCCTACTCCAATTTTCCTAGATTATTTCAAAGGAAAAATAGCTGGAGCTAGTAATATTTTAGATTGGAAAGCTAGTGTTGAACAAAATGCTGATTATTATTCTGTGGAACGTTCGGTAGATGGGAAATTATTTACAGAAATAGGACGAGTAAAAGCTCAAAATAAAAATGGTTCGACTTACCAATACTCAGATTTGAAACCAAATAATTATGATAATTTCTATCGTCTTCGTATGAAATCATTTGATAGTAAAGAAAACTATTCTAATATTGTGAAACTAACTAAAAATTTGAATGAAGAACTTACCTTAACGGTAGTTCCCAATCCAGTGAAAGAAACTATAAAAGTAGGTGTTAAGGGACTTTTGAGTCCGGATGCAACAATTGCTATAGTTGATATAGTGGGTAGGGTGGTGTATAGCCAAAAAGTTACTCAATCGGAATTTACAATAGATATGGGCTCTCTTAATGCTGGAATTTATTTAATTCATTTTAAAGATAATTCAACAAATAAGGTCATTAAAATAGTAAAAGAATAAAAGAATATTCTGATAGCAAAAGTGTTTTAATTATTATATGCTGTCACTTTTTTATCTCTTTATTTTTAAAAAACGTCAGAAAAATCCTAAAGGTTAAGCCTTTAGGATTTTTTTTGCCATTATAAAATATTTAATATAGTTTTACAGTTCATTTAACACTAGGAGTAAGCCGAAAATCCTACAAAGAGTAAGCATCATTAAAAAATTTTATTATGACCAGAAATTTTTCAAAAAGCATTAAAGGTCTGGCTTTAGCCTCGGCTCTTGCTTTGGGGGGAAGTTTTGGGTATGCACAAACAACCATACAAATTGGTAGTGGATCGGGGACGAGTTCCTACTTGCCTATTTACACTTATTATGGTTATAACTATACCCAAACTATTTACACAGCGGCAGAAATGAATGCACAAGGTGCTACTGCTCCTTCAACAATATCCAAAATATGGGTTCTGCCTACCTTTGCAGGATCTTCTACCAATTGGAAAGATTGGGTAGTTTACATGGGTAACACCTCCAAAGATGGATTCTCCGGTACTTCGGATTGGGTGTCCTCCTCTCAAATGACACAGGTTTTTAATGATACCATTATCTCCAATACCATTGCAAATGACTGGATAGAGTTAACACTATCTACACCTTTTGTATGGGATGGCTCAAGTAATATAGTTGTAGCATTTGATGAGAATACACCTGCATATGGGTCATCCGGACAAACCTGGGCTGGTTATACCCTTGCTCCAAGCTCTGGAAGTAAAGGGATTTATTATTATAATGACCCTAACAATATAGATCCTGCTGCTCCTCCTACAGCATCAAGTGTTACCAATACTGTTGCACAGATAAAATTTACCTATACACCTTTACCTGGTTGTACAGGTACACCAGTTGCTGGTACAGCTTCAGGTCCTGTTGGAACAATATGTCCTAATAATCCTTTAAGTATTTCTTTAAGTGGCACTACTTTAGCATCCGGATTAACTTTTCAATGGCAATCAACTCCTGCAGGAGGCTCAACATGGACTAATATTGCCGGAGCTACATCTGCCAACTATTCTAATGCAAGTGGTATTACCGCAAGTACGGATTATAGAGTAATCGTTACATGTACGGCGGGTAATGCATCTGATACCTCCAATACGGTAGCGGTATCGGTAGCACCATTATTTCCGGGAGGTACTTATACTATCAATCCGGCATTACCTGCCAGCAGCACCAACTTTCAAACAATGGGAGCTGCTGTAAGTGCCATTTCATGCGGTATTTCCGGGCCAATAGTATTTAATATGGCAGCCGGTAATACTTTCAACGAGCAGGTAACGATTCCATCTACCTTAGTTACCAGTGCTACTAATACCGTTACTTTTAACGGCAATGGAGATACTGTTAAATATTCCGGTACTTCCAGCCAACCTTGGACAATAGGATTAGATGGAGCGGATTATTTTACTTTTAATAATTTAGTGGTACAAGGAGAAAGTAACTATGCATTGGCTATGCACCTTTGGAATGGAGCCGACCATAACAACTTCAATAACTGTACTTTTATGACACCTGAAAACGGAACTAATTCTACCCAAGTTCCTTTTTCTGTGAGTGGTTCTGCTACTTCAGGTACTACAGCAGGCAACTCCGGATCTTATAATACTGTTGACAGCTGTACTATGTATAGTGGTTACTATAATACAGTATTTGCAGGAGATAATAGTAATAATAGTTTCGGCAACCAAGTATTGAATAGTACATTAAAGGATTTCTATTTTTATGGTTCTTACAATACCTACCAGACAGGAATGTTGGTAAAAGGGAATACTGTTGAAAGACCAACCAGAACTACTGTAAGTTCGTTTTATGGAATTTATTTTTCTACCGGAGTGGATAGCAGTACTATCGAAAACAATAGAATCCAAAATCAGTTTGGAGGCAATCCTACATCCTCCAGCTCAACTTATAATATTTATGTGAATTCTACGGCTACCGGAGTAGGAACTGAAAATAGAATAATAAATAATGTAATTGGTAATGTGAATGGTAAGAGTACTGTTTATGGTATTTATTTGCCGAGTGCTATTCACACCCAAGTGTACTATAATACCATTTCTTTAGACAATACGGCTGCCACATCCGGAAGCGTATATGGTATTTATAGTACAGGTACTTCAGGCGGTATTGACATTAAGAATAATAATATTTCCATCACCCAAGGTGGTAGTGGTACCAAATATTGTTTATATTTTTCTTCCTCTGCCAATGGTAAGAGCTCTAACAATAATAACCTCTATATGGGTTCTACCTCAGGAACTAATAATATAGGATATTTAAGTGGAGCACAAGCTACGATGGCCGCCTGGCAAGCAGCAGGTGGTGGTGTTTTCGACCAAAATAGTGTAAGTGTAGATCCTATGTTTAGTGGAGCTTCATCTGGAAACTTTACTCCTACTAATGCCATGATGAATGATTTAGGTGTTGCCATTGCTGGTATTACAACTGATTTTACAGGTGCAACAAGAAGTGCTACAACGCCAGATATGGGAGCCTATGAGTTTTCTGTTGGAGGTTGTTCCGGTACTCCTTTGGCCGGAACCGCATATGGTCCAGCTTTGGCTTGCCCTTCACAATCATTTACTATTGCTGATTCAGGATTTTCTGTTGCTGGAGGTATTACCTTCCAATGGGAAGAGCAAACTACCACAGGTGGTGCTTGGACAGCAATTGCCGGTGCTACTCAGTTTTCATATAATGTTCCTGGTATCACTGCTCCAACATCATACAGATTAAAAGTTACTTGTACCAGTAGTAATATCACTGTTACATCCAATAGCTTCCTTGTAGGTATGAATACTTATATAAATTGTTATTGTGTTCCTGCTCCACCTGCAAATGGCTGTTCCGGCGATAATATTGCCTCGGTTTCATTAAACACATTAAGTGACCCAAGTCTTACCTGTACTCCAATTTACGAAGATAGATCATCTGTTCAAAATGCCATTCCAAATTTGACTACAGGAACAAGTCCTTCAATGTCTGTTGGTGTAGGAACAGGAGGAACAGAGTATGTAGGTGTATGGATAGATTATAATCAAAACGGAATATTTGATTCTTCCGAATATACTGCTTTGGGAAGTGGAAATGGAATCGTTATTACAAATAATTTATTAATTCCGGCAAATGCATTAGGTGGTAATACCAAAATGCGTGTAAGGTCTCAATATAATTCAGCCTTTGCTGGTACCGGTGCTTGTTCTAGTATATCTTTTGGTTCTACAAGAGACTATTTAGTTAATATCGTGGTTGCTGTAGTTTGCTCTGGGACTATTGATGCCGGTACAGCTAGTGCACCGACAAGTATTTGTGCTGGAAATTCGTTTACTGTTAATGTAACAGGAAACTCTGCTCCTGCCACTAACTTAGTAGGCAACTGGCAGTCAGCACCATCTCCAACAGGACCTTGGACTGATATAACAGGTGCAACTTTAGCTAGTTATTCAGTGAGCTCAGGGATAAGTTCAGCTACTAGTTTTAGATATTGGATGACTTGTTCTGCAAATAGCAGCTCTGATACTTCTAATGTGGTAACAGTTACCTTAAATCCAGCTACTCAATGTTATTGTACACCGGTATATTCTACAGGTTGTAGTTTTGGTGATGATATCTCAAATGTGACATTGAATGGAAATACTACAAATATTAATAACAGTACTACAACTTGTAGCCCTAATGCTTACGGAAACTTTACAAGTTTAAATCCAGCTGATTTATATTCTGGAAGTTCTTATAACTTAAGTGTAAGTACATCTTATAGTTCTCCTGGTTCAGAAAAGGCTACTGCTTGGATAGATTATAACCAAAATGGAATTTTTGATACCAATGAAGTAATCTATAATGCACCAAATGGTTTGGTTGCAGGAGGCTTATCTCAAAGTTTCATTGTACCTAGCGGTCAAGCTCCAGGTTCTTATAGAATGCGCGTTAGAGTAATTTATTCCGGTACAACCCCTCTTGACCCATGTGCTGCTGCTACTTATGGTGAAACAGAAGATTATATGGTGCAAATTGTTGCTGGTTGTACCAATCCTATAGCTTTAAATTTAGGAAATGATACTGCTATCTGCTCCGGAAATACATTGACTTTAAATGCTGCAACAGCAGGACACCCTAATGCCACCTATGTTTGGAGTAATGCAAGTACAGCAGCTACTTTAAACGTAACTAATAGTGGTACTTACTCTGTTACTGTAACAGATGGTGCATGTACTGCTACTGATACTATAGTAGTTACCACAGCAGCTAATCCTACTGTTAACTTAGGTGCTGATACTTCATTCTGTGCTGGAAATTCTATTACTTTAGATGCCGGTACTGGTGGAACTTATTTGTGGAATAATGGTGCTAGTACTCAAACTATAACTGTCAATACATCTGGTACTTATTCGGTTGTGAAAACCAATACTGCTGGTTGCTCGAAATCAGATACAGTAGTGGTAACAGTGGATTCTTTACCTATAGTTGATTTGGGTGGAGATGTTGATATTTGTGAAGGTGACACAGCAATTTTAGATGCCGGTGCAGGTGCCGCATCTTATCTATGGAATACAGGGGCAACTACTCAAACTATTACTGTATCTACTGATGGTGTTTATTCTGTTGTAGTAACTAATAATAATGGTTGTGTAGCTTCTGACAGTATGGAAGTAGAAGTAGATTCTTTGCCAACAGTAGCAGGTATTACGGTTACTGGAACTTCTCCGATGTTCAACTTTACAGCAAATAATACAAATCATGTAGATGATTATTCTTGGAATTTTGGAGATGGAAGTTCTATTTCTAGTGATTCTAACCCTTCACATACTTATGCAGTGGTAGGAAATGATACTAGTTATACCGTAACTCTTATTGTTTCAAATGATTGTGGTTCTGATACCGCAACAGTAGTTGTAGCTATTCAAGGAAACAGTATTAAAGGATTTAATCTGGATGCTAATACTTTGAAATTGTATCCAAATCCAACATCTCAAACTGTAACTATTGATAATAATAGTGGATTTAAAATGAAAAATATTATTATCACTAATGTTTTAGGACAACAAGTAATGAAAATTGCTGTTAAGTCCAATAAACAAGTGATTGATGTTGCTCAACTCATCTCCGGATTATATCAAGTAACTGTTGAGTTTGAAGAAGGTATCGTGACAAGAAAATTGGAAGTGATTAAATAAACAGTTTAATCTTAATATTAAAGCCCTGACTAAAATATCAGTCAGGGCTTTTGTTATTTTATTCTTCAATCATAAAAATCCAAAATTTTTGAATATTATACACTTTTTTGTACTGTATCGTACAGTATCTGAGTTTGAAGAGCTTCCCTAAAAAAAACACCCAAAGTCGAAATGCTTTGGGTGTTTTGATATTATTGCTAAATAGTTCTAAAAATATTCGCTTTATTTTTTAATCAAAGTGAAACTTTCATTTTGATCCTTGGTTTCTATAACACATAAATAATTTCCTTTTGCTTGATGTGCTAAGTTTATGGTATTGTTTATGTTATTTAATTCCTTGGTCATTAGTTTTCTTCCGAGTACATCGTAAATTTTTACGGTTGCCGAAGTAATATTTTTGTCAATTTTGATGTTAAAAATACCATCTTCACTTGGGTTGGGGAAAATGGAAGCTATGCTTTTTTGAATAGTTTTGATTCCGGTATTGTTTCCGGTGGGTTCAAATCTAAATACGGTACCTTGAGCCGGAAAATCTCCATAAATTATAGAATTTAAATAGAGCAATGGATTGGAGGATAATGCATTATAGAATATAGCAGTATCTGTAAATTGACCAGATAGCATAGACAGGGTATGAAGATAAAGAGAATCTTCATCTTCAGAAATATAATCTCCTTCGTTACCAAAAAGCCCTGTAAGTATAGGTTCTAGGCCATTATTCATTTCAGCAATATTATGGGCAATACTACTGTTGGGTACATTGTTAAAACCCAGATGATATTCAATAGCGTTATCTGCTTCGTAAAGCCAAATTTGAAAATTAACGGTGTCATTATTGGTGGAGTCTTCGTAACGACCTAAATTTCTATATTCCACTTTGAAAATTCTGTTCCCATTGTTTCCGGTAGTTTCATAAAATACTTTTCCTCTATTTTTGGAATCATAATCCATCATGATACCCATAATGCTGGGCATTCCTGTATTGTTAAAATATAAGGAACCTTCGGTTTCTATTTCTACAGAACTAATGGCTGTATTTTGGTATTTAAATTGAAAAGGGATGGTGATTGGATCACTTAGGTCGTCATCCCAATCTGTGGCAAAGGGAATTTGTGTAGCCGTGTTGCCCAATTGTTGATAATTGGCACCAGAGATTTTAGTTACGTTGTAGTGTTTTTGAACTTGGGCATTCCCAATAGAAAATACTGCGAAAGTTGCAGATAGAAAAAATAATTTTTTCATAATAATTATAAATGATTTATCAGTAAGACGCAAAGGTATTTGAATTACTTAGAATAAAAAAAGACCGTAAAGTTTTTGCGGTCTTTTTTTATCTAAGTTTTTGTCTTATTTTGCCACATTTACGGCTCTCTTTTCTCTAATTACTGTAACCTTTATCTGGCCCGGATATTGCATTTCTTTTTGGATTTTTTCAGCAATTTCAAAGCTTAAACGGTCACTTTCTGTATCACTTACTTTATCAGCAGAAACGATAACTCTCAATTCTCTACCTGCTTGGATGGCATACGCTTTTTCTACACCGTCATAAGCAATGGCAAGGTTTTCTAAATCTTTTATTCGTTGCAAGTAGCTTTCCATGATTTCCCTTCTTGCTCCTGGGCGTGCACCACTGATGGCATCACAAGCTTGGATGATAGGTGAGATAATAAAAGTCATCTCCATTTCGTCATGGTGTGCGCCAATTGCATTGATTACCGCAGGATGCTCTCCACATTTTTCAGCTAATTTTGCCCCTAATAATGCATGGCTTAATTCAGACTCTTCATCAGGAACTTTTCCTATATCATGCAGTAATCCAGCACGTTTTGCTAGTTTTACTACTTTTTGACCTAAACCTAACTCTGCTGCCATGATACCACAAAGGTTGGCAGTCTCTTTGGAGTGCATTAATAAATTTTGTCCATAAGAAGAACGGAAACGCATTTTTCCCACCATTCTAATTAGGTCTTTGTGTAATCCATGAATGCCTAATTCGATAATGGTTCTTTCTCCGATTTCCATTATTTGCTCTTCCATTTGGCGTTTAGTCTTTTCTACCACTTCTTCAATTCTAGCAGGGTGGATACGACCATCTTGTACCAATCTTTGAAGGGATAAACGAGCTATCTCTCTTCTAAATGGATCAAAGCAACTAAGGACAATTGCTTCCGGAGTATCATCAATTATTAAGTCAACACCGGTAGCAGCTTCTATGGCTCTGATATTTCGTCCTTCTCTACCTATTATTTGACCTTTGATTTCATCACTTTCAAGGTTGAATACGGTAACAGCATTTTCAATAGCCTGTTCTGCAGCAACTCTTTGAATACTTTGGATAACAATTTTTTTAGCTTCTTTATTGGCATCTAATTTAGCTTGTTCTACTATTTCTTGAATATGACTCATGGCATCTGTTCTGGCCTCTTCGGTCATAGTTTCAATTAATTCAGACTTGGCTTCTTCGGCAGAGAGATGGGCTATCTTTTCTAATCTTTTGATTTGCTCCTCTTGATGTTTCTCTAGCTCTGCACGCTTTATTTTTGCAGTCTCTAAGTGCTCGTTAAGTTCTGTTTTTAAATCATTGTTCTCATTAACTTGAGTTTGCAATGATTTCATTTTGTCATTTAAGCTTTGCTCTTTTTGTTTTAATTTATTTTCTTGTTCCGCAATTTTTTGATTTCTTTGATTTACATTCTTCTCGTGTTCTGATTTTAGAAGTAAAAATTGTTCTTTGGCTTCTAAAATTTTCTTTTCTTTTGTGGTTTCTGCTATTTTTTCGGCATCTGCTAATATTTTTTGTGATTGTTGTTCTGCTTCTTCAATTTTTTGTGCTGTGTTTTTTGCAAAAATGAATTTTCCCAGAATAATGCCGACGACTACTCCTGCCAGAGCCATTGCGGCGGTTAAAATTGCAATATTGTCCATTATAGTTTTTTCTTTTAAAATATGTGAATAAATATCAATAGAGCTTATGGATTAAAAGCATCTACAATTTGCGAAGTTAAATTATTTTTTATGGAAATTATGGATAATTTTATTTTAAACGAAATTAATTTTATGTAATATTTTTATTCTGCTATTAATGAAATGTAATTTTGATTACCTTTGCACCATGCAATTATTAGATGGAAAAAAAGTATCAGAATCTATTCTTTCTGAAATTAAAGAAAAAGTGGCTGCAAAAATAAAAAGTGGAGGGAAAGCTCCTCATTTAGCAGCAATTTTAGTAGGGGAAGATCCTGCAAGTCAAACTTATGTTGGTTCAAAAGTAAAAACCTGTGATTTCTTAGGCTTTAAATCCACTTTGAATAGATTAAGTGCCAATACTTCTGAAAACGAGTTGCTAGCTTTAATAGAAAAGTATAATGTCGATGCTGATATTGACGGTATTTTGGTTCAACTGCCTTTACCCAAGCATATTTCAGAAGAAAAAGTTATCAATACTATTCATCCTGATAAAGATGTTGATGGGTTTTCTCCTAATAGCATTGGAAAAATGGTTTTGGGGCAGGATACTTTTATCCCGGCAACACCAAATGGTATTATGATGTTGTTAGAGTATTATAATATTGATACTGTGGGTAAACATTGTGTCGTTATTGGCAGAAGTAATATTGTAGGCACCCCAATGAGCCTATTAATGAGCAGAAACTCAAATCCCGGTAATTGTACTGTAACTTTAACACATTCTAAAACCAAGAATTTGAAAGAGTTGTGCTTGGAAGCAGATATTATTGTTGCTGCTATTGGACGTCCTAAATATGTGACTGCCGATATGGTAAAAGCGGGTGCCATTATTATTGATGTGGGTATCAATCGAATAGAAGATGCTTCAAAAAAATCGGGATTCAGATTGGTAGGTGATGTGGACTTTGATGCGGTTAAAGAAAAAGCAAGTTTTATTACGCCTGTGCCGGGAGGAGTGGGCAAAATGACTATTTGTGCTTTGATGCAGAATACTTTAAAAGCCTGCAAGCAATAATTTTGCTTTCTTTTTTAAGAAGCATTTTTTAAAAAAAATAAATATTTTTTTCTCAAATTGAATACTATACTTTTGGATGTATTCATAAAATAAATTAGAAGATTGCCTTTGTAATTATATGGAATCACTTAAACAAAAAATTGAGCAATTAAAAAAAGAAATTGCAGAAACTGTAATTGTGGATGCTGACAGCTTGGAAGCATATCGTATTAAGTTCTTAGGGACTAAAGGTTTAGTAAAAGATGCCTTTTCTGCAATGAAAGATGTTGCTCCTGCTGATAAAAAAGAGGCAGGGCAGTTATTGAATGCCTTAAAATTATTTGCAGAAGCACGTTTTGAAGAAAACAAAGATTTGCAATCTGTTGAGAAACAAGATAATCAATTTGATTTTTCATTACCGGGATTAATTTTGCCTGTGGGTTCTAGGCATCCTTTAAAGGTTACAGAAAATGAAATAATCCAGATTTTTAATCGTATTGGATTTACTGTTGCCGAAGGTCCTGAAGTGGAAGATGATTGGCATAATTTCACATCTTTGAATATGCCTGCCGACCATACCGCCCGTGATATGCAGGATACTTTTTATGTAGCTCAAAATCCGGATTGGATTTTGCGTACCCATACCTCATCTGTACAAGCCAGAGTTTTAGAAGAAGGTAATTTGCCGGTTAGAGTAATTTGCCCGGGTAGGGTTTATCGTAATGAAACCATCAGTGCTAGGGCACACTGCTTCTTCCATCAAACGGAAGGTTTATATATAGATAAGAAAGTTTCTTTTGCAGATTTGAAACAGACTTTATATTATTTTGTAAAAGAAATGTTTGGTAGTAATACGAAAGTTCGTTTTCGTCCTTCTTATTTCCCATTTACCGAGCCAAGTGCTGAAATGGATATTAGTTGTACTGTATGTGGTGGTGACGGTTGTAGTTTGTGTAAGCAAACCGGTTGGGTTGAAATTTTAGGCTGTGGAATGGTGCATCCAGACTTGTTAAGAAATTTTGGCATTGATCATGAAACTCATAGTGGCTTTGCGTTTGGTATGGGTGTAGAGCGTATTACCCAAATTAAATACCAAGTGAATGATTTGAGATTGTATTCTCAAAATGATATTAGATTCTTGAAGCAATTTACAGCTATTCAAGAATAAAAAAATAAAATCTCATACTTTAATAGATATTCTTTGATTTTAGTTACAGGTGCAAGTGGCTTTTTAGGGTTACATTTATTGGAAGTTTTGGTGCAACAATCACTTCCGGTAAGAGCACTTTTTTATTCTTTCAAACCAGATTGGAGTCATCCTTTAGTGGAGTGGGTTCAATGTGATTTATTGGATGTTTATGCCGTACAAGATGTTATGAAAGATATACAGTATGTATATCATTGTGCGGCTATTGTTTCTTTTGATAAGAAGGATAAAGAAAGAATTATTGTTCAAAATAGGGTAGGGACAGCAAATTTAGTGGATGAGGCATTGAATGCAGGCGTAAAGAAATTGCTTTTTGTGAGTTCGATTGCTGCTCTTGGTCGTGCAAAAACCCAAGGTGCAAGGGTAGATGAAGAAACCCATTGGGAGGAAAGCAAGAATAATACCGCTTATGCCATAAGTAAATATCAGTCAGAGATGGAAGTTTGGCGGGCCTATGCAGAAGGACTACCCATGGTGATAGTTAATCCGGGAATTATTCTTGGTGAGGGAGATTTTGAAAAAGGCTCAGCTCATTTATTTCAAACGATTTATGATGGGCTGAACTGGTTTACAGAGGGTGTGAATGGTTGGGTTGATGTAAAAGATGTAGTAAGAATAATGCTTCAGTTGATGGATTCCGAAGTTGAAGGAGAAAGATTTGTTTTGGTAGAAGGGAATCATTCTTATAAATATATTTTTGAGCAAATGGCACTAAGTTTAGGAAAGAAACCAGCTACCAAGAAGGCTAGTCCATTTATGGGAACAATACTTTGGCGTTTTATGGCTGTAAAAAATTTATTCACTAAGAAAAAGTCTTCTATTACCAAAGAAACTGCAAGGACAGCCCAGTCGAAATATTATTATTCTAATGATAAAATATTGAAGACTTTAGCAGGATTTTCTTTTTGTCCAATTCAAGAAACAATAAAAAGAGTTTCAGCAAATTTTTTAAAAAACAAATAATATTTTTGGTTTTTTAAAAAAATATATTTAATCTTGCATTTGAAATACTTGTTAAGAGTTTCTTCTCATTATTCTATATACCTTTTATTTATTTCAATAAAAAAATATTTGCACTTGAACAGTGCTTTCTTTCATTAAAATTTCTATTTAATGCCATACGATATCAATCAATTACAAGATATGATTGTTCCTGAACTTTATGATATTGCAGAACAATTTAGTGTCAAAAATTATAAAAAATTAGATAAACAAGAACTTATTTTTAAAATAATAGATGAGCAGGCTAAGGTTGCTTCTACACTTGTTGAGGAAAATAAACCTAAAAAGGCAGTTAAAACCAAGAAGGTCGTAAAGAAATCTATTGTAAAACCTGAGGGAACTGGTGAAGTTATCGAAGAGAAAATGGAAACAAAGGTTGACGTCATAGAAAAAAATGATGAGATTTCAAATGTTGCTGAAAAAGAATCAAATGTGGTAGAAAAAACACCTAAGCCCAAAAAAAGGATTCAAAGGAAAAAGGCAGAAGACGAAATCCTGAAGGATGCTCAAAAGATAGATTTTGACATTGAGGAAACGCCGGTAAAAGAAGGAAGGAAAGTAGAAACCCTTGAGGCTGTTTCTACAAAAAATGAGGAAATGCCTACTGAACACCATAGTAAAATTGATGCAGATAAGTCTTTGGTAATAGAAGAAGAACCCTCAAAAGCTATAGTAACAGAAAGTGGTGATGTGATTGAAGTGCAATCTCCAAACCCGGAAGTAGGAAGCGATGAGAAAGAAAAGGAACATCGTAACCATAATAAATACAATAAAGAGCGACAAGAACATCATAAAAATAGATTCCCTAGCGAACGTCCACAAAATAATTATTTAGAGTTTGAAGGTAAGATTGAAAGCGAAGGCGTATTGGAAATGATGCCTGATGGTTATGGTTTTTTAAGAAGTAGTGATTACAATTATTTAAGCTCACCTGATGATGTTTATGTTTCGCCCTCTCAAATAAAATTATTTGGCTTAAAAACCGGTGATACCATAAAAGGAACGGTTAGACCTCCAAAAGAAGGAGAAAAGTATTTTGCCCTTATCAAAGTGAATAATATCAATGGAAGATCTCCAGAAGAAATAAGAGATAGAGTGCCTTTTGATTATCTTACACCATTGTTCCCTAATGAAAAACTAAATTTAAATTCCGGAGCTGGTACACTGAGCACCAGAATTATGGATTTATTTACACCAATCGGTAAAGGACAAAGAGGATTGATTGTAGCACAGCCAAAGACGGGTAAGACAATGTTGTTAAAAGAGATAGCAAATGCTATTGCAGCGAATCATCCCGAAGTTTATTTAATGATAGTGTTAATTGATGAACGTCCAGAGGAGGTTACAGATATGCAACGTAGTGTAAATGCTGAAGTTATTGCATCTACTTTCGATGAACCTGCCGAAAAGCATGTAAAAGTCTCCGGTATTGCATTACAGAAAGCAAAACGCTTGGTAGAAGTTGGCCATGATGTTGTCATTCTTTTAGATTCTATTACCAGGTTGGCAAGAGCACACAATACCGTTGCCCCTGCATCCGGGAAAGTGCTAAGTGGTGGTGTTGAAGCTAATGCAATGCAAAAACCAAAACAGTTCTTTGGGGCTGCCCGTAAAATTGAAAATGGAGGTTCTTTGACTATTCTGGCAACTGCTCTAACGGAAACAGGGTCTAGAATGGATGATTATATCTTTGAAGAATTTAAGGGTACCGGTAATATGGAATTGCAATTAGACAGAAAACTTGCCAACAAGCGCATCTACCCTGCAATTGACATTACATCTTCTTCTACACGTAGAGATGACTTGTTGATGAGTAAAGATACTTTAGGTAAAATGTGGATTTTAAGAAATTATCTTGCTGATATGAATACAGATGAGGCCATGAAATTCTTATTGCAGAATATGAAAGGTACCAAAAGTAATGAAGAATTTTTAATTACTATGAATAAGTAGTATTGTTTTATTTCTTTGAAAAGAAGAGCTTGCTTTTAATAATAAAAAGCAAGCTCTTCTTTTTATTTAAGAGTTTTTAGAGTAACTCTTGGGCAAAAAATGATAAAATATTCTTATGAATAAAAATCTGATGAGGTATGAAAACTTAGGTTATATTTTGTTTCACAAATAAGAAATAAAAAAGAGACCTTTTGTGGAAGTCTCTAAAATTAATTTTTATGAAATCTTATAATGTGTTATCATCAAGTGCTTCACCATTCGTTTGTGCTAGTATTTGTCTTTTTGCTAAGGAAGGGTCAACTACTTCAATGTTTACACTTGTTAATCCACTATTAGCAAAGTTTAAGTCTTTAGCTGCTCTATGGGTTAAATCAATAATTCTTTTAGGGTGTCCTATTCGGTCATTTACTTTTACATAAATTACTTTATTGTTCTTTTTATTAGTTACTTTTAAGTAAGTTCCTAATGGGTATTGGTTACAAGCAGCAGTATATTTGTTATTACTAAAAATCTCTCCATTTGCGGTTTTTCGTCCTACAAATTTATTGTGGTAATAACTAGCTGTTCCTGATTTTGAGTTATTGCCCGACTGTGCATTCAATTCCGTTCCTACAAAAGCAATCATCAAAACTGCGACTATTGAACTTATGATTCTTCTCATTTGCATTTTAAAAAATTTTTTGGTTCGACTGCAAAGGTAAGATAATAAATTTTAAAATCATAAGCCTTTTAGTTAAAAAATATTAAAAAAATACTTATATGGCTTATTTGCAATGAATTATAGTTGTTGTATTTTTTTATCTTTTTTAAAAATCAACGATTTTTATTTTGAATCTCTTTCTTTATTATTATCAATAACATGAAAGAATAAAAAATTTCTTCAATTTCCTTTTATTTTTCAAATAGAAAAATTATATTTGTCAATTAATAATCGAGTGCTTTTTTTATTAAATGCTTTTGATTTGATTTTTAATTAGTAATGATAGTTTTATTTTAGTGTTTATTATGAAGAAATTAATACTTTCAGCTTTATTATTTACTCCTTTTATAGCTAACGCTCAAGTGCCAAAGCATCATGAGATTGGAATAAACGTTGGAGTGAGTACCTTTTATGGAGATTTGCAACCCAATATGATTCCGGAAGATAATAAATTGATGCGACCTTCTTTTGGTGTCATCTATAAATATTTTCCTTCTGCACATTGGGGGCTTCGATTTGGTGCAAATTATATAAATTTAATGGGTGCCGATAGTCTATCCTTAAATAAAACTTATCAAAAAAGAAATTTAAATTTCAGAAATAATGTTGCAGAAATTTATGGGGCTTTTGAATTTAACTTCCTACCTGTTGGTCCTGAAAATTTTAAGTTTACTCCTTTTGTTTTTGCAGGAATTGGAGCTTTTTATTCTAATCCATTTACTATAGATTCTTTGGGTAAAAAGCAATATCTAAGGGAACTTTCTACTGAAGGGCAAGGCTTATCTATGTATCCAGATAGGAAAGTGTATCCTGTGATAAATGCTTCTTTCCCTATCGGTGCTGGATTTAAATTCTTTATAGGTAAGACGGTAATGATGACAGCAGAAGTGGCTGCTAGATATACTTCTACCGATTATATTGATGATGTGAGTAAGTCTTATGTGAATTTAGATACTTTAGCTGCTTATAAAGGCGTTAGGTCTGAATATTTTTCTTACCGTGGAAAAGAGTATTATAATTGGGATGGGAATAAGCCGAACTATGGATTTCAAAGAGGCGATTTTAAAGGGAACGATTGGTTTTGGACTGTCGGACTGACTGCTACCGTTTATTTTGATGCTTTTGGTAATCCGGTTAGATATATTCAGAATCGTTGTCCAAGAATCTTCGGACGCTCTAGATAGTTGAGTTTTTTTGAAATCTTTAATATAAATACTTCTAATTAATTTAGGAGTATTTTTTTACTTCCCAATTTCAATTTTTAATCGAAAAGGGATTTCGTAATAGGGATTTTTAGACTTCAAAACAAATATACTTCAATATTGAGTGCTAGTTAGAGCATTTGTAGCATAGAGATTTGGTTTTTTTACACCATCTCCCACTTGTCAAAGCTTTGGTAATCAATTTTCATTAATTAAAAATCTCAAGATACTAGAAAGGTATCTTGAGTTTTTTAATTATTATAGTGTCAATCTATCTTATTAAGTTTACTTCTCCTTTGTATTCTTTAGTCTTTCCGTCAATTTTAACTAAGGCATAATAGTAATAAATACCTACATCTGCTGGCTTCCCGTTGGACGTTCCATCCCAGCCAATATTTGAAATATTTCCTCTGGTATTATATACGCAATTTCCCCAACGATTGTAAATTTCAAATCTTTCTAAAGTGATAAGTTTAGGATAATTGATTTCAGGTTTGAAATAATCGTTTTTGCCATCACCGTTTGGTGAAAATGCATTTGGGAAAGCAATTCGTTTGTCCTTATAAGAAACATCCAAATGTAAAACAATTATACTGTCGCAACCAAAATAGTTTAATAATCTGTTTTTGAAGACTCCTGGGTTGTATAGTTTTTTGCCTAGATGGAGGTAATAATCTCCTTCATCTATGGTAACATAGATATCTTGAGAGTCTGAAGGATGCACAATAATTGCTTTGTATGTGGTGTCTTTACAGCCTGTGGTATTATTGCCAATAGCTCTATAAACAGTTGATATAGAAGGAGTGGCTGTAACATTTGCACCGTTTTGTGAGCTTAATCCTTGTCCTGGAGACCAAATATAACTATCTGCACCAGTGGCAGAAAGCGTAAGTGCAGTTCCTTTGCATATTTTGGTGGTGTCAGAAGGCAGAATATTGATGGATGGTTTTGGATTGATAGTTACAGAAATTGGCACTCTTGGGCTTTCAATAGGGCATCCACTACTGCTTTGGGTAACATACCAAGTATATGTTCCTGGGGCGTTAGTATTTGGAGTAGGGGCAGTAAGGTTGGGTGTTCCTCCGGTTGGAGAAGTGTACCATCTGTAAACCGGATTGGGTAAATTTCCCACAGCCGAAAGTTGTGTTGCCGGTTCAAATTGACAATAGGTTTTATTAGTTACCGTAACGGCATCCGGAGTTTGTCCTCCTGAAATAATTACGTCTTTTATCTTGTGGTGTTCATAATATGCACCTGTGGAAGAAGAAAACCCAAAATATCCTGTTGCATTGGTAAGTACTAATGGTCCGGAGATGGATGGTGTGGTAGCACCATCTAAAAATACAGACATAGTTCCGTTGTTGTATTCTATTTTAGCAGTGTGCCAGCTTCCATTGGTTATTTGAGTTTGAGCGGTAAGCTCGGTGCCAATGAGTCCTTGCATATTACCTTCAATATAGCCATTATTCGTGAATTTTCTTAATGTAATTACCGGGTTGGTATTTACTACAGGTGTTGAGTTGTTATTGTCATAAGTATCAAAAATTAATCCGAAGCCGTCCATGACACTAGGCATACCGATACCCATACCTTGAATAAAGGAAGATGGAGGATTGGCTATGTACCAAAATGCGAGACCATCGGCAGGAGGGATGCCGGGATTGGTAATTATTTGATAGCTGAATTGAATAGTGAAATAATCACAGGCACTATTTAAATTTTGTGGAATATTGTAATAAATATATCCATTCTGGCCGGTGGTGTTATTGTTGAGGTTTATTTCGGAGCCTGCGTTGGTTGCATTTCCTCCTATAGTCCAACCTGTGGTATTTATAGGATTCCCGTTTAGCGTATAAGTATAAGTTTGGGCATCAGAATGTAAGGTTATTCCCAAAAATGTGGCTAGAAGCCCTGTAAATAGTTTTCGGTAATGAAGTTTCATAATGAGTTTATTGAAATAATAAATTATTCAAGCTATTGAAACTACTAAATTAGCTATTAATAACGATTTAACAAAAGCTTTTAAAATAAAAATACCGATTAATTATTTAATCGGTATTTCATAAAATAAAATTTATTGTTCAATTAAAACATTTTCAATAAGTTGTCTCGGCCTGTTCCATTTGAAATATATTGTATTTTTACTTTCAAATAGTCTTCTAATACCTGACAGAAATCTTTAAAAGCAGTAGGTAATGTCTCGATAGAGGTGCTTTCGCTAGTTTTTATTGGGGTCCATCCTTTTAGTGTCTGGTATTGGGGTTCAATTTCTATTTCGCAAATATCAAAAGGCATTTGTTGGGTAGTCTCAGTGCCTATTTTGTAAGCTGTTGCTACTTTTATTGTTTCAAATTCATCCATTACGTCAGCTTTGGTTACTATTAATCTCGTAACGCCACTTAACATGATGGTGTATTTAAGTGCTACCAAGTCTATCCATCCACAGCGTCTAGGTCTTTTGGTGACAGCACCAAATTCGTTGCCTGCAACTCTTAATGCTTCTCCGGTCTCATCAAAAAGTTCGGTTGGGAAAGGGCCACTTCCAACTCTAGTACAATATGCTTTGGTGATACCATAAATTTCTCCAATTTTAGATGGTGCAATTCCTAATCCTGTACATACACCGGCTGATATGGTATTGGAAGAGGTTACAAAAGGGTAGGTGCCATAGTCCACATCCAGCATAGAGCCTTGTGCTCCTTCTGCAAGAACTGTTTTTCCTTCTTCTATTTTTTCGTTTAGCCAATATTCACCGTTTACAATATTTAATTTTTGCAAATATTCTACAGCCTCAAAAAACTCTGTTTCCCAGGCTTGCCAGTCCACTACTTCTTCATACATGGCGAGCATGGATAGGTGTTTTTGTTTTAATTTATTATAACGGTCTTTCCAGTCCTTTGCCATGACATCACCCACTCTCAATCCGTTTCTTCCGGTTTTGTCCATATAAGCCGGACCGATACCTTTAAGTGTAGAACCAATTTTGTCTTTTCCTTTTGCTAGTTCGGAGGCAGCATCTAGTGCCCTATGCGTAGGTAAAATTAAATGTGCCTTATGTGCAATAAATAAATTCTTGTCAAGAGGAACCCCAATTGTTTTTAGGTTTTCTATTTCTTCTTTAAGGGTTACCGGGTCTATTACTACGCCGTTTCCTATTAAATTCAATTTGGATTCTTGAAAGATCCCGGAAGGGATAGTTCTAAGTACTACCTTATGACCGTTTACATAAAGTGTATGACCTGCATTAGGGCCACCTTGGAATCGTGCGATGATATCGTATTTTGCTGCAAGAAAATCTACGATCTTACCCTTTCCTTCATCACCCCATTGGAGGCCTAATAAAACATCTACCATAATATTTTTAAAAATAAAGGGCAAAATTAAGTCCGTTTATCCATAAAACAAAATTGCAATTGTTTATTAATTTAAAATAATTCCAAATAGAGCCATAGTAAGGTTTTTTAATAAAAAAAGCCTTTAGCATTATGCTAAAGGCTTAGGTACCACGTACGGGACTCGAACCCGTGATTCCTCCGTGAAAGGGAGGCGTCTTAACCTCTTGACCAACGCGGCAAAAAAAGAGTAAGTTGTAAGTTGTTTGGTACCACGTACGGGACTCGAACCCGTGATTCCTCCGTGAAAGGGAGGCGTCTTAACCTCTTGACCAACGCGGCTTACTGCTTTTAAAGGACTGCAAAGGTAAAACATGTTTTTTTAACTACCAAATTTATTTTATCAAAGATTTTCTAGATTTATATTTACCGGTATTCCATCCTCTGTCTTTGCCCCCTTCATGTGGCATTTTAGGATAGTCTATAGTTTTGGAATCTTGTTGTGCTAATGGCCTAAAATGCTTTTCTTTTAGAAGAATATCCACCTGGTATTCCCGCTCCGTAGTCAATTGTCCGGAGATAGGATGGTAGTATCGCCACAGGCCATGCTTAGTAAATCCTTTTTCTGCAGGGATAATCACTAAAGAATCTTGGCTCGTTAGTGGATTTATTATCAATACAGTGTCAAATTTATATGGTGTGTAAATGCCCCGGTAATTCCCAATGGTTATGAGCTTGCCATTTTCAAAATATTGAGCCATGCCGTCTAAGACATTGTATTTGTAAGTTTCAATAGAAATTATTTGTTGCTCTTTTGATAATTTATACCAAAGCCCGGTCTTTAAGTTGTCTTTGTAGCTTCCAAATTCATAATATCCCGGATCTCCAAATTTGGAATCATAACTATAAAACCACATTCCCTGCTTTTGATGTTGCTTGTCGTATTTATTGAGGTCTTCTGATTGGCTTTCTGTTTTGGGTTCTATTTTTTGTTTAGAAATAGCGGATGCCTTTTGGGGCTTATGTTGTGCTATTGTCAAAAAGTTGAACCCTAATTGAAATGATAAAAAAAGGAAAAGGCTTTTTTTTATTTTATTGAACATTTATTTTTTATTTTGAATTGTAATTTTTGGATTGATAATTTTTGTTTTTATTTGCCACAAATACACTAATTCTCACGAATAATAACTAATATACTAATCTTTTATATTCTAATTTTCCCCTTGCAAAATTAACAAGAAGCCCTAATCTGTTTCCTGATACTTTTAGGAAGTTTATTGTTTTTGCAATATGTTCATCTGTAACCATGGCAACACATTTGACTTCCAGAATTATTTTATCTAGTACAACAAAATCAGCATAAAATTTATGAGGTAATAGAATATTTCTAAAATAAACATCATATTCTTTGTCACGTTCATAAAATATTTTATCTTGATTAAAAACGATTTCTAAGGCATCTTTATATACTACTTCTAAAAAACCATGCCCTAGTTTATTGTGTACTTCCATACACTTACCTATAATTTGATATGATTCTTCTTTATAGATTAAATTTGTGTCCATTGGAATGCCTTTTTATGGATAAACTTTTTGAAGAAACCTTTTTTGAAAATATTCGTGCTTATTGGTGAATTTGTGGCTCACAAAAAGAAATAGGAGTTTATTTTAACAGTTTTTATTTCAAAAATATTATTTTCGATTTATTATTCCAAAAATAAATTCTATTATTTATTGGATTTAATACTTTTTTTAATGAATTTATTTAATTTATCATTGTATTATAAATTACTTTTGTGTAAATCTTATGCTAAGAATATTACTATTATTGATTTTTTGTTTTGGTTTTCAAACAAATGCACAGTTTTTAAATGATGTTTTGGATTTAAAAAATCCCAAGGCTTTTTATTTAGATGAGCTGTCAAATATTTACGTTATCCAGAAGGATAATAGTGTATTTATGTATAATTCAAATGGTGATAGCTTGGGAGCTTATCAAAATATTCAGGATGGTGATTTAAAGTTTATTGATGCAAAAAACCCGTTAAAGTTATTATGTTTTTATCCTGATTTTTCTAAGATTGTTTTTTTAGATAAGATGCTGAGTGTAAAAGGGACCATACAGTTATTATCTTTAGGTTATAACAATATAGGAGCTGTTGCTACGGCTCAGGATGGCAATGTTTGGCTTTTTGATGAAGATAAACAACAGCTTTTCAAAATAGATGAACAAGGGAAAGTTTTTTTTCAAAGTGAGGATATCCGTTCGTTAACATTGGAAACTATATACCCCAAATATATGGTGGAGGATAGGTCTAAGGTATATATTGCTGACCAGAAGAAAGGTATTTTTGTGTTTGATAGATATGCTAATTTTCTTAACAGTATCTTAATTGAGGATATGGAAAATGTTCAAGTGTATCGAGACCTGCTTTTCTATAAAGAAAGAGGGGGATTCTATTTGAGGAATTTTAAAAATGGAAAAACTCAGAAGCTGAAATTGCCAAAAGGTTTGGATTTTATTGATGCCAAGATAGACAATATTTTTATGTATTCTTTGTATAAAAATCGCTTATTAAAAACAGAAATTAAATAATAATTGAAAATGGAAAACTTCGATTTTAAAGAAATCGTAACGGTTTCTTTGACTTTATTTGCGGTGATTGATATTTTAGGGTCCATCCCATTATTGATTAGCATGAAACAAAAGATGGGTGGCATTTCTGCTTGGACGGCAACAGTGGTTTCAGGAGCATTGATGGTGGTGTTTTTTATGGCTGGTGGAGATATTCTTGCATTCATGGGTTTGGATATCTCTTCATTTGCACTTGCAGGATCTATTATTATCTTTATTTTGGGTATGGAGATGATTTTAGGTATAGAATTATTTAAGCCTGATGGTGGCAATGCCAAGACTGGAAGTATTGTCCCAATTGCTTTCCCAATGATTGCCGGTTCTGGAACATTGACTACTATTTTGTCTTTAAAAGCTTCTTATAGCTATTATAGTGTTTTAACCGGTATTGTTATCAATCTTATCATTATTTATTTAGGAATCCGCTTATTGGATGTGATAGAAAGGCTTTTAGGGCCAGGAGGGATTTTAGTTATTCGTAAGTTTTTTGGAGTAATTTTAATTGCTATTGCTATAAAAATATTCAAAGAAAATCTAACAAAGTAATAAGCAAGGTTATCTTTCTTCCTTTAAAGAATAATTAAAGATTAAAGTTTTCTGTTGCTAAACATTTGATTTAATTTTGGCAATCTTTTCAAACAATTTTTATTTTATGAGTATTGACAATAAAAAATATGGCATAGGTACTACTATGATTCATGCCGGAGTGCGTCCTGATCCTAGTACGGGAGCGATTATGACTCCGATTTTTCAAACTTCAACATATGTCCAAGAGGGCCCTGGAGAGCATAAAGGCTTTGATTATTCAAGAGCAGGAAACCCTACAAGGCAAGCTCTGGAAGAGGCTTTGGCAATAATAGAACATGGTAAATTTGGATTGGCCTTTAGTAGTGGTGTAGCGGCTACAGATGCTGTATTAAGATTACTAAAACCTGGTGATGAGGTAATTGCTGCCAATGATATGTATGGAGGCACTTATCGTTTGTTTGAGAAGTTATATGTGAAATTTGGATTGAAATTCAAATATGTGGACATGAAATCTGTTGCCAATATTGAAGCTTCAATTAGTCCGCAGACTAAATTAATATGGACAGAAACGCCTACCAATCCTTTAATTAATATCACTGACATAGCAGCAGTGGCTGCAATTAGCAAAAAAAATAATATCCTATTATGTGTGGATAATACTTTTGCTTCTCCTTATCTTCAAAACCCTTTAGATTTAGGAGCGGACATTGTAATGCACTCTGCCACCAAGTATTTGGGGGGGCATAGTGATGTGGTGATGGGAGCATTGATTGTGAATGATGCTCAATTAAGAGACGATTTATTTTTTATTCAAAAGAGTGCCGGTGCTGTTCCGGGTCCTCAAGATTGTTTTTTGGTGTTGAGAGGGATAAAGACTTTACACGTACGATTGGAACGACATTGCCAAAATGGGGCTAAAGTGGCACATGCTTTAAAAAATAATCCCAAAGTGGCAAAAGTGTATTGGGCAGGATTTGAAGACCATCCCGGACATGAAATTGCAAAAAAACAAATGCGTGATTTTGGAGGTATGATTAGTTTTGAATTAAAAGATGATAGTGAAGCAAATGTGAGAAGGGTTTTGTCTTCTACCCAATTAATAGCATTGGCAGAAAGCCTTGGTGGGGTAGAGTCTTTAATTAACCATCCGGCTACTATGACACATGCTTCTATTCCGAGAGAAGAAAGAATAAAAAATGGCCTTAACGATGGATTGATTCGTTTAAGCATAGGTATAGAGGATGCCGAAGATTTAATTGCGGATTTAGAGGCTGCTATTGGCTAAACATGATGCTGCCGGTAAACTGATGCCGGCAGCTTTTTAATAGATTTGTAAATAGTATTTTTATTTTTAAAAAATTTATCATAAAAAAATTACTGTTGCTGGTCCTGTTTTTTGGGCTAGCAGAGATTTCATTCGTTTCCGGTCAACAAAAATTGCCTTTGGGAGACAGTACTGTGCAAAAGTCTGCTTCTGGGAAGACTGCTTTTATCGAAATACTTTCGTCAGACTATACCGATATTATAAAAACAGCCAATGAAACTATTACAAAAATTGTTGGAAATGTAAAGTTGAGGCATGGCACAGATTTATTGAATTGTGATAGTGCTATTCTATATCAAGAAAGTAAGATGGCAGAGGCATTTGGAAATGTATCTATTGAGCAGGCAGATGGGACTAATGCTTTAGCAGAGTATTTGAGATATTCCGGAAGTAATAAAGATATCTACATGAAGGGGGATGTGATTCTTTCTGATCCTCAGGGTAAAACTTTATGGTCAGAAGAGGTGGAATACAACTTAAACACCAAAGTGGGTAAGTATTTCAAAGAAGGAACCTTACAAAACGAAGCAACAGTAATTTCTAGTAAATACGGTGAATATCATTTAAAGACTAAAGATGCCCGCTTTAAAGGAGATGTTGTGGTAAATGATCCGGAATATAATGTAACCTCTGAAGATTTAAGTTATAATACACAAACCGAGATTGTACATTTTTTTGCGGATGCTATTATTCAAAATGAAAATACTACACTTTTTGCAAAACCTGGAAGTGTTTATAATGCTATCAAGCAAGAGGCAATATTTAAGGGGCGTTCCAATATCATCCATGAATCTCAGTTTATAGAGGGTGATGAGATGAAGTATAATAAGAAAACCGGCTGGGCTTATGCAAAAGGGAATGTTGTAGCGGTGGATACAGCAGAGAAATCCACAGTTTATGGTGGATTCCTTTTGTATAATGAGCAAAATGAAAAGATGATGGTAACGGATAAGCCAATCTTAAGAAGAGGAGGGGAAAAGGATACCATTTATTTTAAAGGAGATACCGTGTTTTCAGAGCCATTGGCAAATCTAAAAGTGAAGGATTTTGGTCCTGTGGATACTTCCAAATTAAGGATGGACGAATTAGTAGAAGCCCTTTCCAAAGGGGTTTTGGTGGACAGTACCCATATTCCTTTACAAGAAGATTCTTTAAAGATGGAGCATGATAAGGAAATATTATCTCCTTTAGAAAACAAGGCTATTACTAAGAAGAAAAGAGAAGCCTTAAAAGCACAAAAAGATGAGGAAGAGATTTCTCAAAAAAATATTATTAAATTAAAATCAAATGAAAAAGAATCGGTGGTGGAAAGTGATAGCCTTTCTTTAGAACCGCTTAGTATTGCTGATTTGGATACTATAGATAGTATTGCTGCCCCTATAGAGGAACCAGAGATTTTAGAAGATAGTAAGGGACATAAGAAAAGGTATTTCCTTTTATATCACCATGTGCAGATATTTAGTGATTCGGCTCAGGCTAAGTGTGACAGTATGCGGTATTCACAGGCTGATTCCTTGTTAATAATGTCTTATAATCCTGTAGTTTGGGCAAAAGGAGCTCAAGTGCTGGGAGATACTATTTATGCCCTATTAGACAGTAATAAAATCCATGAGGTTTATGTTCCTCAAAATTCTATATTGATCCAAAAAAACGGACCTGAAAACGCAAAAATGTTTGACCAGGTTCAGGCAGGCCGTTTACATGCCTACTTTAAAGATAGTGAAATAGACTCTGTATTAGCCTTTCCGGAAGCTGAAACAATATATTATTCTATGGATGATGACAGTGCTTATTTGGGTGTTTCAAAAGCGAGTAGTGCTCAGTTGAGAATGAAGTTTATAGATAGGAAGATAAAGAAAATTACCTATTTAAAAGATTTCAACCAGAAATTGACACCAATAAAAGAGGTCAATCCAGAGCAGTTTAAACTCTCTAGATTCAACTGGAGAGAAGCCGAGCGGCCTAAAACATTGGAGGCGTTTTTAGAAGGAGCTACTGAATTTCAAAAGAAAAAAATATTGGGGGCATTGCCAACTGAAACGAATACCGGTAAAGGAAAAGGTTCAACTTTACCTAAAAAGGGTAAAAAAAGATAAGGTAAAAAGAGTATTGTTTGGAAAACTATAAGAGTGATTTGTTTTTTGATAGAGCAATAAAAACAGCAAAGCTCTATTAATTTTGAATCTTTGTTAATGACTGAGAAATTATTTAATCACTTCCAGTTTTCTGTTCACTGTTCCTTCTTCAAATTCGATAGTAACTTGATATAAGCCTGAGATTAAGTTGGAAATATCTATCATTTGTTTGTTAGACTTAATAGCAATTTTCATAACTTGTTGACCTAAGAAATTGTTGATGGTGATGTTTTTTATCTTATAACTGCTGTGATTTTCGATGGTAATGGATTGAGTAGCAGGGTTTGGAAATAATTTTAATTCCTCTATATTCAAATTTTTAATACCAGTGGAATTAGAATTAGCATCGGTTGTAACAATAGTGCAGATATCATCTTCTCCGCAATCATTATTTGAAACGGTTAAACATACAGTATAAGCTTTCCAAGATCCTGAAATAGCATAAGTATGGAATGTGTTTTGAGCGGTATCTGTATTACCATCGCCGAAATCCCAGAAATAGTGGCTTGCATTTAAGGAGTAGTTAGGAGAAAAATAGAAATTAGGGAAGCTGCCGGTTGTAATAATGCCGGAAACAGTTGGGCTTTCGGCTATAACAACATTTATGGTGTCAGTAGCAGAACACCCTATACTGTTGGTTACTTTAACGCTATATGTTCCACTGTTGTAAATATTTTTTACATTTGTGGTCTCTCCTCCAGGAGTCCATAGGTAAGAAGAGGAGGAGGGGGTATTTCCTGCAGTAGCAATAAAGGGGCCACCATTACAAAGTGTGGTATCACCACCCAGATTAGCAGTTGGAGACGGGTTTACAGTAATGATGATGGTATCTGCCTTTGTACAAGTTCCACTTGTGTCCTCCACCAACACCGAATAAGTTCCTGAAGTATGTACAGTAATAGTTTGAGTAGTATCCCCATTACTCCAAGTATAGGTAGAACCATAAGGCTGACTGCCAGCATCTAAAGTAATAGGAGCATTGGAACAAATTGTGGTATCGATACCTAAGTTTGGCGTATTCAATTGACAAGTTGTAGTTTGTGAATAACAAAATCCTCCTCTAATTAAAAAAGCAGTAGTGATTAAGATTCCTTTTGTGAATTTTGAATATGCTTCAATCATAATTTAGAATTTAAAAAGTCCCTCAATGTAATTAATAAAATTTCAGATGGAAATTCTAAGTTTAATTCAAAAGTAAGGAAAAATCCTGAAACTAAGAAGTTATTATACAATAAATAATATATCAAAATATAATTTTTCTAATACTCCTCTATGAAAAATTCTCTTTGATTTTACAAATCCCAATTTCCTTTGAGCCAATTTCCCATTTCTTTATCTGTGAGGTCAAATTTTACCGGTACAACAGAAGCGTAGCCTTGTTTTAAGAGTTCTAAGTCGGTATCGCCACCTTTGTCAAAATTTACAAATTTACCTGCCATCCAATAATAATCCTTACCATGAGGATCTTTGCGTTTCTCGAATCTTTCTTGCCATTGAGCCATGGCTTGTCTTGCAATTTTTATGCCTTTAAATTCTTCTTTAATTACTCTTGGAATATTTACGTTTAAAAGGAAATTTTCCGGAAGCCTTTGCCTTAGCATATTTTGGGTTATCGCTCTTGCCACTTTTTTAGCTAAAGAAAAATCGGCTTCCCATTTGAAATCCATTAAAGAAAATCCGGCTGCAGGAATGTCATTGATAGCGGCCTCCATAGCAGCAGACATTGTACCCGAATATATTACATTAATAGATGCATTGGAGCCATGATTGATACCACTTAGACAAATATCAGGTTTGTGCTCCAAAACCACATCTTGGGCTATCTTAACGCAATCTACAGGAGTGCCACTGCATTGATAAGCTTCAATATCATATTCTTTGAAAATATCCACCTTTTCCAAACGCAGCGTATTGCCTATGGTAACAGCATGTCCCATTCCAGACTGAGGACTGTCGGGAGCCACCACAGTGATTTTTCCTAAATCATGTACAGCTTCTATTAAATTTGCAATGCCCGGAGCCGTTATGCCATCATCATTTACTATCAATATACTTGGAACAAAAGCCATTTTTGAATCAGTTTGTTTAAGTATGCAATTTTACGGCTTTTATATTTTATGCAAGGGTAAACTTTTCTTAAATATGGAATGTTTGAAGAGAAATATTATTGGAAATTGAGGAATAGGTCCATTTCTAATCAAAAAGGGTTGTGATAGGATGTCTGCTTTCGATATCTAATAGTTTTCTTTTTGCTGTAAGTCCTCCGGCATAACTGGTCAATTCCCCATTTGAACCAATCACTCTATGACAAGGCACTATGATGGAGAGGGCATTGGCTCCATTGGCAGTGGCTACGGCTCTAATAGTTTTTTCGTTACCTAAAATCTTACTGAGTTGAAGATAGGATAGGGTATTGCCATAAGGAATTTGAAGGAGCTGCTCCCAAACCTTCACTTGAAAATCTGTTCCTGCAAAGACTATTGGAAGGTTGAATGTTTTTCTTTCTTTTTGAAAATAGGCTTCTAATTGCTTGATGGTTTCTTGGTGTAAAGGGCTTAATGCTTCAATAAAATCAGTTTGAAAAAAATTTTTTATCCTTTGATCTATGGCATTACGCATTTTCCTGTATTGCCAATCTGCCATACATAATTTCCCTTGATAATCACCTAAAATGAGTACGCCTAAAGGACTTTTATAATAGTGAATTTGTATCATTTTGATAAAGAAATTATTGTTTTAAGATGTTTTATCATACTCCAAAGTAGTTGTAATGGGAATAAGAAGTAAAAACCTGAATTTAATTGCCCTAATTTAAAATAGCTTTTGATTTCTCCTTTTCTCATTTTCCATTTTTGGGCACTGGCTCCTCCTTTTGATAAAACCGGTCTTCCTATTTTTGTAAGAATTAAAGGCGAATAATAGGCTCCATATTGGTAAACCGTTCTTAATGCAAGATCATAATCTTCACAATACCTCATGGTCGGGTCAAAACGGATAGGTAATGTTCTTTTAAAGATAATGGCACTGGAAGAAACCGGATTTTTTACCAGCAATTTTTTGAAATCTACTGCTGTAGATTTCGGTTGTTTGTCAAGAGGGATAGCATTTTGAGAAAGTTGGGTAGCATACTGATGAAACCAAAAGTTTATGGTTTGCTTCTGTTCCAATATTTTCGAAAATATTTCTAATTTTTGTGGATGCCATTCATCATCGCTATCCACAAACGCAACATAATCACCTTGGGCTATATCCCAACCTTTGTTTCTGGCAAAAGAAGGTCCTCGATTCGATTCTAAAGCTATTAATTGTACCGTGTTGCTAAAAGTTTGAAGGACTATTTCCCTACAATTATCAGTACTGGCATCATCCACAATAATAATTTCAGTGGGTTTTAAGCTCTGGTTTAGACAACTTTCTACCGTTGCAACTATTGTTGTTGCTGCATTATACATAGGTATGACGACAGAAATATTCATCTATTTTTTCAATAAGTTTTTATAAAAGAGTAATAATTCTTTCTCGTTTTCTTGCCAATTGATTTCTTTCCGTGCTTTCAAACTATTTTCCAATAATCTTTGATATAGTTCCTTGTCCTCTAAAAGCGTATTGATGCCCTTAGCTATAGATTCTGGAGTAAGTGGCGCTTTTAATAATAAAGCAATTTCAAATTTTTCATTGATAGCCTTATATTCAGGAAAATCCATAGAGACTTGTGGCACGGCATTATGCATATAATCGAAAACACGATTGGCTAAAGAATAGACATTGTTTTGAGAAACATCATCTAATAGAATTAATCCAATCTTTGCTTTTCGGGTGATATGCCAAAGTTCATCCGGAGTTACATAACCTTTAAATATGATTTTGTTTTCTAGTTCAAACTTCTTGGTGAGTGCTTTGGCTTCTTCCAAAAAATTGCCTGCTCCACATATTAACAAAGGTGTGTTCACCCATTGCATGGCAGGAATCAACTCTTCAAAACATCTGCCTTTATTGACTGCACCTTGATAGAGAATAAAAGGATTGCTATCTCTATCTGGAATTTCCTCTAATGGTCTTAATAGCGTAGCATTAGTGATGACAGGATATTTTACACCATGTCTTTTTTCTAAATATTGAGCACAATAATTTCCCACAGTATAGCCGTTTTTAAATTGAGGAACTGAATAGTCTGCCAGCCAGTTCCAGAATTTTGCTTGCTTGGGCCGGGTTACGACTTCTTTCATCTCCGTGAAAATTTCATGAGCATCATACACTCTTTTTGTTCCTTTTAATTTACTGGAAAATAATACCGGGAGAATGGTGTCTAAGTCAATAGCACAAACAACATCAGCCTTTTTAAACAATAAATAAAAAAATAATACCAGCCAATATCCCAAATAAAACATGGGTCCGGTTTCTGCAAAAATGGGTAGTCTTTTTTGAATAAAAGGTCTTGAAATTAAATTCTGACTTTTCTTTCTTTTTACACCCACTAAAGTAACCTGATAACCTGCCTGAGCCAAGCTGGTACAAATCCGGATCATACGCTGGTCATAATTCAAATCGTTGGTAACCGTAAAAATGAGCCTTTGTTTTGAATGCATGTTGAGAGGAAGACTAATCTATATTTTGTATTGGGCAAAGATAATGCAAATGGGCTTAGGAGGGGATAAAATAAAAAAAAGAGCCTGGAAATTTTCAGGCTCTTAAAAAAATAGTGAAAAGATTATTTGTAAACTTTATATCTTGTGTCTTTCACATCGGCAGCTTGACGTAAGTCTTCTAAAATCATTTGAGACATTCTACCTTTAAATTGCATCTCTGCCATCATTCTTTCCATCTTAACATCTCTAGCTGGGCCTTCTACTTTATTACGGCTATTTACTGTAATGTAGTATAGGCTGCCCATTCCGGCGATACCAGGGCTTAAGGTGTTGTCTTTGAAACCTTTGAAGAAGGTGTATCCTAATAACTTCGCTTCATTACCGATGTTTGGAATCATTTGAGCTGCAAAGTTTACAGAGTCTGCTTGTGCTACTTCTACATTATTAGCGCCAGCTATTTCAGCAAGTGATTTTTTTGATTTATTAGCATCAATCAAATATTGAGCTTTTTTCTGATTACGAACCAATGATTCAATATTTAATTTCATGCTTCCAGTAGGTTTTAATAATCCTGGAGCGTTAATAGCTGTTAATTTAGCCACTACGATTTTATCACCACCAACGGTAAAGATAGGAGAAACTTCTCCAGCTTTAGCACCATAAGCCCATTTAACCAAATCAGTAGAAGCACCTAAACCTTGTACCATATAGCTGTTTTGATTTAAGCCCGGAGCATCTTGAACTTGAAGAGCTGCTACTGTTGCTTCTTTTTCAAAATCTTTAGGATTAGCAGCCACTTTATTAGCAAAAGCAGAAGCCTTACCATAAACTGAAGAATAAGTATTCTTATCAGGACTTAGAGATTTTACGATAATCGCTAATTGAGTAGTAGGCTCTACTTTAGCACTTTTACTCATGATTTGGATATAGTGTAATCCGGAATACCCTGGAGATTCTACTTTTACCACTTTTGAAGATCCGGCAGGAGCACCGCTAAAGGCATAATCACCAAATTCTTTAGTGTAAGCACTTCTTTGGCTTAAAGGAAGATTGTATTCGCCCGTAGGATTTTGTGCAATATTGTCATCAGAGAACTTAGTAATTAATGAATCAAAAGGCACACCGGATTTCTCTAAAGCTAACATACTGTCCATTCTTGCTTGTGCTTGAGCTTCGGTACGAACGTTTTCAGGGCCGTTTTGTCCATTTTGTTTCATGGCTATCAAAATATGGCGAACTTTAACTGAATCTGGTAAAGTAGCTCTTGAGATAACTTTTGCAATGGCTAAATCTTGACCATAATTAAAAGGACCAACGATGGCGCCAGTAGCTGCTTCATTTACTACATTAGCAATTTGCATTTGGCTAAGGCTCTGCTCTGTTAGGAAAGATACCGGCATTTGAACAGATGAATTTCTTTTAACAAAAGCATCAATATTATCAGTAGTTTCAAATTCACCTTTAATATCGTCCAATTCTTTTCTTACTCTGTTAGAGTCTTCTGTTGATGGGTTGATGGTGAAAGTAACAAACTGCGCAGTTCTGTTTTCTTCTTTTATCTCAAAATTAGTTTTGTGTGCAGCAATATATTTATTGATGTCCTCATCGCTTACCTTCACTTTATCATCTGGAACTAAAGTGTATGGAAGATTTACATAAGAGATATTGGCCATATTGGTTTGATCACTATGCAAATCATCTAAAACAAATTTTGGGGTATAATAGGCACTGTTTAGTAAAGCGGTAAGTTTGGCATGTTCTTTACCATCGCTCAATTGCTTTTTAAAGGCATCCCATTCTGCTTTTTGTTTTGGGTCTTTAGTTTTTTCGTATTGGTTAATTATGGTAGCTGCTTGATCGGCATCAAAAGCTCCTGTTTGAGGATTGGTAAAGGCTTGACGCACCATAGCATCCGGATTTGCAGGATTCAACATCTCTTTTAATTCTGCTTCACTAACAGTTAATCCCAGTTTTTCTTGAAGTTCTCCTGTGATTTTGTCCATAACCATTTGGTTCAACACCTGATCTCTCAATTGTGCCGTTGCATTTTCATCTGTAGGTCTTCCTTGGTTACGCATTTGGTCTTCTTGCGATCTTAATAGTTGGTCGTATTCCTGAACATCTATTTTTTCTCCGTTTACTTTCGCAACGGTTGTGCTGGGTCCAAAAAGCCCACCGCCTCTACCTCCACTGGTAGAATCCATTAAAATAAATCCAACTAAGGCTAAAACGATAACACCTCCCGCAAGCTTTGCGTATTTGTCACGGATACTTTGAATAATTGCCATATTCTTATTAAGTTTTTTTCAATAAAGTCGGCAAATTTAAACAAATTTGTGTTATATCAAAAATATATTGTAATTTATTCAATGACTATTTAAATATTTCTTTTATAAAAGCCTGTTTTTTTATGGATAATGGTAGGAATTCCGTTTTATTAATTGGACGATACTTGTAATCCTGTTTACTGAAGAATGTTTTTGTAATTTTGAAAAAAATAAAAGTTTAAATCAATAATGAAACTATTAATGGTCTGTTTAGGCAATATTTGTCGGTCTCCGATGGCTGAAGGAATAATGAAGGCAATGCTAAAAGAAAAAGGATTAGATTGGGAAGTTGCCTCATCCGGTATCAATGGTTATCATACTGGGGAGTCACCACATCCGAGTTCTCAAAAGGTATGCAAACAGCATGGTTACGATATTAGCAGTCAAAGAGCGACAAGGTTTGCCTCTGAAGATTTTGAAGATTACGATAAAATTTATGTCATGGCAGCAGATGTTTATAGGGATGTGATTCGACTAGCTCCATATAATGCAGCTAAGGAAAAAGTAAGTTTTTTCTTGGAAGATTTATATTCGGGTACTCAAAAAGACGTACTCGATCCTTGGTTTGGAGGAGATGAAGGTTATTTGCCTGTTTTTAAAGAAATTGAGGCGGGTTGTAAATCGATTTTAGAAAACTTAATATCAAAATATTAAATTTGTCATGGAAAAGAAAAATAATGATGATTATCGTTTAGCGTTTTGGAATGAACGATGGCAACAGGGTCAAACTGGTTGGGATATAGGCTATCCATCACCAAGTATTTGTGAATATATGCAAGAGAAGGTCAGCAAAGATGCTGCAATATTAATTCCGGGTTGTGGCAATGCTTATGAAGCCGAATGGCTGTTACAGCAAGGATTTAAGGATATAACGCTTGTAGATATAGCACCTAAAGCCGTAGAAATATTAAAAGAAAAATTTAGAGGGAGTGAGAATATAAATATTATTTGTGGCAATTTTTTCGAAATGGATGGCAGTTTTGATGTGATGGTAGAACAAACATTCTTCTGTGCCATTGATAGAAATTTGCGGAAAGCTTATGTTGAAAAAGCAACATCTTTACTAAAACAGAATGGTAAAATAATAGGGTTGTTGTTTGGTATTGAATTTGAAAAAGAAGGTCCGCCGCATGGTGGTAGCAAAGAGGAATATCATAGGTTGTTTCAAGAGCTTTTTGAAATAAAAAATTTGGATACCTGCCTAAATAGTATTGCTCCCCGTGCCGGGAATGAATTGTTTATTGAGTTTGAAAAGAGAAATTTAAGATAGTCTTTATTGTCTTATCATTAAAAGCCATCTCAGAAACCCATATCTTTGCAAAAAATATTAAAAAACGAGTATTCTATGGGTAAAATATTAGTAACCGGTGGTTGTGGTTATATAGGCAGTCATACTATAGTAGATTTGGTGGAAAATGGACATGAAGTAGTTTCTGTTGACAACTTGTCCAGAGGGTTTAAAGAGATGAATGATAGGGTAGGACAATTATTAAACAAAAAAATAGAAAATTTTGAAGTCGATTTAAGCGATAAAGTTGCTGCAGAAAAAGTCTTTATAGCTCATCCGGATTTGGATGGCATCATACATTTTGCAGCTTATAAATCCGTTCCCGAATCTGTGGAGGAGCCATTGATGTATTATGAAAATAATATTGGTTCTTTGTTGAACATTCTGGCATTGGCAAAGCAATACAAGGTTAAAAATATTGTTTTTTCTTCTTCTTGTTCTGTATATGGAAATGCCGATGAATTGCCGGTAACAGAATCTGCTCCATTGAAAACAGCAGAGTCTCCTTATGCACATACAAAGCAAATAGGAGAGGCTATTTGCGAGAACTTTGCAAAGGCACATAAGGATTTTAATATCGTTTTGCTTCGGTATTTTAACCCCGTGGGGGCTCATGTTTCAGCTATTATTGGAGAGCTGAATAAGCGGCCGGAAAACTTAGTGCCCATAGTTACCCAGACTGCCATTGGCATCCGCCCTTCTATGACCGTTTTCGGAACAGATTACGATACCCGGGACGGCTCTTGTATCCGCGATTATATTCATGTTTCCGATATTGCCCATGCACATACTTTGGCGGTACAGCAATCTTTAAAAAAAGCTTTGCCTTCCAATTGCGAAGTGTATAACCTCGGTACCGGTACAGGGGTTACTGTTTTAGAGTTGATTAAGGCTTTTGAAGAAGTATCAGGGGTGCAGTTGAATTATGATTTAGGACTAAAAAGAGAGGGAGATGTAATAAAAGTATATGCCAATAATAGTAAAGCACAAAAAGAATTAACCTGGACGCCCCAGTACAATATTATTGATATGATGCGTACAGCCTGGCAGTGGGAGCAAGCTCTGGCAAAAGAAAAAGCATAGATGAAGTCTATTGATACTTATAAAAATGCACTCGTTCTATATGACGGCGATTGTGGCTTTTGCAATAGAAGTGTTCTTTTTATATTGAAAAGAGATCAAAAAGATTATTTTCGTTTTGTTGCTTTACAATCGCCCTTGGGTATTGCCATTAAAGAGCAATATAATATTCAATCGGACAGTATTGTTTTGATAGAAAAAGAAACCGCTTATGAGCAATCAGAAGCGGTTTTAAAAATAGGGAAGCATTTACGGTTTTTAAAAACGATTTCGGCTTTAGCGCTGTATCTTCCTAGAGGATTATCCAATAAAGTTTATGATATTATTGCCCGTAATCGATTGAAGTTTTTTCCAAATAATAATTGTGAACTCCCCAAAAAGGAATGGCAGCATAAATTTTTGTAACAAATAAAATTTAGAGATTTGATTTGTAATCTTTGCATTTTTAATAAAATATTTTATTGTTTTCATAAAAGAAATCACAGAGAGGAGTTCAATAAGCGGTTTTTTTGTAAATTTAAATTTTTATGAAGAAGATTATTTGGGTTGTTTTATCTATTTTCTTTATTATTGCTATTGTTTTCCACACAGGGTTGGCGTCCTCACCAATCCAATAAGTAAAGAATTTTTTTGCCTTTTCAATATTGCTCATTCTTGGATTTTGGATGGATATCGTCATGAAAAATATTGTACCTTTACTACTTTCTATTTTTACATGAATTGGGGTTGGGGGGATGAGTTGAGCGAGGGCTGGTGTTTATGGAAAAATTGGTTGCCTTATGAAGAAGATGAGGCTTATGAATTGGCTTTAAGTATGGTTTATGATATAGCTAAATAAAATTTTTAATTATGAAAAAACTAAGTATTGTATTTTTATTAGGTATAACAACACTCCTTTTTGGGCTAAACTCTTGTTTTAAAACAAAATGCTATAGTCTTGCAAATGGAATGTTGTTTGATTTATATATTGAAAGTATAGATAGCTCTTTTCAGTTACCATACGACATGAAGGATGCAAAATTTTATTATTATTATAAGGATGGGAGCGTAGATACTTTGAAATTGAATCCTTCAGGGAAGTCGTTCTCAAGCAACTTAATATCTGATAGCTTTGAATTATATGTAATGCTTATAGATGATTTACCTCCTATGTCTTCTTTAAGGTTTCAGGCTTTAACCTTAAATACTTTAAACAACAATATAAAAAATGGGTATTTGTATATAAAGTTCCCAGATGGCATTACAGATAGTTTAAAGATTTTGGTTAGGAATAAAGAAGGTTGCTCCTTAAAATCATTTAATTATTATTTTGATGGTCTCGAATATAATGGAAAATTAGCAGAATATGCTTTTAAGAATAATCCTCCTAAGCCTATCAAACCAATTAAATATGGTAATAATCAATATTTTAGGGTTAAAATACATCAATAGGTTGATGAGTATTCTTGAAGTAAAAATAGGAAAAAAATTGGTTTTCTCATGATTGAATGAGCTTACAAATCACGCTCTATAATACCTGCCGAAATTTTTCCTACTTCCCTTTGTGGGTATAGTTTAATGGTAGTCGGTTTTTCTAAACCAATATGAAAAACATTTTTCTTTGCGTTCTTTTTCGTCATTGCGAGAGCTTTGCCTGAAGTAATTCAGTAGCTCAACCCTCAGCCCTCAATCCCTCAATCCTCATTCCTCAACCCTCAACCCTTCTGGATTGCTTCGCCTTCGGCTCGTAATGATGAAGTAGGTATTCCATCTTTAACTTTGAGCTGCATCAAGGAATCTCTTCTTTGGTAGCTATTTTAATCAATCTGGATTGATAAATCTACTTTACCCAAAAAAGAATGGCAACATAAATTTATAAAATTTTCAACTTTTTTAGAACATAATAAATTTGGAGATTTTATTTGATTTATATTTGTATTCAATTGAATGTTTAACAAAATGTTTTTTTGAAAAATATGATTTAATGAACAAAATTCATGGAAAGGGCAAGGAAACCATCCATTATCTGAAAATCAAAAAACAAAACAATAAAATCGAATTTAAGTTTAGGGTAATGGAAGAACATGTAAATAAAAATTAATAATAACACCTATGCCAAAATTATACTGTTGCGATTTTTTGATAGACTTTAAAATTTTTTTATGTACAAAATTATTATTACCGCAATAACTATTATTCTTTTAACCTCTTGTGGTAAAAAGAATAAAAAGCAATACTCCTACTGGAAAGTAAATGGAGTGGAATATAGCTCTAATAATTGTTCCTTAGAAACAAATAATCGTGATATAGTTCAGTTTTCGTTAGATAGTAAATATGGTCGAGTTTTTTTAGAATTTTATTTACCAGCTTTGCCAAAAGAAGGTAGATTTTTACTAGTTAAGACAAATGCATTTCAGGAATACAATAAATGTATATTAAGTTTTGGAATTAATTCGAAATGGTATAGAGTTTCAGAATTAAGTATGAATTACATTGAGGCGGATTTCCTAAATGGTAAATCTCAAATAAAGCTACCGCCAACTTGGTATTTTAATAATGATGACCAAAATGATAGTGTGTTAATAGAAGCCGTATTAAATGAACCCTAATAATATACTTTTATGTACAAAATTATTATTACCGCAGTGGCTATTATCCTTTTAGCCTCTTGTGGCAAAAAAAATAAAAAGCAATACTCCTACTGGAAAGTAAATGGAGTGGAATATAGCTCGAATAATGTAACAGCCGAAGAAGGTTATATGAAACCAGTATGCTATATTAGTTGTCAGGAGAAAAATAGTTTTACTATTAGCTTTAGTATTGGTGAATTTCCCAAAAACGGAGAATATCCTTTAGCATATTTTTACACCCAGAACCCTGATTATGCAGGGTTGGGTATTTGTTTTGACACTGTTTGCTATTTAGTAACGAGTAATAACACGGCAAAGGTAAGAGCAAGCGAGCAAAATGGAAAAGCTCAATTCAAAGTAGATTCAGTTCGTATGGTTAATTTTAAAAACCCTTTGGATAGTATTTGGGTTGATGGTGTTTTTAATGAACCTTAATTTCTTAAAATGATATAAAAAAGAAATAAAAAACAAAAAACAAATTTGGAATGTCTATAATTGATTTGGGCATCGAAAAGAGAAGAATACATTGCTTCCTGGTTTCTTAACAGCTCCTCCTAAACTATACTTAAAAAAAAGACCGAAATCTTATCGTATTTCGGTCTTTTGCTTTTTTATTATTTTTATCCGTTTTGCTTCATTGCCAAACGGAAATTATTCATCGATTTTCTTTGGTGTTCAATATAATTCCAAACCCAAACTACCAATAATACAGCAGCAATGAAAAATACTGCCGGAATGATATAACCGAAGCCATTTAACAAGAATGCAAATACCAATAATAAACCGGTAAACAAATGGGCTATTGCCGTATGGGCATTGCTCGGAATCAAGTCCACAGCGGTTTTGTCATAATTTAATTGTGCATATCGAATAGCCTGAACTACGAATGGTAAAGATAAAAAGGCTACATATAAAGTATATGGAGCATAACCCATAATTGGTAAAGCTGCAATAATGGCATAAGCCAAAATAAAACTGGCTATCAATACATTTTTAGTAGCTTTTTTACCTATTCTTACCACTAAAGTATTTTTCTCAGTATCGGAATCAGAGGTAGCATCTTGAAACTGATTAACAATTAAAACATTTGCTATCAGCAAAGCAATAGGAAGAGAAATGAATAATATTTGTAAAGAATAAAATCCGGACTGCACATAAAATGTTCCTATGGTCATCATCACTCCAAAAGTAGTGGCAATCAAAAATTCTGCCACGCCTGGAGCCATATTGATAAATGAAAACTTTCCTTTTTCACTAGTGTAAAAAACTCCGGCAAGTAAACCGTAACCCACTAATGGCAGTAGTCCCCAGCCACTCACCACCGTTAAATAAATACCTATCATCAAAGCAAAAATACTCAAAACGATACCCATGAAGCCCATGTCTCCTTTAGAGATTAAGCCTAACTGTATCATTCTGGAACCACCAGTAAATGGACGAATGCCTTCTACATTTTGATTGTCTCTGTCGGCATCTTTCCAGTCATTTATCATATTGGTGCCTGCCTGTATCATTACTGCGCCCAATAATGTGAGTAAAAACAGACCAATGCTAAAGTGCTGCAAGGTAGTAAATGCAACGATGCCACCTACTAATACCGGTATCACCGATGCTGTTAACGAAAGTGGCCTTACTGCCAATTTCCAAGCACGTGCTTTTGCTTTAATCTCTTCCCAAGAGCTATAGCTGGCTTTGTTCTCGGCAAACTCAAATATTGTGGGCTTTTCTCCTTGTAAGATTTCAGGTACAAAACGGTATTTTACGGTATAAGGACGGATACGGATAAACTCTAATCTATCTGTGGCACCAATTTGAATAAAATTGGCAACAATAGGAGAGCGGGTGCTCATAATTTCCATGGCTCGATCTCTTTCCTTCTTATCATGGATGATTTCGGCTCTTCCAATAATTTCGGCTTCTTCCATTTCCATAAAAGTGCTGCCCTGGTGGATTAACAAAGCTGTTTGAGGTATATTGCTCCATTGTATTACCTTAGGGTCGCCCTTCATACTACTGACATAGATATTGAAATCCTCGTCAAACCCATAATGCATCATTCTTTGTCTGGGAGAACCCATGTCGGAAGTGCCTATGGCAGCCACTTCTGCCTTAGCTAAATAAGCCAATACGTCTTGTTTGTTTCTTTGTGCCATTTTTAAGATTTATTAAAGTTGGCAAAGATAGTTTTAATATTAGTATTTTTCCTTATTTCAATGTGGAAATTTGAAATAAGTTAAATATATCATTCGTTTGATTGCGTAAATATATAGTTAATAGAGCAAATGTTAAATGAATTGCTAATTTTTATATATAGGTTAAATAAAAAGTTGTTATTCGAAAAAATATCGTAATTTTGCACTTTCTTTTTAGAAAAATATATAATAATTTATATTAAAACAATTAAATAATTTTAGAAAATGAGTACTATAAGTATTTCTGCTGCTGATGTAAACAAATTGCGCCAAGTAACTGGTGCCGGAATGATGGATTGCCGTAAAGCTTTAATGGAAAGCGGTGGCGATTTTGAAAAAGCTATTGACTATTTAAGAGCAAAAGGACAAAAAGTAGCTGCTAACCGTAGCGATCGTGATGCTAAAGAAGGTGTGGCTGTTGCTTTGGCTAATCCTGAAAATACTTATGGTGTTGCTTTGCACATCTCCGCAGAGACTGATTTCGTATCTAAAAACCAAGAATTTATCGATTTTTCCAACGAAGTTGCTAAAATTGCTTTAGACAATCAAGCTAATACTATTGATGCTTTAAAAGCTTTACCAATGGCAGATGCTACTGTAGGTGAAAAATTATTGGAAATGGTTGCAAAAATTGGTGAAAAAATCGATATCGCTCGTTTAGAAACTATAAATGCAGAAACAGTTGTTCCTTATGTTCATGGTAATTTCCGTATTGGAGTATTAGTAGGTTTTAACAAGGCAAAGAATGATACCGTAATCGAAGCCGGACGTGACGTTGCCATGCAAATTGCAGCTATGAATCCATTGGCATTGGATGAAAGTTCTATTGCTCCAGAAACTGTTGAGCGTGAGAAAGCTATTGCAATCGAGCAAATAGTTGCAGAAGGTAAACCTGCTGATATGGCTGAAAAAATTGCTGCTGGTAAAATCAATAAATTCTTTAAAGAAAACACATTGGTGAACCAAGCATTTGTAAAAGATAACAGCATTACAATTGCTCAATATTTAGATAAATCTGAAAAAGGTATGGTGGCTACAGCATTCTGCCGCGTAGCTTTAGGATAATTTAGACAAAAAATTAAAATAGAAATTGGAATAGGTGAAATATCTATTCCAATTTTTTTATGTTAATGTATTCTGTATGAGGTATCTTTGCCCAATTAGAAAACGAACTATTCTTTTCAATAGTAATGCTTGAATAGGTCGCTTCTTATGAGAAAATTACCTTGCCTGAGCTTAAGTACAGTATTTGCTTTTGGTTCTTGTGAGTGGATTTTCGTTTCTTTTGATATCTTGAAATAAAAAAATATTCGATAAATAAAAAACATGAAAAGAAAGCATATTTTAATATTAATACTATCATCATTAGTCATAAAGGTGCTCTATGTTTTTATTGTTTTGGCCTTTAGCAAAAGTAATTCGATAGAGCAGTTGAGTTTTTTAGAAGTTTTTTTTAGAAATGATAGCGGTTGGTATAGGTCTGTGGCAGAGGATGGGTATGATATTATTAAAAATATTGATGATTTGGGTAAAATTTATCCTGATTATTGGAAGCAAAGTAATTGGGCATTTTTTCCGGCATATCCATTAAGCATAAAACTATTAATGTCTGTCTTTTCTATTTCTTACTTGCAAAGTGCTTTTGTTTTTAGTCTGATTACTTCTACGGCATGTTTCATAGCATTTTATAAATTTACCCTAATCTTTTTGAAAGATGTGGATAAGGCATTTTGGATTGCACTGTTGTTTATTGTGAGTCCATTTCATTACCATTATTCTATGTTCTATACTGAGGCCATGTTTTTGCTTATGCTCTTATTGGCATTTATTGGTATAGCCGAAAAAAAGTTGTGGGTCAGTGTTTTGGCTACATCAGTGTTAGTTTTGGTTCGTCCAAATGGTTTAGTTTGCCTACTGCCCATTTGGCTGTATGGGTTAGAACAAAGTGGCTTTAGTTTTAAATCGATACAGTGGGTTTCTTTGATAAAAAGAAGTCTGTTTTTGTTGCCTGCAGTTTTGGTTTTTGGCGGATTCTTGTTGTATCAACATTTTGAAACCGGATATTTTAATGCTTTCAGTATTGCACAAACAGGTTGGGGCAAAAAGACCACTTTTCCTTTACTTTCGTTATTTAGAAATGGTGATTTTACCAATACTTTTAATAGTATTTATGTTTGCCTGACCATATTATTTGCTATTTATACCATCAAGAAATTGCCATTAAGTTTGAATGTTTTTATCTGGCTCAACTTGCTTTTGCCGCTGACCGCCGGCAGTGTAATTTCGATGACGAGGTATATAACGGTGTTGTTTCCTCTGTTTATTTTGATTGCTGCAATGGGTTTGAAATTACCAAAGAGTAAGTATTATTTGTATGCCGTATGTTTGGGCTTACAATTGTATTTGTTGCAATATTGGGCTGTAAGTCATTCTTTTAGCTATTAAAAATTTGATAGTAATATTGGAGTTTATTTGAAATTCTGAAATATTTAAATGTTCAGTTTTCCCTGTGGTTGGCGTTCTTACCAATCAGGTCTGGTATTTTGTTGGGGTGCATGAGTCATCTCAAAGCCATGTACAGCATTTGGCTTTGGGATGACTTTTTTTTATTTTCCCCATTGGGTTGGGTGTCCTCACCAACCCATAATTAGAGCTTTCTGAGAAACAAATATTGATTTGATTTCAAAATATTTTACTAAAATATTTGGTACTTTTATTAATTTGATATAATTTTGATATCATAATGATAAAATTAAGTAATTATGGAAAAGATTAAAAATCCCATGTCCGGCTATTTGGCCTTGTTGTTGGTACTAGGAATAATTGGCTATGCCATTTATAATATTACCCAAATTGTGAGTTCGCCCATTGCACCTTCCGGTTGGAGTGTATTTATGGTCATCTTGCTGTTTTTTGTTGCATTTTTTATTTTAAAAGGCTTGATTATCGTAGAACCTAATCATTCCAGAGTGATGAATTTCTTTGGAAAATATGTAGGTACCGTAAAAGAAAATGGTTTGTTTTTTGTTAATCCATTATATACTACAATAAAAATCAGTTTAAGGGCAGATAATTTGCATGGTGATATTTTAAAGGTGAATGATAAGATGGGGAATCCTATTGAAATAGGAACCGTAATAGTATGGCAGGTGAAGGATACGTATAAAGCAGCTTATGAAGTGAGCAGCTATATGTCTTTTGTAAAGATTCAGAGCGAAGCAGCGGTAAGGCATTTGGCAGGAAGCTTTCCTTATGATAATTTAGAGGATGAAAATGCCGAAATTACTTTAAGAGAAGGAGGGGACGAGGTGAATCATATTCTTGAAAAAGAATTAACTGAAAGGCTTGCTCAGGCCGGGGTTGAAATTGTAGAAGCCCGAATTAGCCATCTGGCTTATGCTCCGGAGATTGCTGGTGCCATGTTGCAAAGACAGCAAGCTACTGCAATAGTTGCGGCGAGGATGAAAATAGTTGAGGGTGCTGTGGGTATGGTTGAATTGGCATTGGAAAAGTTGAGTGAAAAAAAGTTGGTGGAGTTGGATAGTGAGAAAAAGGCAACTATGGTCAGTAATTTAATGGTGGTTTTATGTGCCGAAAAATCACCATCACCAGTAGTGAATACCGGCACTTTGTATCAATAAGAGAAGTCATGGCAGAGAAAAAAAGTTTTATGTTGCGTATGGATGCAGAGCTGTTTAAGGCTTTGGAGCGATGGGCTGCCGATGAATTTAGGAGTATAAATGGGCAAGTGGAGTTTTTGTTGACTAAAGCATTGAAAGAGCATAAACGAGAGTCACTGTCAAAAAAAGATCAGCCATCAGAAAGTGAAAATTAGAAATATGTCTTGGTATCCATCCTTATTTGTATTTAAAATGAGGATGGATTTTTTTATTTAGAGGATTGCTTCTTGCTTTTGGTTTGAATGTTGAAAGAAAGTTTCAATTTTGTATTTTATATTATAAAAATATTAATGTAAAAAATATTTAAGAAAATTAGAAAAAATATTTGATTTTTTAAAAAAAAAATTAATTTTGCAAAATAAAATCTTCGTTTTTGGGGGTTGTGGTTTGTAAAATATAAAATTTTAAATTAGCAAATATGAGTTTTAATAGATTTGTTACCTTGGATGAGGTGCACAGCCATACCGAAAAAATGGTACAGGATTACAGTGGGAAGCGAATTACTGAATTTTTTGCCTGTAATGTTTTTAATGGCAATAAAGTTCGGGAGTATATCAGCGACGAAGGCTATAAAAGCTGGCAAGAGACTGTCAAGTCTGGTAAGAAAATGGACAGAAGAGTAGCCGATCAGATTGCTTCAGGAATGAAAGCATGGGCAATGGGTTTGGGTGTAACGCACTATTCTCACTGGTTTCAGCCTTTAACAGGAACTACTGCCGAAAAGCACGATTCTTTCTTTACCTTAAAAAGTGATGGAACACCATTAGAAAGTTTTGATGGAGATGCCTTAATTCAGCAAGAACCGGATGCTTCAAGTTTTCCGAATGGTGGTATTAGAGCTACTTTCGAAGCCAGAGGTTATACCGCTTGGGATCCTGCTTCACCTCCATTTATTATGGAAACAGCAAAAGGTAAAACCCTTTGTATCCCTACTATTTTTGTAGCTTATAATGGTGAGGCTTTAGATTTCAAAGCTCCTTTGTTGAAATCTGTAGCTTTGTTGGATAAGGCAGCAGTGGATGTGTGTAATTATTTTGATAAAAATATCAATAAAGTTACCATTACCTTAGGTTGGGAACAAGAATTCTTTTTAATAGATGAAGCCTTGGCAGATGCCCGTCCGGATATTGTTCAATGTGGAAGAGCCTTAGTGGGTCATGCACCGGCAAAAGGGCAGCAATTGGAAGACCATTATTTTGGTACTATACCTGAAAGGGTTTTTGCCTACATGCAAGATTTTGAGCAAGAGTCTTATAAATTAGGTATTCCATTGCGTACCCGTCATAATGAAGTTGCTCCAGGGCAGTTTGAAGTAGCTCCTATTTTTGAAGATGTGAATATTGCTGTTGATCATAATTCCTTATTAATGGATGTAATGACCAGAGTGGCAAAACGACATAAATTAAAAGTGCTTTTCCATGAGAAGCCTTTTGCGGGAGTGAATGGAAGTGGTAAGCATAATAACTGGAGTTTGTCCACCAATACCGGTGTGAACCTATTGGCTCCTGGCAAAACACCAAGAACCAATTTATTGTTTTTGACCTTCTTTGTGAATGTTATCAAGGCAGTGCATGATAATGCAGATATTTTAAGAGCCGCCATTGCCTCCGAGGGTAACGATCATCGTTTGGGTGCCAATGAAGCACCACCGGCAATAATTTCTGTTTTTATTGGAGATTATTTGACCAAAGTTTTGGATGAAATCAAGGAACGTGTGAATGCTGACTTTACAGAGCAAGATGAAATTACCCTGAAAATGGATATTCATAAACATATTCCGGAATTGTTATTGGATAATACGGATAGAAACCGTACCAGTCCTTTTGCCTTTACCGGTAATAAGTTTGAGTTTAGAGCCGTTGGATCCTCTGCAAACTGTGGTTCTCCTATGAGTACTTTGAATACGATTATGGCTAAAACCCTTATCGAATTTAAAGAGGAGGTAGATGAGAAAATTAAAGAGGGCGAAAAGAAAGAAATAGCTATTTTGCAAGTATTGAGAAGCTATATTAAGAAAAGTAAAAACATTCTTTTTGAAGGTGATAATTACAGTAAAGAGTGGGAAGAAGAAGCGGCTAAAAGGGGATTAGGTAATTATAAAACTACGCCGGAAGCCTTAGACGTTTTAATTCGTCCGGAAACTTTGGACATGTTTGAAAGTATGGGAATCTACTCTAAAAGAGAGTTGGAAGCTCGTTATGAAATTGTGTTAGAAGATTATGTGAAAAGAGTTCAAATTGAATCCAGAGTATTAGGATATTTGACTACCAACCATATTTTACCGGTAGCTATTCAATACCAAAACAGCCTAATAAAAAATATTAAAGGATTAAAAGATTTAGGTTTAGACGAAAGTCATTATGCAGCTCAGTTAAGAATTGTGGCTATTTTGAGTAAACATATTCAAGAAATTAACGATAATGTGGTTGCCATGATTGAAGAAAGGAAGAAAGCCAATAAGGTAGAGGATATGAGAAAAAGAGCCGATATTTATTGCAATAAGATTAAAGTGAAGTTTGAAAAAATTAGACATCATGTGGACAAATTGGAATTATTTGTTGATGATAAAATTTGGCCTATGCCAAAATATAGAGAAATGTTGTTTATGAAATAGGATATTTCTAAAAGAGTAAGAGCCGAAAGTATTTGCACTTTCGGCTCTTTTGTTAGATGCAATTATCAAGAAGAGGGTAGTATTCCAACAAAAATAATTGAAAAAAAATCGTCACTCCTTATTTAGAATGACGATTTTTGGAAAAAATTTGGTTTTGAAACGGATTAGTTTCTTTTAAAAAGATTAAGCAGATACTGCCTTTTGAACCAATTCTGCAGCTTCGCTTAATAGAATTGCAGATTGTACTTTTAATCCAGATTCTTCAATTAATTTTTTGGCTTCAACGGCATTGGTTCCTTGAAGACGGACAATAATTGGGATATTAATATTACCTAAGTTTTTATAAGCCTCAATAACTCCGGAAGCAACACGGTCACAACGAACGATACCACCAAAGATATTAATTAATATAGCTTTTACATTAGGATCTTTCATGATGATTCTGAATCCTGCCTCTACAGTTTGGGCATTAGCAGTTCCGCCAACGTCTAAGAAGTTAGCTGGTTCTCCACCAGAAAGTTTAATCATGTCCATGGTCGCCATGGCTAATCCGGCACCATTTACCATACAACCTACATTACCATCTAATTTTACATAGTTTAGGTTAAACTCTCCTGCTTCTACTTCTGTTGGGTCTTCTTCTGTAATATCTCTTAATTCGGCTAAATCTTTATGGCGGATTAGGGCATTTTCGTCGATATCCATTTTACAGTCCACAGCCAAGATTTGATCGTCGGCGGCTTTAAACAATGGATTGATTTCTAACATAGAACAATCCAAACCGATGTATGCATTGTAAAGATTGGTTACAAACTTAACCATATTCTTTTGGGCATCACCTTTTAAGCCAAGATTAAAAGCAATATTACGAGCTTGGAAACCTTGTAAAGTGTATCCCGGTTTTACATATTCTTTATAAATTTTTTCCGGAGTATCATGGGCAACTGTTTCAATGTCCATACCACCTTCTGTAGAATACATGATTACATTTTGTTTAGTAGCACGATCCATTAAGATAGAAAGGTAAAACTCTTGACGCTCAGAAGGACCATCGTAGTACATATCTTTAGCCACATATAATTTGTTTACCACTTTACCTGCAGGGCCTGTTTGAATGGTTACTAAGGTGTTTCCTAAAATATTATTAGCGACTTCGGCCACTTGCTCAGCACTTTTTACCACTTGAACACCATGTTGCTGTGGTGCTTCTTTCATTGTTCCTTTTCCTCTACCACCGGCATGTATTTGAGCTTTTATTACTGCAAACTTACTTCCTGATTCTTCTGCAATCTTATTGTAAGCTGCAACGGCTTCATCAGCAGTAGCAACCGCAACACCTGTTTGGGTAGGAACATTATATCTTCCTAACAATTCTTTTGCCTGATATTCATGTAAATTCATGTTGAAATTTTTAATTTTTATTTTAAAGATGCAAATATAAGACTTTCATAACATAATTTAAAAAGTAATTCTAATCTAGAAAATGAATTACTTATTTGTTAACCACAAAAGCTATTTGATAAAAATTGTTTACGGCACCAATTGGAACTAAATCGATATAGAAATTGCTAATAAATTCATCAAATGCTTTGAATTCATGCATAGCAACATTAAATTCGTCAAAAAAGATAATGTCCCCATTATTCAAGTAGGGGTACAATTGAGAAAGCGAAAAAATAGTTGCACTATATAAGTCGGCATCCAGATGGATTACTTTTTTGTGTGTACTTTTTAACAGCTCTAAATGATTTAAAATAAATGAAGGTAAACTATCTTGGAATAATCCTGGGAAAAAACTGCCTCTATTATCCTCAATTTCAGGAACAGAAAAAGCCATGGCTCCTTTGTCAAAGGTGCCCCATTCTTCGGGCAAGCCTTCAAAAGTGTCGAATCCGTAAAAAGAAGAATCTGGATTGTTGTTTTTTGAAAGCCACCATTTAAATGAAAACCCTGAGGCAACACCGAACTCAAAGTAGCTTATCGGAATGGTTTCTAAAGCGTATTCATTTGCGACATAATTATAGAGCTTATAACGCCTATCATAATCTCTTTTGGGAGTATAAAAATCGTTAAACTTTATGGTTTTCTTATTCCGATGTATCCATAAAGTCATTTTATTAAAATAAAATAGAAAGTTGAATAGTTTGGTGAAGGGTTGAAAGATAAATAAAATTGGGAATACCAATAATGCATCTTTAAAAAATTTGATTATTTTTAATTTCATGGATAAATTAGAATATACAAATACAAATGTAATTGAATTGAGGATTAGTTTTTTTATTTTTTTTTGAAATAATAAATTTTTTTCTTCCTTATCTTTTTGCAGCTACTTAATACCATCACATGAAAAAACACCTTCTCCAAAAAAATATTTGAAGAAGGTGAAAAAATGAAAAAAAATTATGATTTATTTATTTTACCCATACAGAAGGTTGACCACTATCTTGATAGCCAAAATCATCTACTACACCATCAGAAGAAGAAACTCTATAATTCAAACGGATAGTTGCATGTTGATAATAATTTGTAGTTTCACCTGGAGTAATGATACCATATCCAACTACAGTTTTAGTAATCTGACCTACTTGGTAGCTTTGAGAAGCAATAAATAAAGAATCTCCTCTAACCGTAGCATATACGTAAGCATTAGTTTGGTTATTGAAATTTCTAATTTTTATTTGATCGACTTGGGCTCCGGCTTCTATGGATGCAGAATAGCGAGCAACATTGCTTACTGTACCATCTTCATCAATAGTATAAGCACCAATGAAGCGGTCACGTGTTACGGTTTCGCAACGTTCCCCTTCAAAACCTACCGGACATTCACAACTGCCATCGTCTTTGTCGCAATTGCCATTGTTTGCACAAACGATTGCTTTACATTTATCTACTTTACAAGAAGAAACACTCAATGCCGAAATGGTTGCTAATGCACTAAATAAACCCAATAAAATACGTTTCATAAATATTTGTTACTATTATTAAATTGAAATTAAAATTTGAAAGCCTAAAGATAGTTAAAGAAATTTAATAAGCAAATTTTTAGAATAAAAAACTAAGAAAATTTTTGATTTGATGGCCTGTTATGCTGTTGTTTGTTATTTTTTCCCGGAAAATTACTACCATAACCTTTGTTTTTAAAATTGTTTTTGTTCTTATTTGAAGATCCGGCATTGCCATTATGTTTTTTGAAGCTTCCGGTATGTTTTTGGATTTTAAACTCTTTAGGGTCAAATTCCAAAGCTCCTTTGCTTAAGTTTTTTATTTCTTCTATGAGATGGTCATCTTGTACTTGCTCTTTGTGCCAATTTGCATAGGATAGTTTAAGATAATAAGCGATGCTGTTTGTCATAGCTTTTTTCTTTTCTTCATCTTCACATTTAATGGCATCCTCAATAAGTTTCCCTAAGTTGTGTCCTATGTGGCGGTTTTTTAAATTCTTTTTTGGATAGGGTAAGGGTTCTGGCTTTCTATCCAAAATCTCTTTTGTTGGAGTGGGGTATGGAGATTCTATTTCTATTTTAAAATCAGAAATTCTAAAAATATGATCCCATAATTTATGCTTAAAGTCGTCTATTATTTTTAAATGAGGGTTTAAGACACCCATTAGTTCGATAACGGCTTCTGCATTTTTTTGTCTTTTTTCTTTATCTTCTATGGTTAGAATGTGGTTGACCATTTTTTGGATATTCCTTCCATATTCAGGCATAATTAATTTGCCTCGTTCTGTGTTGTATTCCATTAATTTGTATAAAAATGTGGATTTGGGTAATGCTCCTAGAGCATTTTCTTATTAAGATTATTCAATAATCCTCTGCAAATATATGTATTTTTATTTTTATCAGAATTAAAACCGGCTTATTTTTGAAAAATACTTAGAATATTCCAAGAAAAATTCTTAAAAATTACAAGGAAGATTTTAGTTTTTCTTTAAAAATATCTGCAAATGATTTTTGATCTAAGAAAAGTTGCTCTTTTGTTTTTGGTAAATGATAGTGTGCAATTTCTTTTTCATCTTCATTTACAAAAATTATTAGCTGTTCTTCTTCTTTATTTATCATTTGTTCGAAAAGTTGCCACATCGAAATTTCTTTGCTTTTTATTAATTCAAAGAATGCTTTTGTCTGAATAGTAATTGTTTTCATTTTATTTTTTATGATTTTTGGGTGTTGATTGCTTATGGAATTAAAATAAAGTAGGTTGCTGTTTAGGGAAGTCTAAAGCTTGAGCATTTAGGTCGGGGTCACAATGCTCAAATAGCTTTACATCATCACCTTGAAGCCATTTGTTTTTATTGTCGTCCGTTAATATCAAAGGCATCCTTTTCTTTATATTGTGAATTTCGGACATGAGCTCGTTAGCTGGTGTTGTGATAATAGTAAACGAAAGTTGATTACCCATATTTGAAAATATACCTGCAAGTAACAGTATTTCATGAACACCTTTTATCTCAAATTTTTGTTTTTGTTTCCCTTTTCCATCCAACCATTTCCACTCAAAAAATGAACTTATGGGAATAATACATCTATTGGATAAACTGTTTTTAAAAGAAATTTTTTCTTGAATATGCTCTATTCTTGCATTTAAAGTATTGACTCTATTGAAGTTGTTAGATGTGAATGATGGCACTAAACCCCATTCGGCTAATTGTAATCTTTGTGTAGGGTCATTTGTTATTATTGCTAATGTCGGGAAGTCGAAAGCATTGAAAATACCTTTAGGTATCTTATTATCGTCCTCAGAAAAGTCAAACCCTAAGGCTTGACTTATTGACGCTTTCTTACTTGAAAAGGATACGTGATAACACATCTTGTGGACAAAATTAAATAAAATTTTCATCTATTATTTTTATTTTCAATATATTTTTCTATTTTTAAAGGTGAAATGGAAAAAGATTTATTTTATCTATTAGGATTAACACGGATTAATGGCATCGGTGATGTTCGGGGCAGGAAGCTACTAGAGCATTTTGGTAGTGCCGAAGCTGTGTTTAAAGCTACTTCTAAGGAATTGAAAATGGTAGAAGGTTTAGATGTGGTCAGTATCGCCGGTCTGAAAAAAAGATTTGACGAAAAGTGGGCAATGGCTGAGCTTGAATTTATTCAAAAGAATAATATTAATGTCTATGGTTATTTATCTGATACATTTCCGGAAAGATTAAAACAAATTCCTGATTGTCCTATTGTGCTTTATTCCAAAGGAAATATGCAGCTTGATGCAAAGCGGATGATAGCAATTGTGGGGTCAAGAAATAATACAACTATTGGAAAAGAATTTACAGAGCAATTGATTGATGAGTTAAAAGTGTATCAGCCAACTATAGTGAGTGGCCTAGCTTATGGCATAGACATCATTGCCCATAAAGCCGCAGTGGAAGCAGGCTTGCCCACTATTGGAGTTTTAGCTCATGGTCTTGATATGATTTATCCATCAGTGCATAGGAAAACGGCTGTGTCTATGCTTGAAAATGGAGGTTTGCTTACAGAGTATTGTAGCAAAACCATACCCGATAAACCAAATTTTCCTTCAAGAAATAGGATAGTAGCCGGTTTGTGTGATGCAACGATTGTAATAGAAACTGATATAAAAGGTGGTGCCATGATTACCGCAAAACTTGCTCTGTCCTATAATAGAGAAGTGTTTGCATTGCCCGGGAGATTTAATGATAACCGCTCCAGAGGTTGTAATTATTTGATAAAAACCAATATTGCACAACTAATAACAGAAACCATCGACTTAGTTCAGTATTTGAATTGGGAAGAAAAGCCTTTAGAGAAAAAAGTTTGGCAACAAAAGTTGTTTACTGATTTTTCTAAAAATGAAATGGATATCATTAAAGTATTAGAAGAAAAAGAAATGACCCATGTAGATGAATTGCAAATAAAAACAGGATTAAATAATACAGAATTGGCCAATTTGCTATTACAGCTAGAATTTTCAAATGCGATAAGTTCTTTGCCGGGAAAAAGATATAAAATCAATTAAATATATGGCTTATGGAACACTTTAAATCGATAAAGCAATGGGCAGAAGATGACCGTCCCAGAGAAAAGATGGAATTGAAAGGTGTTGCCGCTCTTTCTGATTCCGAATTGTTAGGAATATTAATAAACACCGGCTCTAAAAATAAATCGGCAGTTGATTTGGCAAAGGAGCTAATGGATAAAGCCCAGAACAATATCCATGTTTTGAGTAGATTTAATCTCAAGCAATTACAAGAAGTAAAAGGAATAGGTAGGGCAAAAGCTGTTACTTTGGCTGCTGCATTAGAAATAGGACGACGTAGAGCTTCGACTGAAACATTGGATAGAGCAAAGTTTGATTCAAGTTTAGAGGTTGCCAAATTTATTATTCCTATGCTACAAGATTTAGAAACAGAGAAGTTTTTGGTGCTTTACTTAAACTTTTCCCATCGATTGATTGCTCACGAATTTATTAGTCATGGTAGTTTAACGGCATCTGTCGTAGATTTAAAGATATTAATGCGGAATGCTTTGCAAAATTTATCTAGTAAAATAATTGTTGCACATAATCATCCATCCGGAAATTTAAAACCTTCTAATGCAGATATTAGTCTGACACAAAGAATCAAAGAAGCAACCGCTTTCTTCGACATAGAACTGTTAGACCATATTATCGTTGCCGAAAATTCTTATACTAGCTTTAAAGATGAAGGCTTGCTGTAAAATGGTGGCTTAGTGCTTCATTTATTAATATTAATATCATTGTTTGAATTCCATATTGTAAAGGTCAAATCCTTCTGCCCAATAATTTTTTTTAATTTCAAATAATTCAAAACCATTCTTTTCGTAGAATAGGAAGGCAACTTGTGAAGTTCTAACAGTGATTTTTTTGATGTTGTCTTTTGATTTAATTATTTCTAATCTGTGTTTCAGTAGATTTGTTCCCAAAGATTGACCTTGGTAGTCAGGATGAAATATATCCCAACTAATTTTGGCTATTGTTTTATCGTCAGAAAAATTAATGCCGCCGCAACCAACTATTTTTTCGTCACATTCTAATACATAATAAAGTTCTCTTTTACTTTCTAAATATTTTTTTAAGTCTTCTTCCTCTTCTGGTGCAAAATATTTTGGGGTATTTAATCTAATTAAATTTAATACAGCAATTTTGTCATCTGTTTTATAGGCTCTAATTGTTATGCTATTGGTCATTTTGTTTTGTTTTAATATCATTCGTTGCTTGACTGCTAAGGTTCTGTTTACAAATTTTTCGCTACAAACTGTTTGCAATAGTCTTTGATTGGTTGTATTACTTGTTAAAACTGTTTGTTAATTTCTTCTTACATAGTCATGCTAGTTTTTGCGGTTACTCCGTGTGTTTCAACCCCAGCACTGTAAACGGCTGCTTTGTTTTCTGAGAAATATCGTAAATAACCTTCGGCTATTTGATTTCTGCAACAGTTATTGCTACAAATCACAATAATTTTCTTTATCATTTTGTGTAATAATGTCTTCCATATTAACAACAGTTTTTATCAGCTTGAATCGGAGGACATTTTACGGTTCCATAGCTACAATACACACAACAGTCTCCTTGTAATGGTTTAATTTGTGTTTTACAATTTTCACAGTAATAAAAGTACGTACAAGCATTAGTAGGCATAGTCTCGGTCTTCTTGTGTCCACAATATGGGCAGGTAATTGTTGAGGTAAGTTCTACCGTTTTCCCATTGTATGTGGTGCAAGATTTACAAGAACCGTGCTTTTTGTTTTGTTTGTAATTCCAAAAAGTAGCTACCAAAAGACCGAACATTCCAGCATAAAGAAAGTATATCCAATAGTCAGTATCGTTAAAATAATAACCATAAAAAATCAAAAGACCGCTTAGAAGGGCCACTAAAAGTGGATACAAACAACGATGTTTTAAGTAAGAGATGATTAGCCCGGTAATACTTACCAAAACCATTGCTTGAAAAACCCACATTGTCCATCCTCCGAAAAGTTCAAAACTTCCCAATCCCAACGCAGATGCAACGAAAGCAAATAGGGGAAAACAACAAGGTGAAAATATTGCCGTTAAGAAAAGCCCTATTGTTCCAAACTTGTCTATACTTATTTTATTCATAGTTCAAGCATTAACAACATCCCGAATTTTGGGAACAACATTCCGCCGGTTTTTCTGCATAAACGGTTATGCTTCTAATAACCGTTTCATTCGCTTTGTATTGAGTTATTTCTTCATCGTTCAAATAATTTTTAAGAATATCGTCAGGTACAATAATAGCTTTGTCTTTTTGAATTTGCATATTAGCAAAACCCGCTTTGCTGATATAACTCAAATATTCGTCTTTATCAATGGCACTGGCTACGCAACCGGCATACATTTCAGCTGCAGATTTTATTTTTTCTGGCAACGCTCCTGTTAGTACAATATCAGAAATGCTGAAATGTCCACCAGGTTTTAAAACTCTATAAATTTCTGCAAAAACAGCTTGTTTATTGGGCACAAGATTTAAAACACAATTACTCACTATCACATCAGCAACATTAGCAGTTACAGGCATTTTTTCAATATCACCTTGTCTAAACTCCACATTGTTGAAGCCTAATTTTTCAGCATTGTTTCGTGCTTTATTGATCATTGGTTCTGTAAAATCAATACCGATTACTTTCCCGGTTTCGCCTGTTTCTGCTCTGGCTACAAAGCAATCATTACCGGCACCACTACCCAAATCAATAACGGTATCTCCTTTTTTGATTTTGGCAAACTGAGTGGGCAAACCGCAACCCAAACCTAAATCGGCATCCGGATTATAGCCTTCAAGGTCGTTGTATGCTTCACTCATGATGTTATACACTTCGGTACTGCAACCACCGGCTCCACAACAGGATGAAGCGTTGGTTTCTTTGTCTTGTAAAGCAATTTCGCTATATTTTTGCTTTACCATCTCTTTGATTTCTTGTTCTGTGTTCATTATTTTTATTAATTAAAGTTTATTAACAACAATTTTGTTTCGTTACTGTTGCAATGATTTTTGAAAAATTGTTTTTCAAAATTTCAAATGTGTTTTCATCAATACAGTAGCAGATAGCGTTTCCTTCAATGCTTCCTTTTATCAATCCGGCGTTTTTTAATTCCTTTAAATGTTGTGAAACGGTTGGTTGTGCCAATGGCAATTCATTTACAATATCGCCACAAATACAAGCATTCACTTTTAACAAATGCTCAATGATGGCAATTCTTGCAGGATGTCCCAATGCTTTTGCGATCGTTGCTATCTGATTTTGTTGGTCTGTAAAATGTTCAGTTTTAGTTGCACCCATTTTTTCATTTATTTAATATTGCAATATTACGATAAAGATTTTAATAGTGAACAATTTTTTTATTTATTTTTTAAGTATTTGTTTATAGCGTCTTAGTTTTTTTCTTAATGATACTATGCTTTATCTTTTGGTTTTACTTTATCCCCAAAAGCTTGCTTTTAGCACTTCAACAATCTCCTAATTGTGAATAGAATAATACCTTGATAAATGAATATTTCCGCTCCTTTCCGCAACCAGTGAGGCCTCGTGGCTTTTTGCTATACGTTCTACTTTTCAAAAACTTTTCATAATAGTTTGAAGCGAATTGAAGTAAGGGTTTTCAGCTTTCCTTTAAGAAGAGGTTTTGAGATTTTTGAGAATTTTTGGGCAAAGTCTTTTGGCCAAGTTAATAGTGTGTTTTTAGTAAAATTGAATTACCTTTCATGTCTTTAATTTTTTTTTGACTCTAAAGATAGAAAGGCTATATTTGAAAATTATTTAATAAAGAATTGTGTAGAACACTTATGGAAGGGGTTCCTTATGCTTCGGTTTGGTTTTCAGTAGGGTGGAGTTCTTCTAAATGGTGAAAGATTTAAGGTTTAATATTTGTTCTTCGAATGTACATTTGTGCTAAAAATCCATAACACCACCAATATATGATACAGGAGTGGATACCAAAAGGAAAAAGTAAAAGAATATTCAAATTTAAACAAATATAAACAGATAATAAAATGAAAAAAAGGCATAACATTTTATTACTAAATTTAGGACTTGCGATAACTATTTTTAGTTCTTGTTCAAGTACAAAAGGATTGCCTTCTGCCAATGCATTGACCCAAAGTAATTGTTTTAATAAAACAGATTATAGTTATACCCTGAAAGACTTACCAAATAAGTTGATCTCCAGTAAAGTTGATCCGCTCCTCAGTTCAAAATTTTCTTTCGAAGCCTTAAATGTTGCCAATGCAATAGGAATAATTCAGCCACTAAAAGAATATATTTTATCTAAAGAAAAATATAAAATTAATCCTTCCGTAGAAAATAGGTTAGACATACTGGAACAAAGAGTAACCATAGTAGAAAAAATCAATGCTTCTTCTCTGGAGATATCATCGGTTACAAGCGAGTTGGATTGTGAAAAAAAACGTGTTGACCAAATAGCAAACTATCTAAAAGCAAAAGCAGACCGACGTGAAACGAACTTAGTAATAGGCTCGACTATTGTTGGTGCTGTAGGTGCCATTATGACAGAAGGACTTAACAATAGTCCTAATACCGGACAATCGGGAAGTTATGTTGCTGTAGGTTCTGCAATGGTCGAGACAACCTTGGGAATATTGATGCTTATCGATAGAAAAAGTGTTCTTTTCTTACATGAACGAAATACGATAGGAGAGATTTGGAACAATGTACCCGTGTCAAAAACTTTGCCTCCATCAATTTGGTATTATTTGAATTACGAGGACAGTTTGGATAAAAAACATTCCTTGCGGGAATTGCTGGTAGAACATTGGGAAGTGTTTGGGCAAGTCAAGAAAAGAGAGGAGATGGACAATGGAACAACAGAAATTTATTTTGGGAAAGGTGGAAAATATTCATCTGACGAATTAAAGACCAGAGCTGAAATGTTTGGTCAAATTGAAGTTTATATCAGATTGATGAAACAAGATTTGGAAATACTTTCAACAGAATTGAAAAATATGTAATTTCATAATTTTTAAAGTCTTAAAAAATGGCAGCAAGTTATCAAGAAATATTAGCATATAATGAAAAATGGATTGCTGAAAAAATAGCCTAAATCTTGATTTTTTTCATAATTTATCTATTGAACAAAAGCCTGAATATCTTTTTATTGGATGCTCTGATAGTCGTGTAGATCCTGATATTTTTACAGGATTGAATTTAGGCGATGTGTTTGTGCATCGTAATGTTTCCAATATCGTTAATCCTATTGATTTGAATGTAGCTTCCGTAATCCAATATGCCATTACCAATTTAAAGGTGAAGCATATTATTGTTTGTGGTCATTATGGTTGTGGTGGTATTAAAGCAGCTATGGAAGAAAAAGGAATTGGTAAAAACAGTCCTTGGTTGCAAATTATCAAAGATATTTACCGCATCCATAAAACAGAATTGCAGAAGATAAAAGACGAAACTAAACGTTATGATCGATTAGTAGAACTAAATGTGATTGAACAAACTGAGAATGTTGTCGAAATGGATTGTGTACAGGCTTTAAAAGACACACCTGACTACCCTGAAATTCATGGGTGGGTCTTTGATATGCGAACAGGAAAAATTGTGGAGTTAGATATCCATGCTGCTACCTCAAACGCAACTGGCAAAACTAATTCGTCGTTATTAGAAAGAATTAAATCATTTTTTTCTTGAATTTACAGTTTTTAGTGTGTAGGCTTTTGTGATTAGAAAAAAGAAGGTCTGAATTGTGATTTTCAGGATTTTAAAAAGAACGGATAACCCAAAAAACAAAAAATCTGAAATCCTTTTATCCTGCTCTTTCTAATTCAGACAATTAATATTTTATTTTTATGAAAATGTTATTAGGGAATAGATGTATTTAATAAAATTGAAAATATTATAATAAATAACAAAATATTATAATTTAATATATCGTGTTTTGACAAAAGTTTGGTGTATTTAGCCTTTCTTTGCATAAAATAATATTGTAAATGAATCATTCTTTCCATATTCCTGTGATGGGCATTGCCTTTACTATTGATACACCTCTAAAAATTGCTCATTTAGGTATTTCCTCTGTTATTTCTTTGGCAGATGATATGATTATAGAGCGTATGAGAGAGTTCTATTACAATCAAAACAATATCCCGTACCAAGAAATTACTAAAAAAGAGGTAGGGCATCGTTCAATGAGAATTACTTCTTATCTGAATATTTTGCATCAATTGATTATTGAAAAAACAGAAAAGTTAAAAGCAGAAAGCTTTGAACAGAAAGGCGATTTGGTTAGATACTTTGAATTGTTATCTGAAAAAAGTCCCCTTAAACAATTATATAAACAATTTTTAGAGGAGACAAATCCTGAAAAAAAGAAAGAGCAAGAGCAAGAATTAAGAAGTAAAATCGTTTTTGGTTCTATTGATGTCAATATCATGTCCAAGTTGGATAAGTTGAACAAAAGTAAGCAAGGAGATGTTTTGAATAGTGATGCCTTGGAGGCATTAAAAGGCTTTGCAGAAAGTACTTTGAGCTCTTCTGTGGTGATTTCGGCAGGTCTGAACCCAAAACTATTCAGTTATATTGAAAATTTCCCCGATTTTTTCCCGGATAGTAATGGGTTTTTAAAAAAGAAAATTATATTAAAAGTTAGTGACTATCGTTCGGCTCTTATCCAAGCTAAAGTATTAGCAAAAAAAGGTATTTGGGTTTCAGAGTTTAGAATAGAGTCCGGATTAAATTGTGGTGGCCATGCTTTCGCCACAGAAGGAATTTTGACCGGTCCTATTTTAGAAGAATTTAAGCAAAATAGATTTCAGTTGGCAGAAGATTTATTTGATATTTATACCAAAGCATTGGATGAAAAAGGTTGCTATTTAACAAAATTGCCAAAGCAAATTATTACTTATCAAGGTGGTATAGGTACCCATCAAGAGGATGAGTTTTTAAGGGAATATTATCAATTGGATGCTACCGGTTGGGGAAGCCCATTTTTATTAGTCCCTGAAATTACTACCGTAGATGAGGAAACTTTAAATGCCGTATCTATTTCCGGGAAAGACGATTTTTATGTGAGTGGCTCTTCACCATTAGGTGTTCCTTTTAATAATTTCCGTTTGGCAAGCAATGAGGTTTTAAGACTGGAAAGAATAGCTAAAGGTCGCCCAGGAAGCCCCTGTATCAAGCGTTTCTTGGTTTCTAATACCGAATTTACAACAGAACCTATTTGTACAGCATCTCGAGAGTATCAACATCTGAAACTCAAACAATTGGATGAACAAAACTTGCCCGAGGAAGAATATAAAGAAGCCTTTGATAATATCACAGAAAAGACCTGCCTTTGTGAAGGCTTGTCCGCATCTGCATTAGTGAAAAATAATATTGCAAAACCAAAAGAAAGAGTAGCAATTTCTATTTGCCCCGGGCCCAATATTGCTTATTTTAAAGGAGTGTTTTCTTTAGAACAATTAGTTAAGCATATTTATGGAGAAGAAAACCTTTTGAAAGGTGTAGAGCGTTCCAATGTCTTTATTAATGAGCTTCATTTATATTTAGAGTATTTAAAGAAAGATATCAGCACCAGTATAAAAGAGTTGACCGATAAAAAGATGAAACACTTTAATAACTTTAAAAACCAGTTAGAGAAAGGGTTGCAGTATTACAGAGATTTAATACCTCAAATTTATAACCAAACAGGTGATTATTTGACTAAAATGAAACATGAAGTTGAAGAGGCAGAAGAAAAATTAAATCATGTATTTTCTAGGTTGGTCGGAGCAGCCTTGGTTACTGTTTAAGGCTTAGTTTATCAAAGCCTATTATTTATGCAATGCTTCATTGAACCCAATTTGCAAATACAATCTTTAAGGCAGGAAGATGCCTTAGAGATTTTTTATTCTATTGATAATCAAAGAGAATATTTTTCTGAGTTTTTGCCATCTGTTGCAAAAATTGTTGCTGTTTTAGAAACTGAAATGTATGTACAGTCGGTTTTGAAAGATACGAAAGAGGGGAAAAGTTGCGTATTTGTTATCCGAAAAAATGAACATTTTGCTGGGTTGCTCAGTATTAGAAAAACCGAGAAGGCAGCAGTTGAAATGGGTTATTGGTTAAGGGCAGATTTTCAAGGACAGGGGATAGCCTTTAAAGCTGTGAAATACCTTTGTTATTATGCATTTGAGGAGCTGAAAATTCAAGAAATTAGAATAAAGTGTGTCCCTGAAAATACAATGAGTAAGCAGATACCAATTCATCTCGGATTTCAGCTGGAAGGTGTAGAAAGTGTACGGGATGAGGATATAAAAAACAAATTTCCAATTATGGAAGTTTATTTATTGTCCAAACAAGTCAAAGTCTTTTGACTATAAAAGTTAAATTTCACAAAGTCTTGATTGATTTTATCATTAATCCTTAAAATATTTACTGTACATTTGACGTTATTGTTAAAAGTTCAATTTATTTGTCATTATCATATATGAAAATGAAGTATAGTTTCTTATTTGTTTTTATTTTTCTTTTTTCTTTTCAGGGGTTTGCCCAATCAAAAGACGTAGCGGTTGGTGGCTGGAACGCTTATCTGCCCTATAGGACGGTAATAGATTTTGATACAAAAGATAATAATACCTTTTATTGTATCTCTAATGCCTCTTTTTTTACCTATGATGCACAAGAAAACTATATAGTTGCCTACAGTAAGGCTAATGGAATGCATGATGTGGATATGTCTTTTGTTACCATAGATGACAAAACCGATAAAGTGGCTTTGGTTTATAAAAATGGAAATATTGATTTGTTTAATAATGGGATTTTCCAAAATATTCCGGATATTAAAGTAACTGAAAATTCAGGAGATAAAACGATTTATGCTGTAAAAGCATATCAAGGAAAACTATATATTTGTAGTGGTTTGGGCTTGGTAATTGTAGATTTGGAAAGGAATGAAATTAAGGAAACAGTCCCATTTTATCAGGGAAGTAATCAAGGAACTGCAAAAGCTGTAACTATTTTAAATAATAATATCATTGTGGCTACCAATATCGGTGTTTTCAGCACTCCCGTTTCCAATCCTTTAATTGTCAACTATGCCACCTGGGATAAGATTTCCAGTCAAGAAATGAACTTTGTGGATAATAACAATAATCAGTTATTTGCCGCCTTTGGAAAGGATGTTTACCATTTTGAAAATAATAACTTTTCTGTTATAAAAACAGTTTTAAACCCAATAAAAAACATAAATACCGACCAGCAAGGCAACCTTTGGGTGATGACAATAGAAATGGACAACTATCCACCATATTTGGTAAAAATAAATCCAACTGGAAGTGTAGTTGACTCCATTCCTAAGACTTTATTTTATAAATTTCTTGATCAAGGTAGTGGAATGTATTGGGCTTGTGATGGCTATTTTGGATTAAGAAAAGGAGATAGTACTACGCCCACCATGAATTGGGAAGTCATTGCAGCTTCTGGCCCTTTTAGTGCAAATGTTGAAAAGGTTTGGTCAAAGAATAAAGAAATTTGGTTGGCCCATGGACTTAAAGAATATAATAATTGGATGCCATTCTTAAACCAAGATGGTTTTTCTTTTTTTAATTATTATGATTGGTTTAATTGGAAATGGGATATTCTAGGGTTAGTAGCCCCCGATAAACAATACACGGTTACTGATGCCATTGATATTTTAAGAGACGAGTCTAATAAAACCACTTATGTGGCTTTGCTAAATAGTGGCCTTTTAGAATTGGACAAAGACAATAAATTACATTTATATAAACAAGGCTTTTTGGGTATGAATAATGCCGGTGATGTGGATGGATACAGGGTTACGGCTTTGGCTATGGATAATGTTAATAATCTTTGGATGACACAAAGTGAAACCGGATATCCTCTCAGGGTGAAAAAAGCATCTGGTGTTTGGGATAGTTTTAAAATAAATGGAGTGTCCCATTTAGCCAATATTGTAATTGATGATTATGGTCAAAAATGGATGGCAGCCGGTATAAATAGAGATGGTGGACTTGTGGTTTATAATGACAATAATACTTTGGAAAATAAAAATGATGATAAATATGTTATCCTGAGAAAAGGTGAAAATATAGGTAATCTGCCCAGTAATGCGGTCAATACAATTGCAAAGGATAAAGATGGTGCCATTTGGGTAGGTACAGAGAGTGGGGTAGGTATTTTCTATTGTGGCGATATTCAAAACAATAACCCATGTAATGCTGTCTTGAAAGCACTTATTTCTAAAGACTATAACTTTGCTAATTATATGTTTGAAGGAGTACCTGTAAAATCTATTGCTATAGATGGAGGCAACAGAAAGTGGATAGGAACTAATGTAGGTGTGTTTTTATTGTCTGAAGATGGGGAAACAATTTTGGAACAATTTAATGAAAGTAACAGCCCTTTGCTGTCCAATAATATAAAAAGTATCAGTATCGATCCCATTATTGGTACTGTTTATTTTGCCACCGATAAAGGATTGTGTTCGGTTGGTGGAAAGGCTGTAGAAGCAAGCCCTGAGGTGATTAAACCTCTTTTTGTGTACCCCAATCCTGTACCTTCCGGATATAATGGTTATGTTTCAATCAAGGGGATGACAGCTGGTGCAAATGTAAAAATTACGGATATTAATGGTCAATTGGTGTATCAAGCAAGTGCTAACGGAGGTATGCTTTCTTGGAACGGAAAGGACTATAAGGGTCGCAAAGTGCAGTCGGGAGTGTATTTGGTGTTTGTAGTTGGCAAGGATGGTACCAATAAAGCAAATGGCAAATTTATTATTCATGAATAGAATTTATGATTATTGGAACTAAAGGAATTGTGCTGAAAGTGGTAAAGTATGGCGACACAAGTATCATTTGCAATATCTTTACCGAGCTTTTAGGCTTACAGGCATATTTGATTAAAGGGGTGAGAAGTCAAAGTAAGCATAATGCCAAAGGGGTCTTGTTTAGGTCGGGAAACATACTTGAAATGCAAGTTTATCACCAAGACTCTAAGGCAATTAATTATATAAAAGAATATCATTTAGATTATTTTTTTAAAGGGATAGGAGAGGATGTGATTAAGAATGCTATCATGCTTTTTTGTGTTGAAGTGTTGGGCAATTTTGTTACTACTCCGGATGCACAAGAGGACTTGTTTTATTTTACTGTTGATTTTCTAAAAAAAATAGATACCCTTGACAATAAATATTTGGCTAATGCTCCTATTTATTTTTTAAAAGAAACGTCTCGCTTAATGGGCTACGCTTTTAGTGAGCAGTTTGATGAGGAACATTGCTTTTTCAATCCTTTAGAAGGAAATTTTCAGCAGCAGCAAGTTTTAGACACTCATGGTTTTGATAAAAGGCTTTCTTTTATTATTTTTAATATTCTTAATGAAAGAAGCTTAGAAAACGTATTGGCATTTCATTTGGAAAGTATTGATAGGAAGTCAATTCTGGAGGCCTATTTGATTTTTTTGCAGTGGCATGATAAAAGTTTTAAGCCGTTGAAATCTTTGCCGGTATTACAAGCTATTTTACATTAATCTTTATGTGCAAAATGGGACATTCAGCCCATTGTTTGAATCGAATTTATGTTATAAATTTGTATTAACAAAAAAATGAAAATTATGAAAAATTTATTGATTGCCTTGAGCTTCCTATTGTTAATTGTAGGATGTACTAAAATGAACAATGCACCCCTAAAGTCAGGACAAAGTCGGTTTTCGTTCTCTGTTAGTGGTGCCACATCCGGTCAGTTTAACTCCGATGATTTAATGAGTACGGTCTCGTCTAATGGAACCTATTTAAATGTAAATGCATCTAAAGTGAATACCTCAACTTTTCAAACGGAGATGGTATTAATGCTGATGCCTGCAAATGCAACCGTTGGTAAATATGAATTTGCCAATATGTCAAGTTCTGAACAATTTCCAACTATGAGCTATACTAAAGAGTCCACAGGGTGGGCTGCTGCACCTGGTGAAAATGATTTTACTGTTGAAGTGACAAATGTTTCCGATGGAACAGTTGAAGGTAAATTATACGGAAAATTAAAAAATGAAACTGATAATACAGAAATAAGTATTGATGGTACTTTTAAGTATAAACTTTAATTCCAAAGCTCATACTTTTTGAAAAATCGAAATAATTGTTTGTTACCAAGAAGTAAAATAGAGTTTGTGAAAAAAACAAAAGAGGAAATCAATATTGATTTCCTCTTTTGTTTAGTGGGAGGGTAATCGGTCTCGAACCGACGACCTTCGGAACCACAATCCGACGCTCTAACCAACTGAGCTATACCCTCCGTGAATGGATTGCAAAGATAATGTAATATTTATTTTTACCAAATTTTATTTAAACATTTTTTTTAAAAAAATTAAAATTCAATTTTATCCCCTTCTTTTGTGGCTATTGTGTTAGGAAAAATAACCCTAGCCTGACTTTCAAATTCTGAAATATTCAAATATCTACTGGAATAGTGTCCTAATAGCAAATGACCTACTTGTGCTTTTAATGCTATTTGTGCAGCCTGACTTGCAGTAGAATGGTATCTTTGGGTTGCCAGAAGCTTCTCGGACTCTAAATATGTGGACTCATGGTAAATATAGTTAGCATGCTTGATGTCTTCAATAAAAGAATCTGTAAATATTGTATCGGCACAAAAAGCATAAGTCTTGTCTCCTTTTCCTTCCAGCGTGAGTAGCTCATTCTTGATAGTTGTACCGTCTTCTTTTAGGTAATCCTCTCCATCTTGAAGTTTACCGTAATAAGATTTTGGAACATTCAATTCTAAGCATACCTTGATATTGAGTTGCCTTGGTTTTCTTTTTTCATGGATTAAAAAACCATGAGTGGGGATTTTATGATTTACAGGGAAGCAACTTACCTTAAAATCTTTATGATCTACCAAAATACGGCGTTCTCCTGAATCCTTAATGGGGTAGAAAATAATTTCAAAAGGCATTCTTCCTTTTGCTGCATCCAATTGCAATTGAATAATTTCGGGTAAGGCTTCCGGGCAAAAAATATGCAATGGGTCTGTCCTGCCTAAAAGTCCAAAACTATTTATTAAACCAATCAATCCAAAAAAATGGTCTCCATGTAAATGGGAAATAAAAATATGTCCAATTTTACTCCTTTTGATACTGTATTTTATCATTTGCATCTGTGTTCCTTCACCACAGTCCAGCAAAAGCAAATGGTCTCTAATGGCAACTGTTTGAGCAGTTGGATTCCTACCATGAGATGGGATAGCAGAATTGTTACCTAGAATAGTTATTTCCACAAAATAATTATAATTCTTTAAGCAAACTCCTGCTTACTTGTTCTTTATTGATAAGGTCTTTTGCATCTTCAATATTATGTGCCACATGAATGTTGAGGTGCAACCTTTCTTGCTTCACTTTTTGTAAAACAAAATCTTGAAGGCAAGCAAAGACTAAAATCCCTTCACTTTTCTCAATGGATTCCTGAATGGAAAGGATTGAGGAAATGCTTTCATTCAGAAGTTGTTCCACCTGCCCTAAATCCACAATGATACTAGGGTAGGGTGTGTTTCTTATTTCCTCATTTACCTTTGACAATAAAGCCGCTCCAACCTCCATATCCATCACTTCTGTTTCTGGTGCTATTATTGTTATTGTTGGTTCTATCTTAATTGCAAATTTCATGATTCTTATTATTTTTATTTTTTCAAAAAAGCCATATTCCATTTCAAATTCATGGAATAAAAGAAGTTAGGTTTGTAATATAGACGTAAAAATAAGTATAAAGGTTTATTTTTTGACAAAAATATTCATACATTTCTTATTGTTATATTTAACCCTGCAAGTATATAATCCTTTGGGAAGGCTTGATACATCAATGTTGTAGCCATTTATCTCTGTTCCTGACAATAATATTTGACCTAAAGCATTTAGAATTTCATAGCTAAACTTTTGGGCATTTATATTTCCAACTGTAATGTATTGCCCTGCCGGGTTAGGGAAAATTGCTATTGTTGAATTGTTGGATGGCTTATCTTTAATACTATTAGGAATGGATAAAACGGCAATGCCGGAAAGGTCAAATCCACCAGTTGGAAATGGAGTGGGAAAGGGGTCATTGATCATATTTCCATTCGCATCTTTGCTGCCCAAGTTGGGGTCTATGCTCCCTACCACATCGACCAATCTTACATGGCTAATATTGTTGATGTCGATACCGGTACTGTCTTTAAGCTCTTCGAGGTCAAAAGGTGTACCATATCCATAAATATAATTTCCTGCCAAATTATGGTAGTATTTCCCTTCTGTAGCCTCAAGAGAGCCGAGTTGTGTGTTGGTTTGTCCGGTATATTGTGCCGGAAATCTTACAAAGTTTTGTCCATCTGAGCTAACCTCAACAATAGCAAATTCAAGAAATGATTTTGAGGTATCTGAAAGGTCTTTAAATCCATTTTCAAATACTGCAAAATCCGGACCATTAATATTTTTTATGGGTGGATTGAAACTTAAAAGGGCTACACCACTATCTCCTAAAGAGATATTTTTACTGGGTCCTACAGGTCCAACAGCATTTTGTTCTGTGCCAGAACTGGTCTTTCCCAAAGTGGTATCGGCAATGTTTATCCAACCTCTTTGGACAATACAAGTATTGGCCCAGTGGCTGATTCTTGAATCTGAAAGCGGGATTTCTCCAGTATTATTTTGTGCTAAAATGGTTTGGGTAAACATGAATGATAAACCCAAAAGACCGATATTTTTATTTATTTTTTGTAACATTATTTTTAATTTTTATAAAAAATCTTGAGGTCAAAGTTATTGAAGTAAAAGTTAGCCCAATAATAAAACCCCACCATATACCTGAAGTTTGAAAGTTTTGTTCTGTAGCCATCCAATAACCTATTGGCAAGCTGATGACCCAATAACCAAAAAACATCAAAAAAGTAGGCACTTTAACGTCTTTGATGCCTCTTAACAATCCGGCACTTATTGCCTGGGAAGTGTCTGATAGTTGGAATATGGCTGCCAACAGTAGCAGGTTGCTTGCAATAACAATAACCTCATTGTTTCCTCCACTACCTTTTCCGGAATCTTCTAAAAAGATTAAAGGTAAATAATCTCTGAGTAAAAAGAAGAATAATGCACAAATAATACCATAGCTCATTGATATTATCAAATTGCTTTTCCCGATTGTAGAAATTTTAACCCAGTCTTTTCTGCCAAAAGCATTACTCACCCTAATGGCTCCTGCTTGGCTAAGGCCTGTTGAAATCATATAGGTAAAGGAAGCACACTGCATGGCTACCTGGTGGGCAGCCATTTGACGGGCTCCGAATAGCTCAAATATTAAAATAGCACTAAAAGCAAATACTCCGGCCTCTAAACCAAATTGCAAGCCACTCGGGATGCCGATGTGCAAAAGCTCTTTAATAGTTTTCCATTTGAAATGCCATTCTGTCTTTTTTAAATCTATATATTTTTTGAAGACTTTGTGGTTTAATACTACATAGCCCAAAGCTATAAAAATTAATGTTCTGGTGATTAAAGTGCCATAGGCAGCACCCATCATTTCCATTCTAGGAAAACCCCAATTGCCAAAAATTAATAACCAGTTGATAAAAGCATTGATAGGAACAGAGGCAAAAGACAATACCATTGCGATCTTAGTGTATTCCAATCCATCTGTAAACTGTTTCAAGGTCATGAAAAGTATCATTGGAATTATTGAAATTCCCATTACCCTCATAAATGGTTTTGCCATTTCTGTGACTTCTTTTTCTTGGTTGCCACCGTATGATAAAATGAAATCTTGGCTCATTTCAATACCAAAAGAGATGAGTATTGCCAAGAATGCACATAGCCAAAAACCATTGAAAAAATAATGTGAAACTAATTTATCATCCCCCTTGCCATTTGCCAATGAAACCATTTGTGATACAGACATAGATATGCCAATGCCTATTACAAATGGAATAATAATCACATTAAAAACCAAGGCAGAAGCTGCCACCTGCTGGTAGCTGTTTGCACCCAAAGCACCTATCATCGCTAAATCTAACATGTGTAAGATGATTTGTGCAATCTCTCCAAGAATAAGTGGAATCGCTAATTTACCGGTTTTTAATGATTCTGATTTTATCGACATTTTTGTTTTTTGTGGCTGCAAAAGTATTAAATAGCAGTTGAATATAATATGGATTTTGATTATTTAGAAATTGATTAACCTTTTTATGTTGAAGAGATACGTAAAAGTAAGAGTGCATGCTTTTTGGGCATACACTCTTAAAGAAATCTACTATTTGAAGCTATCTTGGGTTTTGTGCATAGGATTCAAAATCTTTTTGAGCTTCAGGCAAAGTGAAAATATTTTTTAGAGAAGCAAAATTATTGCGGTCGGTTAAATTTGGATAAGCGGTTTTTAGCAATTTCATTTTATTGTCATCAAACATAATCCATTCACAGATGTTTCTTAACTCTGAGGTGGTAAAAGTGTTCTTTTGAACGAAATCTTGAGCCAATTTTAATTTTTTACTATCCTCTTCTACATTGTTTATTTGTTCTTTAAGGATAGACAAATTAGTACTTAATTGACTATCTCTATTTTCAGTGATAAGGTTATTTTCAAGAATCATGTTATGCTGTGCATTTGGAGCCAGAGCTGGAGAGAGACGATTTCTTTCTTGAAAATTCTGACCAAAATTTTCCATTTTTTTTAATCTTAAAATACTTCTGTTTACATCGATTATGGCATCATATTCATTTCCTTTCTGTATCTTAAAGCTGCCAGAATATAACAATTCTGCTTTCCCTCCTTTGCCATCGGCATAGGCACGGTATTTATAAGCACGGATATGATGCCTCTTTCCGGGTAAATCGAAAATCGTAATATTGGTGTTTACTTTCCTAAACTCTCTTCCATTGATCGTTATCATTAAAGGCTGACCATCACTTAATCTGAAATGGATGATGCTTCTATTAGTCTTTTGGCCAAAGCCTGAAAGAGAAAATAGTAATAAAAAAAACAAAACTTGAATGCTTTTCATAATATTTGAGAATAATGTTTAATCAGCCTTTTGACTAATATTTTTTTAAAAAGTTACATGGTACTTGAAATTTTTATTAAATTCGCTTCGTTTTTATCCTTAAAAAAATTATTTTGAACTTGAAACATATAATTATCGGTATCTTTTTGACGGTATTTTGTTTTTCTTGCAAAGAAAAAGTAGCTGTAGATTATGACCCGGATACTTCTTATTGGTCTGTTAATCAATTTATTATTGATCAGTACAATCTAAAGGTTGGTGAACCAATAGCCATTACCAAAGTAGTAGCTATCAATGGGAAAACCGATACCACTTATCTACCAATAGATGAGATAGATTGGGCTGCTGTTTTCAAATTATTTAGTAAGGCGGATATTAGCAATCCTAAGTATTATGATAAATATTCTTATAGTAATTTTGATGATAATTTCTTAGAGCTTTCCACCATTACCTATCAGGCAAAAGATCCTAAATTGTTTGTCCAAAGAGAAGATGTTAATTATGACAACTTTTCCCGTAAAGTGAAATCGATTTATATTGAAACTTATGAAAAAAATTGGTTTTTGAGTAAGCAACAGAAATTATCCTATTATGTGAATGATAAAATCGTTATTTTTGAGCATGAAAAGGGCAGGTTTTCTAAACCAAAAGAAATAATGATTACCTATATTTTCCCGTATTAATACAATTATGTTACCATTTTTTTATCAAGAATTTCTGAGTGATAATCTTAAAGAATATGTTTTGGATGAGGCTACCTCTAAACATTGCATTCAAGTATTAAGAATGGAAGTAGGAGATGCAATTATTCTTACTAATGGTAAGGGGTTGAGGTGTGAGGCCGAGATAAAAACTCCTTCAAAAAAACATACAGTAGTAAATATAAAATCCAATAAATTTTTAGAAAAACCATTACCTGAATTTTCATTGGCTATTGCTTTTACTAAGAATAAAACCAGGAATGAATGGTTGCTAGAAAAAATAACAGAAATGGGCATAAGCCATATTTACCCTATTATTAGCCAACGTAGTGAGCGTGATAAGGTAAATTTTGAACGATTAAATGGAATTTTAGTTGCTGCCATGTTACAATCTCAACAAGCATATTTACCGGTTTTACACCTGTCAAAAAAGTTGAAAGAGTTTATGGTTGAGATGGAAGCTTTTAAAGGACAAAAGTTTATTGCACATTGTGTGGAGGCAGCCGAAAGAAAGGATTTATTGCAAGCATTGGAAAAGAATAAAGACACTCTGGTTTTGGTAGGGCCTGAGGGCGATTTTTCCGAAGAAGAAATTGAATTATGTTTGCAAAAAGAATTTAAATCGGTAAGTTTTGGTAAAAACAGATTGCGTACCGAAACTGCCGGATTGTATGCCTGTACCCTTTTTAATGCCATCAATAATGAATAAGTTTTTTTGTGTTATTTTTTTGCTTTTTATGGGTTGGAAGTCGTCCGCCCAACAATTGAAATTAGGCTTGTTGGTATATGGTGGTGGTGGAGATTGGTATGCCAATCCTACTTCTCTAAAAAATTTGGCACTATTTTGTAATCAAAACTTAGGTACTAAATTAGACACTAAAGAAGCACATATAGAAGTGGGCAGCAGTCAGGTTTTTAATTATCCTTTTATTCATGCTACCGGTCATGGTAGAATGTTTTTTACAGATGCAGAGGCAAGAAATTTAAGATTGTATTTAGAAGCTGGTGGGTTTCTGCATATAGACGATAACTATGGTCTGGATCCATATGTGCGACCCGAGATGAAAAAAGTTTTTCCTGAATTAAGTTTTGTCGAGTTACCTTTTAATCATCCCATTTATCATCAAAAATATAATTTTCCAAACGGTATTCCAAAGATACATGAACATGATAATAAACCACCTAAAGGTTGGGGCTTGATTTACAAAGGTCGATTGGTGTGTTTTTATTCTTATGAGACCGATTTGGGTGATGGTTGGGAAGATCCGGAAGTGCATAATGATAGTGCTGAAAAGCGTTTACAAGCTTTGCAGATGGGAGCCAATATTATTAAGTATGTTTTTGATAATTAATAATGTAACTAATAAGGATGCATTCTTGAAAAAATTGTACCTTTAATGAATTTGTTTTTATAAACCACTGATTTTAGATTAAATTATCGTTATGAACCAAGAAGAGAAATTTGATAATATATTTGAAGCCTTTGATGAAGAGCGTCCTTTGTTTTTAATGCAATTTATTAAAGGGAGTCCGGTGTATTTAGACAATACTTCATTCGAGAGACTCAGATTAAAAATATTGGGTAAAATAGAAACAGCTGCTTTTAAATCATTTTGTAAAATAGAGAATAATAGCAAATGGAATATTCAAGAAAATCAAATCCATGAAAACGTTTCCAACACGTTAAAACAAAAAGTACAATACTTAGAGCAAAAGATTTCTGAATTTGCTGATAAAGAACAAGCCTGGCAACATTTTTATAAAAATTCTGAGGTGGAATGGAGTGTAAAAAATAAGAAATTATTCGAGCAAGTTGTTGAGTTGAAAGAGAAGCTGGACGCATCTAAAGTCCGAATTAAAGATTTAGAAGTCCGCTGTAATGAAACTAAGTCTGAAAAATATAAGGAAAAATCAGAGGTGAGACAATTAGCCTTTCAACGCCTTCAAAATGAAAATCAAAGTTTGAAAAACGTTTGTGCTAAAACCTTGAGTCTTAACGATCAATTGATAATCAAAACTCAAGATGGTCATTATGAATCTCTTGAAAACACCAGTGTCATAAATGTTGAAACTCAATTGAAAAATTTGTTTAAAACCATCCAAGAAAAAAATGGTTTTCTTGAAAATAGTTTATTGAGAGCCAATTTGTCTTTTGTTGAATTTGTAAGTATTGTTTTGGGCGAAGGTGATATTGATAAATTTGTTTATAAAGAAGAAGTTGAGATTGCATATTCTGAGGAGTATAAAAAAGTAATGAAGCAATTTGCCAAAATGACTGAATATATAGATTATAGCAATAAGTTACTAGGAGATTTATACGGAATATCGAAGGGAACGATAAGTGCTCAAACCATAGAAATAAGAGACCTTGAGAAAATAATTGTCAACAGAAATGCCTCAACCTATGATTATAATAATACAGCAGGTGGGCAAAATTTAAATTCTCAGACTTTGAAAGAACAGAAACAAGAAAAAGGGAATGAATCTAAGAGCTCTTTTTCATTTAATAGTAGCTTAGAAGACTTTTTGAAAGCATTTAAAAATAAATAAGATTGTAAAAGTGTTTCTGCACCTTTTGACAATTCACAAACATAATATTACTTTTTTAAGAAAACTCTAAGGCTTTGCCCCTTAACTTTGTCAATTGCATTTTTTTTAAAAAATTGTAATTATAAAAATTGTTTTAATTCTAAAGTTTCAGTTTTATGAAAATAGTTATTGTTGGTGGAGGGTTTGCAGGAATCAACTTAGCAAAATCATTATCAAAAAATAAAAATTTTCAAATCATTTTGGTGGATGAGAATAATTATCATTTTTTCCCACCTTTGGTTTATCAGGTGGCTTCTGCATTTATAGAGCCTTCTAACATTAGTTTGCCTTTTAGAAGGATGTTTCAGCATGTAGAAAATATACGTTTTTTTAATGGTAGGTTTTTGTCTGTAGATACCGAAAATCAATTTATTACTACCGATAAAGGTAATTTAAAGTATGATAAATTGGTGTTGGCTATGGGTACAGAGACCAATTATTTTGGTATGGAAAACGTGCAAAGAAATGCACTTTGCCTAAAAAATATCAATGATGCTTTGCATGTAAGAAACACCATTTTGCTTCAGTTGGAAAAAGCCTGTGAAACAAATGATCTTAAAGAAAAAGAAAGGCTTTTGACCTTTGTGGTTTCCGGCGGAGGCCCCACTGGTGTTGAAATTTCAGGGATGATAGCAGAGATGGGCAAATATATTATGGATAAAGATTATCCGGAACTTAAAAACGTAAAGAAAAGAATTGTTTTGGTTGACGCCGGACCTTCACTTTTAGGTCCTATGAGTAAAAAATCACAAGACGCAGCACTTACCCAAATGAAAAAGCTTGGTGTAAAAGTTAAGCTAAATGTTGCTGTTAAAGATTTTGTTGATGATGTGGTTTATTTGGCAGATGGCACAACAATAGAAACTTCAGCACTTATTTGGGTTTCGGGGGTTGTTGCCAAAAAAGCTGAAGGTTTGCCAAAGGAAAGCCTTGGCAGAGGACGTAGAATTTTAGTGAATGAATATAATGAAGTATTGCATACTAAAAATATTTATGCTTTAGGAGATATTTGTTTGATGCAGTCAGATAAAAAGTTTTCAGAAGGGCATCCCCAGGTAGCACAACCTGCTATTCAGCAGGGAAAATTGTTGGCAAAAAACATGGAAAGAATGATTTCCAATCAAGCTCTAAAACCCTTTAAATATAATGATAAAGGAAGTATGGCTATTATTTCTAAGTTTAAAGCCGTAGTAGATTTGCCTAATGGTTTTATGAAAGGCTTTTTTGCCTGGATGATATGGTTGTTTATTCATATTTTGCCTATTGCAGGATTTAGAAATCGAGTGAAATTGTTCTTTAGTTGGATGTGGACTTTCGTTACCAACGATCCCACAATTAGATTAATTATTAAAAGAAGTTCTACTAAAGAAGAAATTTTGAATTAAATATTATGTGTTTTTTTATTTTTTTATAAATATTGGTTATAAAGGAATGAATAATATTAATTTTTTTATTTTTAAATTTAACTATATTTGTAAATTAAAAAATATCAAAATGAAAAAATCTTTAATTGCAGTTTCTCTTTTTTTAGGAATTAGTGTTGTAGCTCAGGCTCAAACTCCAGTGATTACTAATGGAACTTTTGAAACTTGGACTACTGAAATAGTCCCTGCATTACCTCCGGTTACCTTAGATAGACCTACAAGCTGGTATGGTTCTGATGTGGTATTAAATAAAAATGTAGGACCATTAATGGCTATTGCCGGATTGGATTTTGATAATGCAAAGCAAGTCTATAAAAGTACAGATGTGCATGAAGGAACTTATGCTGCAAAATTAATGACCAAAAATTATGGCGACACTTTAGGTAATCTTCCTTGTATGATGACTAATGCAAAGCAAGATTTGAATATGGCAGGATTGCTTGGTGGAAATATGAATAATCCTAGTTCATTAATGAATTTGTTTAAATTTTCAAATGGTACTCCTATTTATCAAAAAAGAATTGATAGCGTTACTGCTTACGTAAAAACTCCAAGCACCAATACCGATAGTGCTGCTGCTTTTGTAACCGCTTTAAAGAAAGTAAACAATGACTCTGTAACCGCTATTGGACAAGGTGGTGTTATGATTCCTGCTAACACTAATGGTTATGTTAAGATTTCAATTCCGGTAATTTATTTAGGAGATGACCACACCGATACTATGATAGTAGGCTTCTCCTCTGCAGGTGTTCCAGGTTTGAGTGGATTTACCTTGGATAATACTTTATTTGTAGATAAAGTAGAAGTATTCACCAGTCAAGCTACATCGGTAAAACCAATTCCCAATACAGATTTAGGTTTTAAAGCATATCCTAATCCGGCTACTACAGTGATTAATTTTGAAAACAAAAATGCTCAAAAAGGAAATACGCTTCTAATTCTTGATAATATTGGTAAAATTATGCATTACGCAGAATTACCTATGAGTACTATTACAATCGATTTAAATCAGTATGCTAATGGCATTTATTTCTATGAAATTTATAATGCTAACGGCTCCCAAAGACAAACCGGAAAGTTTGTAAAATAAAATTATTATTTTTTTTTAATAAAAAGGTTATTGCTTAGTTGCTATAACCTTTTTTGTTTTTTGAAATTTTGTTTTTTTTAAAAAATGACATGAAGATGGTTTGATAATAAAAAAATATTATAACCCCTATGTGTTTCTAATCGTTTCTTTCCCTAATTTTGCAACCATAAATTATTTTCATGTCACTATCATTCGACAATACAGAAGTTGCTTTTCGTTATAAGAATAATGCATCATTAAAGCAGGCAAATTTTTTGTTCTCTTCCATGTCTTCTTCCATTATTACCAAAATAGGAATTGGGGCTACCTTGAAGTTTCTAGAATGGAAATTACCGGTTCAAGGGCTTATAAAGAAAACTATTTTTAAACAATTCTGTGGTGGTGAAAACCTTAAAGAAATAGCCAAAACTGTTGATATGTTGGAACGTTATAATGTGGAAGTGGCTTTAGATTATGGCGTTGAAGGTAAAACAGAAGAAGCGGATTATGATGCGGCTGTTCCGGAATTTATTAAGGCTATTAAATATGCCGCTACAAAAAACAATGTTCCTTTTATTCCTCTTAAAGTTACCGGTTTTGCCCGTTTTGAGTTGTTAGAAAAAATAGAGGTAGGGAAAGCTTTAACGGCCACTGAACAAAAAGAATATGAAAGAGTAAAAGATAGAATTGATGCTATTTGCAGTGTTGCCAGTGATAATAATTTAATGGTTTTAATTGATGCAGAACATACCTGGATTCAAAAGCCAATAGATGACTTGGCAGATGAAATGATGGCTAAGTATAATAAAGGAAAGGTTGCGGTGTTTAATACTTTTCAAATGTATTGTCATTCCAAACTTGCTTTTTTAAAGATTTCCGGAGAGAAGGCAAAAACAGAAGGTTATATGTTAGGAGCAAAGCTGGTGCGTGGTGCTTATATGGAACATGAGCGTGCCAGAGCTACTGAAATGGGCTATCAGGATCCTATCCAACCTAATAAAAAAGCTTGTGATGACGATTTTAATGCCGGGGTAAAATATTGCTTGACAAATTCAGATTTTGTCACTACCTTTATCGGTACACACAATGAAGACAGTTGTTTGATTGCAGCCAATTTAATGAAGGATTTGAACTTAGAAAACAATTCAAACAAAGTTCATTTTGCACAATTGTTCGGGATGAGTGATAATATTACTTTTAACTTGGCAAATGAAGGTTATAGAGCCGGAAAATATTTACCATACGGACCCGTAAAAGATGTAATTCCTTATTTAATGCGGAGAGCAACTGAAAACACATCTGTAAAAGGACAAACAGGTAGAGAATTGTCTTTAATAAAAAAAGAACTTAAAAGAAGAAAATTGGGATAATTGTTAAGGATAATTTCAATATTGATATTAATGTTTTCCCTTGGGCAAGTAAATGCTCAGGGGATATTTTCATTAGAACATAAGCTGAATAATGCCTTTAAATTATATAATCAAGGGAAAATAAAGAAGGCCGATAAACAGATTCATAACCTGGTTTTGGGACACCCTACAGATGCGGAACTTTATAGTAAGGTAGGGAAGTTTTATTATGATTTAGCCAGGTTTCAAGATGCTGTTTATTATTTTGAAAAAGCCAGTAAGCTGATAAAAAATGGGACAACCTTGTATGCCCTTCCTTTGGCAAAATCATGGTGGAGGTCCGGAGCTCCTGAACGTGCCGATTTAGCCTTGAGTCAATTTCCAATTCAAGAGAATATTACTCCAGAACTAAAAGAAGAAATTAGACTTTTAAAACAATCAATTAATTTTTCAAAATTGGTAGGTTATAATACCTATCCTGTTACTATCCAGCATTTGGATGCTTTTGTCAATAGTGAATTTGATGATTTTGCTCCTTCTTTTTCTACCTTAAATAATAATTTGGTATTCACCAGAAAAGTAAAAGGTATCGATGAGAATTTCTTCATGAGTATTTTAGACACTTGTAATCTGTGGTCTATGGCAGAGGATATGGGTTTCCCTATTAATTCAAATCTTCCTGAAAGTTATCAAAATCGGGCTTATAGTGATAAATATATGATTTATCAAAAATGTGGGAATAGGAGTGTGAACGGCCGGGAGCGTGGTGGCTGTGATTTGTATCTTACCTTTGCAAAAAAGGGCAGCTGGTCAGAACCACAGCCCTTCGGTTATACTATCAACACCGTAGCATTTGAAGGAATGCCTTGCTTGAATGCATCTGAAACAGCTTTGTATTTTGCCAGCAATCGGCCGGGAGGTTATGGTGGTATGGATATTTGGGTGAGTTATTTTGTTGATAATTATTGGCAGGAACCGGTAAATTTAGGACCTAATATCAATACCGAAAAAGATGAGATTTGTCCTGTGATTGCTGCCGATGGAGGTTCCTTCTTTTTTGCCTCAGACGGACATCCCGGTTTTGGTGGCTTTGATATTTTTTTTAGTCAATTAAAATCAGATTCAACTTATGCAATAAGCCAAAATTTGGGTATTCCTATAAATTCTTCTTATGACGACTTACCCGGAACCATAACTATGGATGGTGCTAATATGTATATGGCTTCTGACCGTTTAGGAGGTTATGGAGGAATGGATATTTATAAAGTGGATTTGCCCGAAAAATTCTCCCCTAAAGCCATGAGTTTGGTGTTTGGAATGCTTCAGGATAGTAAAGATAGCTCAAGATTGAAAAATTTTCCAATAATTATTGCCGATTTGAACAATACAGGAGCTGCTTATCAGTTGCAAAGTAATAGAGGCGACGGTACGTTTTATATTTGTTTACCTAAAGAAGAACAATATGAAATAACTATCGAGCAGCCTTTCTATAAAAAAATTAGGCAGGTTTTTCGAACTTCAAAAGAAGGCAATCTGGATACATTAATCTATACTTTGGAAAAAGAACAATTTGAAAAGGTAGGCTTTTCAAAGGTATTAGGAACATTTGATGTTTCCGAATTTTCAGAGAAAACCGAATCAGAGGTTAGAAAATTTATTAAAGAAAAATTGGGTAATTTTAAAGGGTCTGTTTCAAAAATATACATTACTACTTATAATTTACAGTTGAATAAGGAAAATTTGGAGCAATTAAAAGCGGTGTTTATTCAAAGTTTATATGAATTAGGTTATAATGATGAACAAATTCTGTTTTTTGATAAAACTTTTACCTCTGGAACAGAACTACACGCTACCGAAAAAGACAATAAGAATAAAGCGGTGTTAGAGGTGGATTATAATGAATAATAATTTAATTACTATCAATTTTTATAATAATCTAAAGAACACAGAGTTAAGTTGATTTTTTTCTCTTTTGTATCAAGACAAAACAAAATCAATCAGAAAGCAAGAACATAAATGGATTAAAATTAAAAATTCTTTCGTGTTTGTTGTTTTCTTCTTGAGGAAAAATATTCCATTATTAGGAAGCATCCAATTCCGATTCCGGCTCCAATGCTGTCAGCTAACGCATCTAATCCGTCATAGGAACGCCCTTGGGTAAGACCACTACCTTGTAAAAATTCTATTAGATAGCCATAGATGGTAACCAAAATCCAAATGGATATCCCATGAGGAAAAGGTCTTGGATTTTTAAAAAGATATAGGATTTGAAAAGCCAGAATTCCAAAAATACCAAAATGTACAAGTTTGTCATATTGAAATATACTGAGACTAGGGACATCACGGCCCGGGATTAGGCAGGCTGCAAAAATAATAGCAGCCCAGAAGCTTGCACAAAGGGCTGCTATTTTTTTATGATTTTTAAACCATTGAAAAATGCTTAACATTTTTAAGACTATCCTATTAGGTTTTGATAAGCCGTTGCATCTAATAGCCCATCAAAGTCAGCCGGATTGTTTACTTTTACTTTGATCATCCAGCCTGTTCCATAAGGGTCACTGTTAATAGATTCAGGAGCATTTGCTAATTCTTCATTCGCTTCAATAATTGTTCCTGCAAGAGGCAAAAACAAATCTGAAACAGTTTTTACGGCTTCCACGGTACCGAAAACTTCATCAGCAGCCAAAGACTGACCAACGGTTTCGATTTCAACAAAAACAATATCACCTAATTCTTGTTGTGCAAAGTCTGTAACTCCGATAGTGGCAACATCTCCCTCTAAGGAAATCCATTCGTGCTCTTTAGTGTACTTTAAATTTGCAGGTACGTTCATGATTTTTTAATTTTTAATTTTTAATTTTATTGTAAAATGTTATTTATTCTTCTAATTGATAAATTTCAGGAATGTTTCTTCCTAAGCCATCATAGTCTAAACCGTAACCTAATACAAACTTATCCGGTATCTCAAAACCATAATAATCGGCTTTAATGTCAAATATTCTAGCGGATGGTTTTGTTAGTAAAGTTACAATTTTTAAAGATTTTGGATTTTGATTGTATAATTCAGGAAGAAATTGAAATAAGGTTCTACCGGTATCTAAAATGTCTTCTAAAATAATAATATTCCTATCTTTGATTCTTTCATCTAAGCCTATAGCTGTAATAATATTGCCACTGGAGCTGGTACCTTTGTAAGAAGCCAGCTTAATGAAAGATATTTCAGCTTCAATATCTATTAATCGAAAAAGGTCTGCTGCAAAAATAAAAGAACCATTCAAAATGGAAATAAATAAAGGGTGTTCATTTTTGTATTCCTTATTGATTTGAGCCGCCAATTCAAAGCATTTCTGTTGAATCTCTTCAGCAGAAATAAAGGGTATGAATTTCTTTCCGTTTACGATTATGGATTCCATGGAATAGATAATTTGGCAACAAAAATAAGTTATTATTTTGAATTAAAAATTGTTTTACCGGCTTTGGAGCTTGAAAGTGATAAATATCATAATAAAAAAACCTCTAAATTGGATTTATTTTCCAAATTTAGAGGTTTCTGTTATTGAGTTATAAACTATAAATTAGTTGTTTGTAGGGTTTCCCACTTGGTTATTTATAACCTCTGTTGGGGTAGTGTTTTTTGCAGTATTTGATTTTGTCCCATGCAATGAAGCAATTGAAGGAGCAATAATCAAAGCAACAATACTCATCAATTTAATTAAGATATTCATGGACGGGCCAGATGTGTCTTTAAATGGATCACCAACAGTATCACCAGTTACAGAGGCTTTGTGAGGGTCTGAACCTTTGTAATGGATAGTTCCATTTATTTCTACACCTTGCTCAAAAGATTTTTTAGCATTATCCCAAGCACCTCCGGCATTGTTTTGGAAGATACCCATCAAAACACCACTAACAGTAGCTCCGGCCAAAAATCCACCTAAAACTTCAGGTCCGAAAATGAAGCCAATAAGGGTAGGGAATACCAAAGCTATAGCTCCGGGTAAAACCATTTTACGTAAAGAAGCCTGAGTAGAAATGGCAACACATTTGTCATATTCAGGTTTGGCCTTACCTTCCATGATTCCCGGAATTTCTCTGAACTGGCGACGAACTTCTTCTACCATTGCCATAGCAGCTTCACCCACTGCACGGATGGCTAATGAAGAGAAGATGAATGGAATCATGCCACCTACAAATAAACCGGCCAAAACATCAGCTTTGTAAATATCGATACCAGTAATTCCAGAAACTCCAACGAAAGCTGCAAATAAAGCCAAAGCGGTTAAAGCAGCAGATGCTATTGCAAATCCTTTTCCGGTCGCAGCTGTGGTGTTACCTACAGCATCTAATACATCTGTTTTTTCTCTTACATCTTTTGGCAATTCACTCATCTCGGCAATTCCTCCGGCATTATCAGAAATAGGGCCAAAAGCATCGATTGCCAATTGCATGGCTGTAGTTGCCATCATCCCTGCTGCTGCAATAGCCACACCATAAAGACCGGCAAATAAATAAGAACCAAAAATTCCGGCAGCTAAAACTAAGATGGGTAAAAAGGTACTTTCCATGCCTACAGCCAAACCGCCGATAATATTGGTGGCATGACCAGTTGAAGATTGTTTGATGATGCTCATCACCGGACGTTTACCCATTGCGGTATAGTGTTCAGTTATGATGGTCATCAGAGCTCCTACCAATAGACCTACCATAATAGCACCAAAAACTCCCATTTGTGTAAACTCATGACCTCTTAACACCATTGTTTCCGGTAATAAATATTTTACTAAACCAAAAGAAACTATTGCCGTCAATACCATAGCACCCCAGTTACCCATGTTTAAGGCATTTTGAACGGGTTTGGTATCGATTTTTACATTTTCAGATACTTTTACAAACCATGTTCCTACAATAGACAGGATGATTCCTATCCCTGCAATTAACATAGGGAGCAAAATAGGAGAAAAACCGTCAAAGCCATCTGAAAGAGCAGCACCATCTAATCCTTTTACCTCATGGCCTAAAACCATAGTTGCCAAAACAGTAGCCACATAAGAGCCAAAAAGGTCGGCACCCATTCCTGCAACGTCACCCACATTGTCACCTACGTTATCCGCAATGGTAGCAGGGTTACGAGGATCGTCTTCCGGGATTCCTGCTTCTACTTTACCCACTAAGTCAGCACCAACGTCTGCAGCTTTTGTATAAATGCCACCGCCAACACGTGCAAAGAGGGCAATGCTTTCAGCACCCAAACTAAATCCGGTTAATATTTCTATTGCTTTACCTACTAAAGCGTTGTCTGCTGTTACATCAGGTGCAAATACTGAAATAAGAATAATAAATAATCCACCCAAACCTAAAACGGCTAAACCGGCTACGCCTAAACCCATTACGGCTCCGCCGGTAAAGGATATTTTTAATGCTTTTGAAAGGCTGGTTTTGGCAGCCTCTGCTGTACGCACATTGGCTTTAGTGGCAATACGCATACCTATCATTCCTGCTAATGCAGAAAATACACCACCTAGGATGAAGGCAATGGCGATAGTCCAGTGAGAGTTTTCGTTACTGGCTCCCATTACTGCTAATAATAAGGCAGCTACAATGATAAAGTAAGTTAATACTTTATATTCTGCTTTCAAAAATGCCATAGCACCTTCTGCTATGTAATTTGAAATTTCCTTCATGCGGTCGTTACCGGCATTTTGTTTAGAAACCCATGAGCTGCGCATCATGGTGTACAATAGCCCTACAATAGCTAAAGCGGGCACTACGTAAAACAGTGAATTCATTTTTGTTAAAGATTAAATTTTAAAATTGCTTGCAAAAATAGGTAATAATTAACAATATTTTGTATTTTTTGATAATCCTTTGACAATTAAAAGTATCTTTTTGAAAATCAGTACTTTATTTTATTTATTTTTAATTTTTGATGAATTTTTTTAATTTTTTATTATTTTTAGCCCTTAAAATAGGGTGCATGAAACTGAAAAAAATATTAAGAATTGGCATTTGGAGTGTTTTGTTGTTTTTGGCCATAGGAATGGGCATTGTAGGTTATATGGAGCAAATTACCCGACCTTTAATTTACAGACAAGTAGAGAAAGTGCCTAATAAGTATGTTGCCATCGTTTTTGGTGCCGGAATCCAAAGAAATGGTTTGCCTAGTAAATATCTAAAAGATAGGCTAGATGCCGGGATTCGATTATATAATTCAAAAAAAGTACAAAGAATTTTGCTTTCTGGAGACAATGGCACTAAGTATTATAATGAGTTAAAGGTAATGAAAAAATACATGGTGGATGCGGGTGTTTCTGCAAATGATATCTTTGTGGATTATGCAGGTTTCGATACTTATTCTTCTATTTACAGAGCAAAAAATATTTTTAAAGTAGATCAGGCTGTCCTAGTTACCCAAGCTTACCATTTGCGTAGGGCTGTGTATATTGCAGACAAAATGGGAATGGATGTTGTTGGCTTTAGTGCGGATAAAGGAACCTATAAAAATACCAAAAGAAATCTTATTAGAGAACAGTTGGCTAAAATAAAATCGTTTTTTGATGTACTTCGAAACAGAAAACCCAAATTTTATACCGGAGAAATTAATATTTATGGATCGTCTAATTATGATATAAAATAGTTTCAAAATTTTTTAATAAAGAATAAAAAATTTCAAATTGGAATTAGAATAGGTTTTAAAAAAAAACTTATCAAATGCGAATAAGTATGGTTTAAAATAATTGATTTTTCAACTTTTTTTATAATGGTTGGGGTGTAGTTTTAATTAGTCCGATAAGCAATAGTTCCAAGTTTTTATCATCACAAAATTATGTTCTAGCTTTTAATTGCGATTTTTGGAAAATTATTAGCACTTCGCTTTAATTAAGATATCTTTTTATAAAAGTATAATCTTACCTTTGCAAAAATTTTTTTTGAAAGTATGGCTTTACAGGCAGGTATTGTAGGATTACCAAACGTTGGAAAATCAACTCTTTTTAATGCAGTAAGCAATAGTGCTAAGGCACAGGCTTCTAATTATCGATTTTGTACCATAGAACCCAATGTGGGTTTGGTAGATGTGCCGGATAGTAGATTGGATGCTTTGTCCGAAATCGTGCAACCTCAAAGAATAGTACCTACTGCTATAGAATTTGTAGATATTGCAGGCCTAGTAAAAGGTGCTTCTAAAGGAGAAGGTCTTGGTAATAAGTTTTTGGGTAATATCCGTGAAGTAGATGCCATCATTCACGTTATCAGATGCTTTGAGGATGAAAATATCTTGAGAGAAGAAGGAGCCATTAATCCCGTTAACGATAAAGAAATTATTGATACCGAATTGCAATTGGCAGACTTGGCTAGTGTGGAAAAGAAAATTTCCAGAATGGAAAAGATGGCAAAAAGCGATCCTAAATCTAAGCCTGTTTTAGAAACCTTAATTCGCTGTAAAGATTGGCTGGAGCAAGGTAAAAACATTAGAGGCTTAGCTTTAGAAGGGGAAGACTTAGAGGCTATTGCCGATATTTTTTTATTGACAGCCAAGCCTGTTTTATATGTAGCAAATGTAGAAGAAGAAGCTATTCTTTCGGGTAATAAATATTCTGAGGCTTTAAAAAAAGTTGCCACAGATGAAGGTGCTGAAATTATTGTAATGTGCAATAATATTGAAGCTCAGATTTCTGAAATGGAAGATCCAGATGACAAAGCATTGTTTTTGTCTGAATACCAATTGGAAGAGCCAGGCTTGAATCGTTTAATCAGAGCGGCATACAATCTTTTGAATTTGATAACTTATTTCACTGCCGGGGTGCAAGAGGTGCGTGCCTGGACCATCCATCAAGGTTGGAAAGCTCCTAAGGCTGCAAGTGTAATTCATACTGATTTTGAAAGAGGGTTTATTAAGGCAGAAGTTATCGCTTATGAGGATTATATAGCATTGGGTGGTGAAACTAAAGCACGGGAGCATGGTAAATTAAGAATTGAAGGAAAAGAATATGAGGTAGCAGATGGAGATGTGATGCATTTTAGATTTAATGTTTAAGATATTTTAGGGTCTTTTGTTTAAATGAAATGCCTTTTGTAATTTTACACCTCATTTGAAAAAAAATTGAAAAAATATTAGTTAATCTTGGAATATAGCAAATTATGATAGAAATTAAAGTGCCTCCTGTTGGCGAATCCATAAGTGAAGTAACCTTAGTTACTTGGTTGAAAAAAGATGGAGAATGGGTAGAAAGAGACGAAGTGTTATGTGAATTAGAATCAGAAAAAGCAACTTTTGAACTGAATGCGGAGGAGGCAGGGATATTACATACTATTGCTCAAGAAGGAGATGATATTAAAGTAGGTGATGTTGCCTGTAAAATAGATGAGACAGCAGAACGCCCTGCTGGTCTAGCTGCTGCACCGGTTACTGAAGCCTCTGCAGCTCCAGCAACTACAGAGGTAAAACAAGCAGCTCCTGAGCCAACACCAAGTGTAATGCCGGCAGATGTTAAGGCTACTCCAATCGCAAAAAGTATGATGAGCGATAAAAAGGTAGATCCTAAAACCGTACAAGGAACTGGTGCAAATGGTAGAATTTTTAGAAATGATGTGTTGGCTGCATTGGAAAATCCTGGTCGTCCGGTAGGAAGAGCATTGTTTACCAGAGAAGAGAAAGCTCAAAAAATGAGTAATCTCAGAAAAACAGTTTCTCGTAGATTGGTAGAAGCAAAAAATTCAACAGCCATGTTGACCACCTTTAATGAGGTGGACATGACTAATATTATGGCTATCCGTAAGCAATATAAGGATAAGTTTAAAGAAACGCACGGTGTAAACTTGGGCTTTATGTCCTTTTTTACAAAAGCCTGTACCATAGCTCTTTTGGAATGGCCAGCAGTAAATTCTTATATTGATGGTGACAATATTATCAATCATGAATATACCGATATTTCTATTGCGGTTTCTGCTCCAAAAGGTTTGGTAGTACCGGTTATTAGAAATGCTGAAAGTATGAGTATGGCAGAGATAGAGGCAAAAGTAGTAGAATTGGCTTCTAAAGCTAGAGATAATAAGTTAACCATTGATGAGATGACCGGCGGAACCTTTACCATTACTAATGGCGGTGTCTTTGGTTCTCTTTTGTCCACACCCATTATCAATATCCCTCAATCTGCTATCTTAGGTATGCACAAGATTCAAGAGCGACCTATGGTAGTTGAAGGTGAAATTAAGGTGAGACCAATGATGTATTTAGCTTTGAGCTATGACCACAGAATTATTGACGGTAGAGAGTCCGTTGGGTTCTTGGTTAGAGTAAAAGAGTTATTGGAAAATCCGGAATTGATGTTGGCTGGTAAAAGCCCTACTCAACTGTTGTTGGAGTTGTAAAAATTTCAAGTGGACAATCAATAAATTATTTTAATGTTAATTTGTATTTTATGAAACAAGTTTTTTTTGCAATAGCTGTTTTACTTATAGCTTCATGTGATTCTAAAAATCCAAAACCTGAACCTGATAATGCCACTTTAATTATTGGTCAATGGAAAGAAACTAAATCAATAGTAAACTATACTTCAAACTCAAATGGCAGTATTCAGAATTATGATGCCACTCAAGATGATGGCCCTGTCTATATAACTTTTAAAAATAATAAAGATTGCACTATTGCCTATTCTTTTAATGGTGTTCCAGATGAATATTATACCTATTCAATAAGTGGCAATAACTTAATATTAAAAGAAACTAATGGAAGTGAAGAGTTTCAATTGACCATTCAAAAGCTGAATAATAGTGAATTGCAATGGAAAAATACTAATGGAGCAGGTGGAACTTTAGAGGATATTAATGGGAACAATTTAGGGACTATTAATTATGCAATTACTGATTTTGCAAAGCAATAATTTTAATCCATTATAAATACAATAGGCTGTCTTGAAAGACAGCCTATTGTATTTATTGATTTTTGATTATTAAAATGGTAAGTCATCACCTTCAGCAGGGTTGCCAGGGTTAAAACTTGGGCTAGGTGGTTGTTGTAGTTGTGGAGCACCGCCAAAGTTTTGCTGAGGTGCAGGATTGCTGTATCCTTGTTGCTGTGGAGCTTGTCCATAAGCTTGTTGTTGTTGGAATCTTTCTACTCTCCAAGCGTTCAAGTTGGTAATATAGCGGGTTTGACCGTCTTTTTGCCACTTGTTACCTCTGATGTCGAAACTTACTTTTAGGTCTTCTCCTATTTGATAATTGTCTATTACGGCACAATTGTTATTTACAAGTTGGAATGAAGCATAATTGACAATAGTCATTCCTGTATTAGTTGTTGAGGTCATCTCAATTACAAACTCTCTCTTAGAAAAGTTTTCTTTAATTTGTTGTGTAGGGAACTTTTCTATTAATTTTCCCACTATTTCTAAAGCCATTTCAATTATTTTTTATTTTTGGGTAAAATTACGTGCTTAATTTCCTAAAACAAAAAAATAGCATAATTTAATTTATAATTATGCTATTTTTATATTATTTATAATAAAAGAAGATTATAATTCTCCGTTGTATAAAGCTTCGTCAGCGGTTCTACGGATTGCATAAAACTGAAAGGTTTTTCTTTTATAACCTTTTTTGTAATAAGTGTCGGTATTGCCTTCTTCCGGGATAGTAACCCAATCGTTAGTTTTTGGTAGGTGCCAGCGATAAACTGCTACTCTATTTGGCATTCTGACCTCTGAAACATAAAACTGGTGCAATTTGTCGGTATAGCCCATTTTCAATAAATCATCATCAGAATATTCATCAGCACATACAGAAACCTGATCTTTTGTAACCGGGTTAAACCAAGAGTTTACAGCTACTCTGTTAGGTCCGGGCTCTGTGAATGCATAAAACAATAAAGTTTTATCTTTATATTTCCAGTTTAATAATTGACCTTCCGGGTATTGATTCTCTGCTAAAGTTACATAGTTTTTATCCGTAGGATTGTACCAACGGTAAACTGCAATCAATTCAGAGTTATCTTGTGCCAATGCTGAAGTTCCCATAAATAAACCTGCAATTGCAGATAGGAGTACAATACTTCTTTTCATATATTTTCTTTAAATGAATTTTATAATTTTCTGCCAAATTACAAAACAATTTCTCTTTAACAAATTATTTTGGCTTTTTTTTTATATTTTAATAAAAAAATGAGGGTTTTTTGTCTTTTTAAACCCTCATTATTTTTATTTTTAGGGAATTATTAGTTGCCCTTGGCTTTTTTTACAGCTTCCGTTAGCTTAGGTAATATTTCAAAAGCGTCACCAACGATTCCATAATCTGCCGCTTTAAAGAAAGGAGCTTCAGGGTCTTTGTTTATTACAACGATTACTTTTGAAGCATTTACTCCTGCTAAGTGTTGAATAGCTCCGGAGATACCCACAGCAACATATAAGTTAGGTCTGATGGTGCCACCTGTTTGGCCTACATGCTCGTGATGTGGACGCCAGTCGGCATCAGCTACAGGACGGCTACAAGCCAAGCTTGCATCCATAGCCTTAGCTAAATCTTCAAGGATTCCCCAGTTTTCGGGCCCTTTCAAGCCTCTACCTCCACTCACCACTCTTTCTGCTTCATTTAAAGGCACTTCACCCTTAATTACATCCTCAGAAATGAATTGTGTGCTAAAGTCACTGTCGTTTACTGAATAGTTTAAATTTGCAATAGTAGCATCTACTCCTCCTTCAGTTACTGCAAAAGAGTTTGGTGTTACGCTTACTACTTTCTTGTCTGTATTAATAGCTACATGTGCAAATGCCTTGCCTGAGAATACTGATTTTTTTACTTTGAAGCCATTGCTGGTATCAGGATAATCAACAGCACCTGCCACTAAGCCTGCTTTTAACTGAGCAGCAACCATTGGAGCTAGAGCTTTGCCGTTATTGTTAGCGGAGAAAATAATTACAGATGCACCAGTTTCGTTTGCCGCGACTTCTATTGCTTTAGAAAATGCTTTTGCATTAAAATGGTTATATTGGCTATTGTCTAATTTGAGAACTTTTTGAGCACCATATTTTCCTAAAGTTGCCAATTCGCTGTCGCTTACAGTACCTAATACTAAGGCTACAACTTCTCCACCTACAGAGGCGGCAGTTTTAGAAGCATAATTGATAGCCTCTAAAGCATTTTTTTTGAAAGTACCATTGTTATGGTCGATATATACTAAAACTGACATATTATTTTTCTTGTTTATTTTTTTTACCAATTAATATTAAAGAACCTTAGCATCGTTGATTAAAGCACTTACCAAATCATCTACCTGGTCAACGGTGAATAACTTAACCCCTTGTTTGGCAGGAGGCATTTCGTAGCTTTCTACTGTTGCTAAACTATTAACAGCTGTTCCCGGTACCACATTTAGAGGTTTAGTACGTGCAGCCATGATTCCACGCATATTTGGGATTCTTGGTTCTGCTACACCTTGCTGGCAAGCTACTACTAAAGGAGTATTACAAGAAACGGTTTCTTGTCCTCCTTCAATTTCACGAGAAACGGTAGCTGTTGTACCATTAATATTTAATTTGGTTACATTTCCAAAATAGTTACTATCTAAAATGCCTGCAATAGTGGCCCCAACGGCACCATTATTATAGTCGATAGATTCTTTACCGGTGAAAATGATGTCGTAGTTGTTTTGTTTTGCTAAATTAGCAATTTCGGCACCGATAACATAAGGGTCATTAGAGGTTGCATCAATACGGTATGCCTGATCGCCACCTAAAGCTAATGCTTTGCGGATAATGGCATCAGTATCAGCACCACCAACGCTTACCAAGTGGATTTCAGTAGCAACGCCACTTTCCTTTAATTCTATTGCACGCACTAAAGCATACATTTCATCGTAAGGATTAATGATAAAAGTTACACCAGCTTCGTTGAATTTGGTGTCATTATCTGTAAAGGAAACCTTTGCAGTAGTATCCGGTGCTTTTGCAATACAAACTAATACTTTCATATTATTGTAATTTTATGTTTTTATTTTAAAAATTAATAGGTTGCAAATATAATAATAAGCCTGCGAATAATACAATCTATTTTGTCATAAAACCGTCTTTAAAAATAAAAATGTTAAATATTTATATTATTATTGATTTTTTCGATATTTGGTATTACTTTTGCCCGAATTGACCAAAAAAGAACAAATGAATAAAATTTTCGCTTTATTGCTCGGGGCGGTTTTGTCCACGACGATAACATTTGCTCAAGAAGGGCAGGACAATAGACAGATTGCAAGTAATGAAGCATTAGAAATGTCCACAGAAAATAGATTTATTGAAGGTATTTCTTTAGGAATGCCGGCAGTAAAGCATAAAACAAATTCGGCTAATAGTGATGCTTACAGAAAAAAGCTTACGAAAAAATCAACAACCACCCCTCCTGTAATTCAACCTGAGTTTGTTGATGAGCCAGAACCAGCTCCCGATTTTAAAAACAAATCCACGATTTCTAGAAGTTTAGTAGAGACTAGAAGGAACAGTCCCAAGTTGTATAGTTTTATTCAAGATTGGTATGGTACCCCCTATCGCTTAGGTGGTACTTCTAAAAGAGCTATTGATTGTTCTGCATTCACCAGACAATTGTTTTCGGATGTTTATGCCAAAGGCTTGGATAGAACCGCTGCTATGCAATACATGATGACTTCAAGAATTTACAGTAAGGATGAGTTGAAAGAAGGCGATTTAGTGTTTTTTAGTATTAAAACCAAACGTATTTCTCATGTCGGTGTTTATTTAGGTGAAGGTAGATTTGTGCATGCCTCTTCAAGTAGAGGTGTAATGGTGAGTAACTTGTCTGAGTCGTATTGGACGCGTTATTATGCCGGTGCAGGACGACTGTGATTTTAATAAAAAATATTTAAATAAAAGGCTATCAATTGTTTGATAGCCTTTAGTTTTTTAATCTTTTTTATTGTTCATTTTTAAGGATTATTTTACTAATATATATTTTGGAAAAATATTTTTTGATTTTTTCGTCCTCGGTTTTTAATATTTGTATAGTGTTTATATTTTCATCCATAATGCCATCAATACTTAATTCAAACTGTAGTCTTTTTCCATAGTTGTGTTCTAATTTTCCATTATTAAAATTGATGATAAGACCACCGGAATTTGCTCCAAAGCCCAAAAAATCAATAGGTGCTTCATTTATTGAAATTAATTCTTCCAATGTAGTGCCATATTTTATTCCTTCCGTTGTAATATATGGGAAATCTGATTGTCCGGTTTCAATTTTTCTTATTTTTTTATGAAAACCACCCTGTGTCCAAGATACAATTAATTCGCCCTCTTCTCCGCTGTTGACAATAGTTTTTATTTCTGTATTTTCATTCTCTGGAGATATTTCCATTTCCTCCTCTGCAATATTTGAGTCTCCAAATTTTCGTATTAAATCCCAAAAATTATCACTCAGTTTTATTAATCCAATAGAAGCATTGCTGATTCTGGTATTGGAACTTCTCTTTGGTTTGCTGGTTTCTACTTTTTCTGAAATGTTTGGGTTAAGATTGGCGTAACGTTTATTGCTTTGAGCGTTAAGGCTATTACCACAATATAAACTTAGAATACTGTAAATGATAATTTTTTTCATTGTTTTTTTTCGAAAAAATTAAGGGATAATTGGTGAATAATGATGGCAAATTAAAGCAATTGTATTCAGGATTCCAATTTTGAAATATTGTATTTAAAAAAAATAGAAGCCTATTGTTTTTTGGTAATAAGCTTCTATTTGTATTATTAGGTTAAAACTTAATTTATCTGTTTTCCATTTCTTCGGCTATTAAATGACCGATATAAGTTTTTAATTCAGAGATTTCAATCTTCTCCACTACATCAAAAGCAAAGGCTTTAACCATCATTTCTTTCGCTTTTGTTTCGCTCATGCCACGGCTTTTTAAATAAAATAATGCGTTTTGGTCTAATTGACCTATCGTGGTGCCATGACTGCACTTAACATCATCTGCAAATATCTCTAATTGAGGTTTTGCATTGACTGTTGCATTTTGACTGAACAAAATATTATTACTTTGTTGGAAGGCATTAGTCTTTTGAGCATCCTGATATACATATATTTTTCCATTAAAGACGGCCTTGCTCTTGTCCATCATAATACCTTTGTAGAGTTGATTGCTCTCGCCTCTTGGGAATTTGTGGTGTACCTCTGTATGATTGTCTATCAATTGCTCATTTGCACTAAGGTATAAACCGTAAAGATGCGTTTCTATTTCGGCGTCATCAAGGTGAAGCGAAAGGTTATTTCTTACAAATCCTGCTCCTGGTAAAGTAAATACATAGTTCCTATAATTGGAGTGTTTGGACTGTTGTGCTTCTGTTCTTTGGATGATATGAAGGTGTTCGTCACTTTTTTGAAGGTCATAATGGTTAAATTGTGCTTGTTCTGCCACCACTACTTCTGAGGCTATATTCAAAAATACATCTCCGGTACCTTCCTTGATGTAAGATTCGATGATATTCATTTCTGCAAATTTATCCAAAACGAATAAATCTCTTTTTTGAATCAAAGCATTATTATCTGCTAAAATTATTTTGATGAAATGTATAGGTGCATCAATAATCACATTTTTATCCAGGCTGATAAAGGCTCCATTTTGAAAAGTTGCACTATTTAATGCTGCAAAAGCATTTTCCTTAATATTCAAGACCTTTCCAAAATTTTTCTTAAAATTTGGGTGATCTTTAGCTTTTAAAATTGGAGAGAAGAAAAAGCCTTCTTGCTGTGGCAATTGGCTTAAAGCTGCACAATAAACACCATTAATACTTACTATTTTATACACCTTTTCTTTAAAATTAGTGATAAAATGTTTTTCTAATAATGTGCTTGCTTTTTCAATATTTATCGTACTTAAAGCATCGATATTGCTATTTAAATCGTATTCCTTTTTTATTATAGGTAATACATTAGTGAAACGCCATTCTTCATTTTTTACCGAAGGAAAACCTAATCTGGTAAAAGCTTCCATGGCTTCTGCTCTATATTCACTTATGCTGTCTTTTTGATTTAATCGCAACATGTCATAACGACTTTGCATAGTGTCAAAAAGAGGAGCTTCCAATTGTTTTGTAATCATTTTTTTCTTGAATTAATTGTTAGTCAACCAATCATAGCCTTTTTCTTCTAATTCTAAAGCTAACTCTTTACCTCCGGATTTAACGATTTTACCATCAGCTAAAACATGTACAAAATCGGGAACGATATAATCCAATAAACGTTGGTAGTGGGTGATAAGGATAAAAGCATTGTCTTTACTTCTTAATTTGTTTACACCACGGCTAACGATTCTTAAGGCATCGATATCTAGACCGGAATCGGTTTCGTCTAAGATAGATAATTTTGGATCCAACATAGCTAATTGGAATATTTCATTGCGTTTTTTCTCTCCTCCTGAGAAACCCTCATTTAAAGAACGGTTTACTAATTTAGCATCAAATTCAACTAATTCCTGCTTTTCGCGGCTTCTTTGTAAAAATTCTTTTGCTGTCAATGGTGCTAATCCACGATATTCGCGAATTTCATTCATTGCAGTTTTTAAGAAATTAATATTTGAAACTCCCGGAATTTCTATAGGGTATTGAAAAGCTAAAAATAATCCTTCACGGGCACGGTCTTCCGGTGCCATTTCTAGGAGGTCTTTGCCATCAAGCATCGCTGTGCCATTGGTAACTTCGTATTGTTCTTTACCTGCAAGTACAGATGCTAAGCTGCTTTTTCCGGCTCCGTTAGGACCCATAATTGCATGAACTTCTCCTGCTTTTACTTCTAAATTTAGTCCTTTTAAAATTTCTTTTCCTTCTACACCAGCGTGCAAATTTTTTATAGAAAGCATATTTATTGATTTGTTTTTTGCCCAAAAGGCATTTTTATTTTTAATGAATTCTGTTATTTTATTATCCCTCAATCCTCAATCCTCAATCCTCAATCCTCAATCCTCAATCCTCAACCCTCAATCCTCAACCCTCAATCCTGATTTTGTCTATCCTACACTACCTTCCAAAGAAATAGCCAATAGTTTTTGAGCTTCTACTGCAAATTCCATTGGTAGTTTGTTTAACACTTCTTTGGCAAAGCCATTTACTATCATTTCTACTGCCTTTTCAGGGTCTATACCTCTTGAGTTTAAATAGAAAATTTGGTCTTCCCCAATTTTCGATGTGGTGGCTTCATGTTCTAAAGTTGCAGTTGGATTTTTCCCTTCAATGTAAGGGAAGGTATGTGCACCACATCTGTCACCTATCAGCATAGAATCGCATTGGGTGAAATTTCGGGCATAATCTGCTTTAGGTCCTAAGGCTACTTTTCCTCTATAGCTATTTTGACCATACCCTAATGAAATACCTTTTGAAATGATACGGCTTTTGGTGTTTTTGCCTAAATGTATCATTTTTGTTCCGGTATCCGCAATTTGATAACCTTTTGCTACGGCTACACTGTAAAACTCCGCTGTGCTATTGTCGCCCTGAAGAATTACTGAAGGGTATTTCCAAGTGATAGCACTTCCTGTTTCTACTTGTGTCCAAGAAATAATAGCATTTTCACCTTTACAAATTCCACGTTTGGTCACGAAGTTGTAAACGCCGCCTTTCCCTTCTTTGTCACCCGGATACCAGTTTTGAACGGTGCTGTATTTAACCTCAGCATCCTTCATTGCAACAATTTCAACGATGGCGGCATGTAATTGGTTTTCGTCTCTTTGAGGAGCAGTACAACCTTCCAAATAGCTAACATAAGCACCTTCTTCGGCTATAATTAAAGTGCGTTCAAACTGACCGGTATTGCCTTGGTTCATTCTGAAATAGGTAGAAAGCTCCATTGGACAACGAACACCTTTGGGGATATAAACGAAAGAGCCGTCTGAAAAAACTGCAGAGTTTAATGCGGCAAAATAGTTGTCAGACTGGGGAACTACTGATCCTAAATATTTTTGAATTAATTCAGGATGGTTTTTGATTGCTTCAGAAATAGAGCAAAAAATAATTCCTAATTTACTTAATTCTTCCTTGTAGGTTGTTGCTACAGATACGGAATCAAATACGGCATCTATGGCGACTTTTGGTTTTTCTATTTCGTTTCCTTCTTCGTCATAAAATTTTGGTTCTTCTTCCTTAACCCCTAAAAGTTTTTTACGTTCATTAAGTGGAATGCCTAATTTTTCAAACGTAGCTAATAATTCTGGATCTACATCTTCAATACTATCATATTTTGGAGCATTTTTAGGTGCAGCATAATAAGATATTTCTTGAAGATTTAATTCGGGCATTTCAAAATTTTGCCAATCCGGCAATTCCATTTTTTGGAAGACTTTAAAGGCTTTAAGTCTCCATTCCAACATGTATTCCGGCTCTCCTTTTTTTGCTGATAGTTTACGAATAATATCTTCATTTAGCCCTACCGGAAAAACTTCCATTTCGATATCGGTAATAAAACCATGCTCGTATTCCTTATCGGCAAAAGATTCTAAAAATTCGGTCTCTGTATTTTGATTATTGTCCATTTTATATCAAGAAAATCTATTTAAAAAAAAGTATTTTGATACTTTAAATCTATTTAATTACTTATTGTCGTGTGCAAAGGTACAGTTTGATTTATAGATTAAGGCTTGTTAAATTGGATTTTTACAGTTATGTGATAATTTAAACCAATTTTTAAGATTTTTTTAGAAATTTAAGAGAATAGCACAAAAAAAAGGGCCATATCTAGACAGATAAGCCCTTAACTAAAACCTACACCTATGAAAAAAAACTTAATTTACTTTTTTATTTGAATCCGGTCGAGTTGTTATCTCTTTATCCGATTTCTTATGCAAAGGTAAAACCTTTTTTGAAACTTCCAACTGTTTTTCAGAAAAAAATAGTTAATAATATATTAATTATAAGTTTTCTTGATGTAATTTATTGGTTTTGATAGAGAATTGATTTTTTTAAAAAATGCATTTTACCATTGTTTTTTTCTTGTTTACATTCATTTCATATAGATTTCCAAAACAAAGAGGGTAGTTTTCGTCAATGTGACCACTTGGGAAGTCAAATACTACCGGTATATTTAAATCTGAGAAATGATACAATAATAACTCGTAAATGTTTTGACCAAATGGTCGGGTGGTGTCTTCCGTATCGGTAAAACCTCCACAAATTACCCCTAGGATATTATTAAATACTCCAGACCGCTTTAGGTTGTAAAGCATCCTATCGATATTGTATAAATGTTCACCTATATCTTCAATAAAAAGAATTTTGTTCTTAGTGTTGATGGCACTAACGGAACCGGAAAGGTGGGCCAACATTGCCAAATTGCCTCCTACCAGTATGCCATTTGCCTTTCCCGAAATATTAAGGGGATGGGAAGGGACAGGATAAGAAATGCTTTCACCAGATAATATAGCCTTTACGGATTTTAGAAAATCTTTATTGATATTTTCCTTTGTGAAACTACTACACATAGGCCCGTGTAAGGAAGCTATTCCAAAATTGGTTTGGATATGATTATGAATGACGGTAATATCACTAAATCCCCATAGCCACTTAGGTTTGGCAATGAACTTTGAAAAGTCCAATTGGTCTATTATTCTACTCATGCCATAACCTCCTCTACCCATTAATATAGCATGTATGTTAGGGTCATCTAAGAATTTTTGTAAATCCTTAGTTCTTAAATCATCTTTTGCAGAGAAATAATTGTCACTTTTATCAAAAGTGTCGCCTAGCAATACGTTGAAGCCCCAGTCTTTTAGATGACTTGCTGCTTCTAAGGCTATTTTTTTATCTAAAAATCCTGAAGGACATGTTATAGCTATTGTATTTCCTTTTTTTAAAAATGGAGGTAATTGCATGTATTGGTTTTTTAATGTTTTTTTAAAAGTTTTAGGAGTTTAAAGCAGTTTTTATCTTTTCACAAGCTTCTGATATAGTTTTTTCAGAGATGTTTAATGGAGGTACTATCCTTAGACAATTTGAGGCAAATAAAAACCAGTCTGTAAAAATACCTTGTTCCAAAAGTTTTTTGATACTTTGTTGAACTTTTTCAAAATTTTCAAGTTCTAAAGCTATCATTAATCCTGTTTGTCTAATGGTTTTAATGTGTGGATGGTCTTGTAATTTTTTAACAAATAACTTTCCTTTAGTTTCTACATCTTTTAGCATTTCTTCATTCAGAAGTGCCTCCATTGCCGCTTTGCCAGCAGCACAGCAAACCGGATGCCCCCCAAAAGTAGTCATGTGTCCCAAAATAGGATTGATGCTAAGCGTTTGCATTAACTCTTTAGAAGCAATAAAAGCACCTAAGGGCATTCCTCCACCTAAAGCCTTGCCCAGTAATAAAACATCTGGTATAATATCATATTGTTGGAAGCCCCATAACGTTCCGGTACGACCAAAACCTACTTGGATTTCGTCAAGGATGAGCAAAGTGCCGGTTTGGTTGCATTTTTCTCGGATGGCCTTTATCCATTCTTTGTTTGGGGTAATGATGCCGGCTTCTGCTTGTACAGTTTCCATTATTATACAAGCCGTATCTTCATCTATTTGGTTAATAGCTTCTTGGCTGTTAAAGCTTACATGGTAAATTTCGGGTAATAATGGGCGGTAATTGATTCTGAAATCTTCGGAGCCTATTAGACTCCAAGCTCCTTGTGTTGAGCCATGATAGCTGTTATGACAAGCAATTATTTTACTTCTTCCTGTTGCTCTTTTTGCTAATTTCATTGCTCCTTCAACAGCCTCTGCTCCTGAGTTGGTAAAATAGGTACAGGAAAGTGTTTCAGGAAGATGTTGTGCCAATAGGGAAGCAAACTGTACCATCGGGCTTTGTATTACTTCACCATAAACCATGACATGTAAATAAGTATCAGCTTGATTTTTGATGGCTTCTACCACTTTGGGGTGTCTGTGCCCTACATTACAAACACTAATGCCTCCTATTAAGTCAATATATTCTTTTCCATTTTCATCTTTTAATATACAGCCTTCTGCATAGCTGATGGGTAGGCACATGGGTTCTGGAGATGTAGGTGCCAAATGCTTTTGGAAAAGTTGTCTTTGGTTCATAATATTATTAATTTTTTGAGTGTTATTATTTAATTTTTTTTTAAGGGAAAAGAAGTTTAGCCATTTCTAGGCTTTCTGGTTTTCCTACATCTAAAAGTTTGTCACCGGAATGATCAAATGCCTGTATTTTTTCATCACAACAGAGGGAAAGGTAAGCATCTACCAAAGAAAATTTTCCATCCTGCTTTATTTTGTTTAAAAAACCGGATTGAACGATTTGAATACCACTAAAAGCAAAAGGTATTAGAGGGGTATTTATGGCACAAGGTAATTTCTTTTCTTGAGTATTATTATTTTGCCAACCTTTTAAGGTAAATTGTTTTTCATTTTTTTGAAATAGAAATGCTCTAGAGCTGTTTCTATCTTGAACAGCAAGTGTTACTAAGGCATTTGTATGTTTATGTTGTTGGATGAGCTTTGAAATATCAATATCCGATAATATATCCACATTCATAATTAATATATCATCAGAGCCGGATAGGAGTGGAGCCGCATGTTTTACGCCACCTCCGGTTTCTAAGACAGCAGCTCTTTCGTCAGAAATGATGACATTACTACCATATTGGTTGTTGCTGTTTAAGACTGCTTCTATTTGGTCGGCAAAATGATGTACATTTACTACAATATCGTTAATGCCAAAAGATTGAAGTTTTTTTATATTGATTTCCAATAAAGTCTTATTGTTGACTCTTGCCAGTGCTTTAGGATGATGGTCTGTAAAAGGTTTTAATCTTGTGCCTAAACCGGCAGCCAGAATCATTGCTTTCATTTATAAAAAAAATTTTTGAAAAATTATACAAAAGTAAGGATTTATTAATGATAGCAAATTTTTCAAAAATGGTGAAAAATTATAGTTAGTGTTGTCGAATTCCATCCGGTACTATTTTGAATAGGAATATTTAACAATGTTTCATGCCGGAAACTTTAGATTATTATTGTTATGAAATAATTATTCTTTATTTTTGACCCTTCTATTAAAGAAAGATATGTCACAACAATTCAGACCTGTAGGAAGTTTTAGTATTCTGCCTCCTGTAATAAAGAACTTAATAATCATAAATGTAATTATCTATTTATTAAAGATAGCCTTACAAAACATGAATTTTGATTTGGATTATCTCTTAGGTTTGTTTTATTGGGAATCCCCTTATTTTCGTTTTTGGCAGCCATTGACGCATATTTTTATGCATGGAAATTTTACTCATTTACTGTTTAATATGTTTGCCCTATGGATGTTTGGAAATGTAGTAGAAAATGTTTTGGGTACTAAAAAGTTTTTGATTTTATATTTTGTAAGTGGATTTGGAGCGGCTTTATGCCAGTTAATGGTTTATCATTATCAGTTGCATGACTTGGTACAATTGATTCAGACTTATCCTGATCAGTATGGAGCCTATTTGACCTCTAGGAATTCTCCTTTAAATGTTCCAATGATAGGGGCGTCCGGAGCTGTTTTTGGGGTGCTATTTGCATTTGGCTTTATGTTTCCTAACCAATTAATTTATTTTTATTTCTTGTTTCCGATAAAGGCAAAATATTTTATTGCCGGATATGCTGCTTTGGAGTTGTTTTCAGGATTAAAAGGAAATATAAATGATAATGTGGCCCACTTTGCTCATTTGGGCGGAATGCTATTTGCTTATTTGCTTTTTGTTTATTGGAAAAAAAACGGAACATTATTTCTTAGATAAAAATTATTATGGATTATTTAAATAGTAGCAAGCAGACCCTGCTTTCAGATTATGAACGTAACCCACTGTTGAAATTGATATTTTTTTGTGGTGCAGGATATATTTTCTTACATCTTGTAAAAATTATTGTATTCATGTGGTGGGAGATTCCTTCTCCGGAATCTACTCCTTATTTTCATGATCATATATATATCAATGCCGCTATCCAACCTTGGGAAGGGATGAAAACCCATCCTTGGACTATTATTAGCTTTATGTTTACCAGCTTGAGCTTTTTCAAATTGTTTACCTCTTTGGTGTGGTTGTTTGTTTTTGGTAGTATGGTGCAACGTTTGGTAGGGAAGAGTGAAATATTGCCTTTATTTATTATTTCTAATGTCCTTGGAGGAATAGCTTTTGTAATATTATTAAACTATTTCCCAATGATGAAACCGGATAATATGTTTACCGGGCCGGATGCCGCTGTTATTGGTTATTCATTTGGAGCCTTGGTGCTTGCTCCTAACTATAAGTTTCATTTTTCAGACTCCTTGAAAATTCCTTTATGGTTGTTGATAGTTGCTTATTTGGCTTTGAATTTATATACCGTAATAGATATGGGTAATTATGCTTATCTGGGACTGATTTTATTTGGTGGACTTGCGGGAGTGGGATATATGATTCTGGCTAAAAAAGGGTATAAATTAGGAGTGCTTGCCAATAAGATTGTAAATCGTACCAATAAAAAGATTAGTCCTAAGAATAAAATTGCAGGTAAAGTGTTTAAGCAAGAAAGTTTAGATTTAGATAGGATTTTAGATAAAGTAAATGACACAGGATTCCAATCTTTAACTAGAGAGGAACGTAAGTTTTTGGAAGAATATAAATAAAATATTTAGAATTGAAAGGCCGTAAAATATTGTCAAGGCTGAATTTAATATTTAGAGGAACCGGAATATTATTTAATGTTTTGGTTATAGGATGGCTGTTCCTATGTTTATATGCTTCCTATTATGATGTGAGTGCTAATTCCTCCTTAATCAGTTTGTTTAGTTTTACTAATTTTTTTGCAGTTTTAGCAAATGTTTTTTTCGTATTCTTTTGGCTTTTAACCCGTAAGAAAAAATATTTTATTTGGTCGCTTATAGCCTTGATAGTGGCTTTTCCTATTGTGAAATCTTCTTTTGCTTTTAACTTAATGTCGTCAAAGTCTATTACCAAGGAAGAGCAATATTTGAAAGTAATGACTTGGAATGTCCATTTATTTGATTTAGGAGAATGGACAAAAAACAAACAGACAAAAAATAGAATCATTGATTTTGTCGAAAAACAACAGCCTGATATTCTTTGCCTTCAAGAATATTATTTTGATAGCAAAAATCCTAATGAGCCTTTTTTAGAAACATTAAGAGGCTTGGGTTATGCTTATTATGAATTTGCCGAAGAAGGTCAATATTGGAAAAAATTTCTGAATATTTCTGCTAAATCTACGGAATTAATTACTGTTGGCACGGCTGTAATTTCAAAATTTCCATTATCGAAACCAGAGGTTTTTAATTTAAGTAGTGAAAATGAATATTATAAAATGTTGGGAGTAAATGTCGATTTGGGTGAGGAGAAAGAATTTAGACTTTTTACTACACATTTGCAATCAGTAAATTTTGTAGGTAACGAGGTAGAAGAAGCGGAGGCACGTGCTAATTCGGTTTCTACCAAAGTAGATCATGTTGCCAAAGGGATTTTGAAAAAGATAATAAAATCATCTTCTAAGAGAGCTGAGCAGGCTAATTTTATTGATTCTGTTTTAGATAAAAGCGTAATGCCGTCTGTCTTCTGTGGCGATTTTAATGATATGCCCGGTTCCTATGTATATAGAAAAATAAAAGGAGACCGAAAAGACGCTTTTTCGGCTAAAGGTTTTGGGTGGGGCAGAACCTATCGTAATATTTTTCCTACTATCAGAATTGATTATATTTTTTACGACAGCGATTTTCTTAATTGTGAAGCAGCAAGTGCTCCTGATCTTTCACTTTCAGACCATAATCCGGTAATAGCTACCTTTTCATTAAAAAATACCCCAAAAAATAATCACTAAGGAAAGTCGTCTCCTTTTTGAAAGCAATGCCTGCATCTGGGCTCATAAAGATCGGACTCTCCAAGTAATATTTTCTTTTCACTATCGTTTTTTCTATAAGTATAATTTGCTATTTGACCACATTGTACACAGATAGCATGTAGTTTGGTGATATAATCAGCAGTAGCTAAAAGTTGTGGCATCATTCCAAAGGGTTGCCCTTTGTAATCCATATCCAGACCGGCAATGATTACTCTGACCCCTTTTCTTGCCATGGTTTCAACTACATTGACTATTTCCGGGTCAAAAAATTGGGCTTCGTCTATTCCAATTACATCTAAATCATCTGCCAGCAATAAAATATTCTGAGAGTTTTCGATGGGTGTAGAAGGAATACTGTTGGCATTATGAGAAACGACATCTTGGTCAGAATATCGAGTATCTACAGAAGGTTTGAAAATTTCAATTTTTTGTTTGGCTATTTGTGCTCTTTTCATTCTTCTAATCAGCTCTTCTGTTTTGCCGGAAAACATTGAGCCGCAGATTACTTCTATCCAGCCTGATTTTGTTGCTTGAGGTTCTAAAAACATGTTTTGGGTTCTTGAAATAGAATTTAAGGCAAAGCTAAAGAAATTCTTTGCCTTAATCTTTAAATTGTTGGGAATTGTAACAGCTTTTTTTTAAGAATATTTATTGATAAAATAATCTAAAGCCATCCTGATGCCCATGGCAACTCCACCTGCCGGACGGTAATCGATATTGTTATCATTGAAAGAAACGCCTGCAATGTCGAAATGAATCCAAGGATAATCGGTAAAATGTTCTAGAAATTTGGCAGCCGTAATGGCACCTGCTTTAGGGCCTCCAATGTTTTTCAGATCAGCAATATTTGAATTTAATTTTTGAGCATATTCTTTCCATAAAGGTAATTCTGCCAGTTTCTCAAATTGACGAAATCCACTTTCTTTTAATAATGTTTTAGTTTTTTCATCGGCATTACCCAACATACAGATACCGGCATCACCAAAAGTATTGGATGCAGAACCCGTGAGTGTTGCAAAATCCATTACCAATTCAGGATTGTATTTCTTGGCATAATGTAGGGCATCTGCTAATACCAATCTGCCTTCTGCATCTGTATTTAAAACCTCTACTGTGGTGCCGCTATACATTGTAATAACATCTCCGGGGGTATAGGCGTTTTCTCCGGGTCTGTTTTCGGTGGCGGGTACCAGTCCAACTAAGTATATGGGAAGTTCTAACATGGCTACTGCATACATGACTCCGGTAATTACCGCAGCCCCACTCATATCACTTTTCATACAATCCATAGAATTGGGCGTGGGTTTCAGGCTTAATCCACCTGTGTCATAAACAATACCTTTGCCTACAAGGATAATAGGAGCTTTGTTTTTATAGTTTAAGGGTCGGTATTCCATGATAGAAAACGTTGGAGGTAGTTGACTGCCTGCATTAACGGCAAGGAGACCTCCCATTTTTAATTTTTCTATTTTTTCCTTGTTTAATATTTGGGTTCGGAAGCCACTGTCCTTACCTATTTTGGTGATAGCGGTTGCCAGTTGTTCAGCAGTAAGATTATTTAGCGGTTCATTTATCAAGTCTCTTGACAAGCAAACTGCTTGTGTAATATGTTCTAATTCTTTTAATTTTTTTGGGGAAATACTTTGGTTGCTGAAATAAATATCTTTGAGGCTGTTCTTTTGATTTTTAGCATCTGACTTGTATTTTAAAAACTGATAATTGCTTAAAATCATTCCTTCTGCTAATAAATAGGCAGCATTTTGATAGTTGCAAAGATTTTCAATAAAAACACATTCCGTATTGGAATGGTTGAGTGTTTGTGTCAGGGTGACACCTGTTTTTCTGATTTCCTCATCTTGTTCCCAGTCGGCTTCTTTGGTTATTGGTAATAAGAATATTTGATGGCTGTATCGGTTTAGGTTTATTATTTTCCTTTTTAGTTTAAGGGCATTAGCAATATATTCTTTTTCGAGTTTGTCTTTAATGAGTTCACTCAGTTGGGTGATATCGTTAAAGATATAAATGAGGTCTCCTTTCGGGTTTTTTTGAATTTTTAAAAACATCTTAATTGCACTTTTAGTAAAAATTATTTTGGGTAAAGATAATTGAAAGAAATATTATTGTTCTCTTTTAGTTAATAATTGTATTAAAAATAAGACTTTTTGAAGTGTGGAAATTGTATTTTTTTAAATAAATTTTAAAAAACATTATTGTTTTTAAAATTTTGCTTTATCTTAGTGCCAAATTTTAAATTTTATAGGATTAAGATGCATATTTTTTCAAAAGTATTATTAGGTTTATCAGCTGGGGCATTGATATTTGGTTCATGTACTAAACAAATTGAGCAGCCTAGAGCCGATGATTATTTTCCATTGGAAATCGGGAAGTACATTGTTTATGATGTGGACTCTACCACCTATGACGATTATTCTAAAACTACTTATCATAATAACTATCAAATGAGATATGAGGTAGTGGATACTTTTAGAGATAATGAAGGCAGGTTGAGTTATGCTATTGATGTGTTACAAAGAAAAACCAGTAATGATACCTTTGTGGGTAGAGATGTTATTCATGTGACTAAAACTAATGGACGTTTGGAATGGACACAGACCAATGCCAAAATTATTAAAATGATTTTCCCTATTGATAATTCGACACCTTCTTGGGATGGAATGACTTTTATTGAACCGAGAGAAGAGGCAATGTATGAATATAATACTTCGGTTTTCCCTTGGGATTTTAAGTACAGTAAAATAAGAGAAACCTTTGATCCGGGAAATAATTTTTTTGAAAATACGGTAACGGTTACTGGAATAGATGAACAAACTAATCAACCCGATGATTCTGTATATGCCGATAGGAATTTCTATCAAGAAGTTTATGCCAAGGGTTATGGTTTGGTTTACAGAGAAAGAATATTTTGGGTTTATAATGTTGATAAAGGCTATAAGAAAGGCTATGAGCTAATCATGAGAGCTTCCAATCAGAATTAATAATTATTTTCGAATACTACGCTAAAACACCCTAACTCAATCAGTTAGGGTGTTTTGGTATTCTTATTCTTCTAAATATACTCTTTTTACTCTTTGGCTAATTGAGGTTATTATTTCATAGGGTATGGTATGCCCCCATTTTGCTAAAGTGTTTATGGGTAAAGCATTCCCAAAGACTTCTACTTTATCTCCTGCATTTACGTTTTCAATGTCTGTGATGTCTAACATTGTCATATCCATACAGATTGAACCTAAGGTTTGGGCCTTTTGATTGTTGACCAGCATATAGGCGTTGCCATTGCCAAAATCTCTGAAATAGCCATCTGCATAACCAATACTTACGGTTGCTATACTGCTATCTTTTTCTATCTTTCCCCTCCTGCTATATCCTACCGTTTCACCAGCTTTGACTTTTTTTATTTGGGCAATCGTAGTTTTTAGCGTAGCAACATTTTCTAAGTGCTTTGCCACTGCAGGGTTGGGGTCTATGCCATACATTCCGATTCCTAATCTAACCATATCAAAATGAATATTTGGAAATTTTGAAATGGCGGCTGAATTGCAAAGGTGTCTTAAAGGTTTATTGGAAAGGGTTTCCATTAATTGTCCACTCATTTTTCTAAACTTAATTTCTTGTTCGGTTGAGAAGCTGTCAAACATTGATTGGTCACTGCCTACCAGATGACTGAAAATACTTTTGACAGAGATGGCATCTGTTTGTTGGAGTAAACTAATGAGTCGGGGTAAATCTTCCTCGTTAAATCCAAGACGGTGCATACCCGTATCCATTTTAAGATGAATGGGGTAATTTTTGGTACCTAAGGAGTTAGCAGTAAAAAGAAATTGCTCTAATGATTCGATACTGAAAATTTCGGGTTCTATATTCCAAGCAATCATTTTGTTGAAAGCTCCAAATTCGGGACTCATCACCATTATTGGAAGGGTGATTCCTGCTTTTCTTAATGTGATACCTTCATCTAAATATGCAACAGTCAGATAATCCACGCCTTCATATTGAAGGGCATTTGCTATTTCTACGCTACCGGTGCCATAAGCAAAAGCTTTTACCATTGCCATAAGTTTAACCCCTGGTTGCAGCATGGATTTATACACCCTGATATTATTTAACAAGGCTGTTAAATCCACTTCTAGTATGGTTTTATGTGTTTTTTCTTCTAAAACTTGTTCTATTCTTTCAAACTCAAAATATCGAGATCCTTTTATTAAGATAATTTCATTGGCAAAATGATGCTTTGAAAAGTTGTTTAGAAAATCTTGGGTGTCTTTATAAAAGGAAAGGTTGATGTTTGGGAATTTTGAAAATATTGTTTCATTGTTACTGATTTTTTCACCGATTCCGATAAGGTTGTTTATTCCTTTTTGATGTAGTAGATTTCCTACTTTTTCATAGAAACTTTCGTCATCTTGTCTTACCTCAAAAATGTCAGAAAGGATTATTGTCTTTTTTTCAAAACCCTTTTGCTGATTTAAGAAGTCCAGAGCAATCTTTAAGGAAGTGTAATCAGAGTTGTAAGTATCATTAATGATAGTGCAATTATTTATTCCATTGACAAGCTCCAACCTCATGGCGACCGGGAGCAGCTTGGCTATCTCTTGCTGGATAATTGAAATAGGGGTTTCCAATAACAATAAACAGGTAATGCAATGGAGGGTGTCTTCAATATATGCTTTGTCTTTGAAAGGTATTGTTACAACAAAATTTTGTTGATTGAAAATGATATCTAGCTTTGTGTAAATCCCTTCCGTATTTATTTCTTGAATATAAACATCAGCTTCTTTGTTTTGGGAAGACCAGGTGAATGTTTGGAGATGCGGTTGGGTCGCTGTTTTGTGCTTCTTCCAGTTTTCAATACAGGCTCTTATTTTTTCATGATCTAGGCAATAAATAAGCTGTTTGGCATTGTCGAAAAGCTTTAGTTTTTCTTCTATTTTAAGCTGTATGCTATCAAAACCTTCATTATGAGCTTCTCCAATATTAGTAAATATTCCTAGTGTTGGTTGGATGATGCTTTCTAATTTTTCCATTTCTTTAGGTTTAGAAATGCCGGCTTCAAATATTCCGATGGTGTTGTTGGGTTGCATTAACCAAGTAGAAAGGGGCACTCCTATTTGCGAATTATAGCTTTTAGGGCTTCTTATGGGACCAGCTTGGTAATTAAAAGGGGCTATAGCAGAGAGTAGCGTGTAGAGCCATTCTTTTACAATAGTCTTACCATTACTACCCGTAATGCCTATTACAGGATAAGAAAATTGTTCTCTATGGGTTTTGCCTAATAATTGTAATGCTTCCAGCGTATTTTTAACTCTGATAAATATAGCATCAGTGTAGTGTTTCGTAATTTGTTCTTCTTCTGTGATAAAGCATCTAATACCTTTTTGGTAGGCTTCGGCAATAAATTGACTTCCATTTCTGTTGGGTCCATTTAAGGCAAAAAATATAGCATTGTCTGCATTGGTTACTTTTCTGCTATCAATGCAAAGTTCGTTAATGTCTTTATCTTGAAAAGATGAATTATGTATTAGTTCGGTATTAAGAACCTTAATTAATTCTGTTAATTTCATTTATGAAATTTTATTTGATTTTTCTTAATTATTCACTTCGCAAAGTTAATGGGTTTAATTTTACAGTATTGTTTGAAAAATTAGTTAATGTCAGATTTATTATGGGAATATTCTTCAATTCTTGGTATTTTTGGAATGAAAGGTTTTTTTGTTGTGTTTAAAAAAAATCGAACAAATGCTTTTGAAAAAAAATTTTTTTTTATTAACTTTAACTCAAGATTCTATTTTTAAAATAATGATTCATAGGTATTTATTATTTCTAATTTTTGGTTTGGTGCTTGGGGGCTGTGCTCACAAGCCTTATGTCATTACACAATATCAACCTAGTTTTATCAGTATTAAAGACTCTATAACTAAAGAAGAAAAAGTAGTTGAATTTTTAATGCCCTATAAAAAAAGTATGGATAGTGTAATGGATGTTGTTATAGGTAAGTCGGAAGTGCCATTAAGTAAATCTCAACCCGAAAGTACTATGGGGAATTTTGCAGCAGATGCACAGTTAGAGGCTGCAAAAAAGCTGGATAATTTGGTGACTATTTCTGTAGTGAATTATGGCGGATTGCGAATCCCTTTTGTGCCTAAAGGTAATATTACCAAGGGAAAAATTTATGAGATAATGCCATTTGATAATATGCTTACAGTTATCGAAATTCCCGGAGAGGTATTGAGGCAGTTTTGCAATCATATGGCAGCATGGAAAGGTTGGCCGGTATCCGGGATTTCTTATGTTATTGAAGATGGTAAAGCCACCGAAATTAAAATTGATGGAAAACCTTTAAAGGAAAATCAAACTTACCGTTTAGTAACATCAGATTATATTGCTCATGGGGGTGATGATTGTGATTTTTTAATAAGATTAAAACAGTATCCTTATAGTGTTTTTCTTAGAGATGCCTTAATCGAAAAAGTAAAACGTGATTCAAAAGATGGAAAAGGACTCCATCCTCAAATAGAAAATAGAATAAGCTATGCAAAATAGAAGAGATTTTTTAAAAAATGTTTTTGTTGGAGGAGGATTACTTTCTTTAAATGCCTTTCCCTTTGAAGCACTTGCTACTACAGACTTTAAGTTAACTGTTTTGCATACTAATGATACGCATTCAAGGTTGGAGCCATTCCCTATGGATGATAAAAAATTTCCGGGTCAAGGGGGCATTGCTGCCAGAGCAAATCTAATTGAACAAATAAGGAAAGAAGAACAACATGTCTTGCTTTTAGATGCCGGAGATATTTTTCAAGGAACACCTTATTTTAATGAATATAAAGGAGAGCCTGAAATTAAAGCCATGAGCATGATGGGTTATGATTGTGCCACTATGGGCAACCATGATTTAGACTTAGGCATAGAAGGCTTCTTGAAACAATTGCCCCATGCTAATTTCCCCTTTGTGGTGGCCAATTATGATTTTTCAAAATCGGCATTGAAGCATAAAATAAAACCTTATATTGTTTTAAAAAAAGGGCAATTAAAGATTGGAATTTTTGGTTTAGGGGTACAATTGCATGGCTTGGTTGCTCAAGAAAATTTTAAAGGAATTTGGTATAATGATCCTATTGCAACTACGATGGAAGTTGTAGAAAAACTGAAGAAAAAAGAAGGTTGTGATATGGTGATATGCTTATCCCATCTGGGTTTTAGGTATGATACAAGAAAGGTTAGTGATATTGTTTTAGCTGAGAATACTCAAGATATAGATTTGATTATTGGAGGGCATACACATACATTTTTGGATGAGCCGGTACTAAAAAAGAATAGGGTAGGAAAGAATGTTATCATTAATCAAGTGGGATGGGCAGGCTTAAGATTGGGGAGGATAGATTTTGTTTTTAATCATAAAAAGAAAATAAAAGACATGAAACCTAATACTGTAATTCTTGGCAAATAAACAAGAAGAAAAAACTTTTTTTTTACACAAAATGTTTAGAATTTTGACATGAGAAAATAAATTAGAAGAAATAGACTTATGAATTTTTAGTATAGAAATTTATTCTTTTTTTCAAAATTGTCTAAATAATATTATTCTGACATTTAATTAATTAATTGGAAAATAAAATATTTTTTTTTGAATGAACCAAATGGAACTCAATGGAATAAAAGATGAATATTTAGAGGCGGCGATAGCGGCATGGGAGCAGTGTGTAAAGATAATTGAGGATAATGTAAACAACCGCGCTTTCCAAACTTGGTTTTCACCAATAAGGGCTGTGAGTTTGAATAATAGTGTACTTACTATTCAGGTGCCTAGCCAGTTTTTCTATGAATGGCTGGAGGAGCATTATGTGGAATTGTTGGCTAAAACTATTAAGAGGGTCTTGGGAAAAAATGCCCAATTAGCCTATAGGATTCAAATGGAAAATAATGCAGGCAATAAATCACATGCAACTATGCAATTGCCCGCAGGTCAACAAACTAGAGTAAAGAAGGGGGAGAATTATGTAGATATGCCTATAGTTTTGGAAGATCCTACCAAGATTAAAAATCCTTTCGTGATTCCCGGTATGAAGCGTATCGAGATTGATCCTCAGTTGAATGCATCTTTGAATTTTGAAAACTTTGTTGAGGGTTCTTGTAACGCTTTATGTAGAAGTTCAGCTCTAACTGTTGCTCAAAATCCGGGGAAGACTTCATTTAATCCATTAATGATATTTGGTGGAACTGGTTGTGGAAAAACGCATCTTATTCAGGCTTTGGGTAATAAAGTGAGGAAATTGCATCCTCAAAAAACAGTGTTGTATGTTAGTGCCGAAAAATTTATTAATCAATATATAGAACATTCCAGGAATAGGGAAGTAGGAGATTTTATTAACTTTTATCAGTTGATAGATGTTTTACTATTGGATGATATTCATATTTTCACCAATGCTCCTAAAGCTCAGGAAGCTTTGTTTTCTATCTTTAACCATTTACATCAGACAGGAAAGCAGATAATATTAACCAGTGATACACCTCCGGTTAATTTAGAAGGTATGAATGAAAGGCTTTTGAGCCGCTTTAGATGGGGGTTGATAGCCGAGATGCAGCAGCCGGATTTCGAGACAAGAAAGACGATTTTAAATACCTTTATGCGTAATGAAGGTACAGAAATGTCCGAAGAAGTAGTGCAGTATATTGCCTATAATGTTCAAGATAATATTAGAGATTTAAGAGGAGCCGTTATTTCTATTTTGGCTCAATCTACTTTGTTGAAGAAGGATGTGGATTTGGAAATAGCTAAGCGGGTCGTAAAAAATTTAATTAAAACTTCCGATAAAGAAATTGATCTAGCAGAAATACAGAGAATGGTATGTGATCATTTTAATATTGAATTTGATAAGTTACAGTCCAAGTCAAGATTAGGAGATGTGGTCAATGCCCGTCAAATAGCAATGTATTTGACTAAGAAGTTTACCAAGAATTCATTAAAGTCTATAGGTAGCTATTATGGTAAAAGAGACCATACTACCGTGATACATTCTATACAGAAAGTGGATGATTTTTTGAATACAGATGAAGATTATAAAGCTACTTTTTTGGAAATTCAGCATAAAATTCAGCTTGCAATCATGTAAAATAAAAATATGTTTTCTTTTTTAAAAACTAATTGAAAATTAATTTGGTTTTTTAAAAAATAATCTATTATCTTTGCAAACCTTTTTGAAGGAAAGGGAGTTAAAAGATAAGGCTTTGGTGAGGTGGATGAGTGGCTGAAATCAACAGTTTGCTAAACTGTCGTACGGGTTAAACTGTACCGGGGGTTCGAATCCCCCCCTCACCGCAGCAAACTTTTTTAGGGAAGTAGCGCAGGCCGGTAGCGCATCTGGTTTGGGACCAGGGGGTCGCAGGTTCGAATCCTGTCTTCCCTACATTAAAGAAAAGCAAATCATACTTACATGGTTTGCTTTCTTTTTTTTGCATAAACATCCAGTCAATGTTTGTCGTCTGAAAAGGTGTTCCTAAAAGGTAAAGTTTAAAATAGTATTCAACACAATTATAAAAGTAAAAAGGCTATCTAATATTTAGATAGCCTTATTGCTTTATTATTGGGTTTGTTTTACATATTTCTTCTATATTGACCACCCACTTCAAACAAGGCAGCGGTTATCTGTCCTAAAGAACAATACTTAACGGTATCCATTAATTCCTCGAAAATATTTTCATTTTTTATGGCTACTTTCTGTAGGCGTTTTAACGCCTCTGCTCCTTTATCACCACTTGATTCCCAAAGGTTTTTTACATTATTAATTTGGAATTCTTTTTCCTCAGTGGTGGATCGTATTACCTCTGCCGGGATTACGGTAGGGGAGCCTTTGGAGCTTAAAAAAGTATTCACTCCAATTATTGGATATTCACCGGTATGTTTTAAGGATTCATAATACAAGGATTCTTCCTGAATTTTTCCTCTTTGATACATGGTTTCCATAGCACCCAAAACACCACCTCTTTCGGTAATTTTATCAAACTCGGCATACACCGCCTCTTCTACTAAATCGGTCATCTCCTCAATAATGAAAGAGCCTTGTAGTGGATTTTCATTTTTTGCCAATCCTAACTCTCTGTTGATGATTAGCTGTATTGCCATGGCACGACGAACCGATTCCTCTGTTGGAGTCGTAATAGCTTCATCGTAAGCATTTGTATGAAGAGAGTTACAGTTGTCGTAAATGGCATATAAGGCCTGTAAGGTAGTGCGGATATCGTTAAAGTCTATCTCTTGAGCGTGTAAAGAGCGACCCGAAGTTTGGATATGGTATTTCAACATTTGAGAACGCTCGTTGCCACCATATTTATACTTCATGGCTTTTGCCCAAATCTTTCTAGCTACTCTCCCGATTACAGAATATTCGGGATCGATACCATTGGAAAAAAAGAAGGATAAGTTAGGTGCAAATTCATCGATATGCATGCCACGGCTTAAGTAGTATTCTACAAAAGTGAACCCATTAGATATGGTAAATGCCAATTGGGAAATTGGGTTGGCGCCTGCTTCTGCAATATGATAACCTGAAATAGAAACAGAATAGAAGTTTCTCACACCTTTATCAATAAAATACTGCTGCACATCTCCCATCACCCTCAAAGAAAATTCAGTAGAGAAGATACATGTATTTTGGGCCTGGTCTTCTTTTAAGATGTCGGCCTGCACAGTACCACGGACGGCTTTCAAGGTCTTTTCTTTAATTTGGGCATATATATCTGCAGGCAAAACCTGGTCTCCTGTAACCCCCAAAAGCATCAAACCTAAGCCATTATTACCTTCAGGTAATTCGCCTTGCTTGCCTTCGGCAGCTTTACCAATACCTACATTTCCAGAATAGTAAGGGCGTGGCAATCCTTTTTCTTTATAGATAGCATTTATTTTAGCATCTACTTCTGCCTCTAGACCATTTTCTTTAATATACAATTCACATTGTTGGTCTATGGCTGCATTCATAAAAAAGGCAGTGATGGTAGGAGCCGGACCGTTGATGGTCATTGATACCGAGGTTTTAGGGTCGGCTAGGTTAAAGCCAGAATACAATTTTTTGGCATCATCTAAAGTAGGTACAGAAACACCTGAATTGCCTATTTTACCAAAGATGTCCGGACGATGTCCTGGGTCCTGACCGTAAAGGGTTACAGAGTCGAAGGCTGTACTTAAACGAGCTGCTGGCAATCCTTTGGATACATAATGAAAACGTTTATTGGTTCTCTCTGGGCCACCTTCACCCGCAAACATACGGGTAGGGTCTTCTCCTTCCCTCTTGAAAGGATAGATGCCTGCGGCATACGGAAATTCTCCCGGAAAATTTTCCAATAATGACCATTTTAAGATTTCGCCCCAGGCTTCATATTGTGGTACAGCCACTTTAGGCACTTGGGTGTGAGAAAGAGATTTGGTATGAGTTTGAATCTTTAAAACTTTATCTCTTACTTTAAACTCGAAAAATTCGTTTTGGTAATTTTTCTTTTTGTCTTCCCAGTTCTTTAGTAATTCCAAATTATGTGGATCCACATCCAAGCTCACTTTATGATATAAAGCCTCTAAATCTTTAATTAATCGGTCTTTGTCTTCAATTTTTGAAGCCTTTAAAGTTTCAATAGTTTTGTGGATACCAAAAAGCTTTTGTGCTATTGCTGCCTGAGCCTTTGCTTTTTTGTCATAACTTCTATTGTTCTCTGTAATCTCTGAAAGATATCGGATTCTTGCCGGTGGAATAATATAAATTTTCTCGCTGCTTTCATCATGGGCTACAAAGTCTGATTGTAAATCAGCCCCTGTCTTTTTTACCACTAAATCCATCAAAGCACGATACATGGTATTGGTGCCCGGGTCGTTAAACTGAGAGGCAATGGTGCCATAAATAGGCATATTGTCCACAGGTTGGTCGAAAAATTTATGGTTGCGTTGGTATTGTTTTTTTACATCTCTTAAAGCATCAGCAGCTCCTCGTTTGTCAAATTTATTTACCACTACGATATTGGCAAAATCCAACATGTCTATTTTCTCTAATTGCGTAGCAGCACCATATTCAGGAGTCATAATGTACATATTGACATCTCCAAAATCAGTAATTTGAGTGTCTGACTGACCGATACCTGAAGTTTCTAGTATGACAAAATCATACTGTGCGGCTTTTAAAATATTTACGGCATCCTGTATGTATTTTGAAACGGCTAGGTTGCTTTGACGTGTTGCCATTGAACGCATATATACCCTATCATTACTGATAGCATTCATACGGATTCTATCACCTAACAAGGCACCACCTGTTTTCTTTTTAGAGGGATCAACAGAGATAATGCCGATAGTTTTTTTAGGAAAGTCTAATAAGAATCTTCTTACGATTTCATCGATAGTAGAGGATTTTCCTGAACCTCCGGTTCCGGTAATCCCTAAAACAGGAGTTTTGCTTTTGGCGGCTAAATCACTTACTTTTTTAAGCACGGCTTTAGTTTCAGGGGCATCGTTAAAATTCTCTGCTGCCGAAATCATTCTGCCTATATCTAATGGGTCTTTTTGTGTGATTCTTTCTACTTCTCCGTTGAGGTGTTCGCCGGTTGCATAGTCAGATTGTTTTAAAAGGTCAATAATCATTCCTTCCAAGCCCATAGCCCGACCATCATCCGGAGAGTAAATGCGATTAATGCCATATGCTTCCAATTCTTTGATTTCTGAAGGGAGAATTACACCACCACCACCAGCAAAAATTTTGATTTTATCGGTACCTTTTTCTCTTAAAAGGTCATACATATACTTCAAATATTCCACGTGTCCACCCTGATAGGAGGTCATTGCAATAGCATTGGCATCTTCTTGGATGGCACAATCTACCACTTCTTGAACACTACGATTATGACCCAAATGGATGACCTCTGCTCCGTCTGATTGCATGATGCGACGCATAATATTGATAGAGGCATCATGGCCATCAAATAAAGAGGCTGCAGTTACGATTCTGATTTTGTGCTTAGGTTCAAAAGACATATATTTTTCTGTTTTTTATTCTCAAATAAATTTACTTTACCTATAAGTAAAGATAATCAGCAAAAATACATAATTAATCCTTATCAATATCAGATTGAGGCTTTTTTGTAGGGCATACCCTTTTTAGTCCCTTACATTTAAAACTTGATTTTTCAAAATCCTACTAAAAAATTCGATTCAAACAAACTCCATTCAGAAATTACGGCGATTTTTAAAGGACAATTTCCGACAACAAACGACAATAAACGTTTGTAGTCGATTGTTGTCTGTTTTCTATTTTCACATAAAAGTAGATTGATTTTTGATATTAAAAATAAGGTTGGGTCGTTTTCAGAAAAGCTGCATAAGGTCAGGTATTCCCTTTAATTAGAGACTAAATCTCTTGTAATTTTTGCTATTCAAACAGACAAAGTGAGCAATAAACCATACATTCATAGTACATTAGGACATTCCAACATCAGGACCTCCGAGGTAAATATTAAAGAAATCGGCATCAATAATAAAAATTTAACAAGTTCTTTGATTTTTTTAAAAAAAATTTATCTTTGTAGCGAATAAAGTACAAAGCCCTTCACACAAATGCGATATAGACGATATAAAAAAGTGAGGAGTTGCGTATATATAAGAGTTGTGTGTAATGTAAAAAGCAACCGTAAAAACTTGAACATAAGAGATAATAATTACAAATGATTGAATTTGAAACTCTGAACAAAAATCTAATTGAGGTTAAAACAAAAATTTATGACAAATTATCTCTCAATATTTCCAACCTAAATAATGAACTTGAAGGAACCGAATATGACGCTTGCCAATATGAACTGAATGGAATGAAACTAATTTCAAGAAGTTCAAAAATAACACCTAAAAAAGTTGGACAATTTGTGACTTTTTGGAAACGAAATCAAAATGGGGAAACAGAACCTTATTCTGAAAATGACCAATTTGATTTTTATGTAATCAACGCGAAATCTGGCGACCGTTTTGGACAATTTGTATTTCCGAAATTCGAATTAATCAACAAAGGTTTCATAACCACCGAAAAAAAGGATGGAAAAAGAGGTTTTAGAGTTTATCCAGTTTGGGATAAAACACTGAATAAACAAGCGGAAAAAACTCAAAAATGGCAATTGAACTATTTTTATGAGATTGATAAAACGACTGATTTGAAGAAAGTAAACGAATTATATAAAAAATAAAAACACTACACACAACAATGGCTATAAGTAATGCGGGCTTAAACGCTCAATCGAAGTTTCGGGGTTCTATTCCGCCAAAGCTACGCTTTGACGTTTTGGAAAAAAAAGGTAAAACGCAAAGTGTAGCTTTGGCTATTGTTCGTACCAAACTGAAAATTTTCAGCTCCGAAGTCCCGCACTACTTATAGCCGAACCGTTATGCCTCACCATAAAAAGACGACCGAATGAAAGAATATTCAGGATATGACACAAAAGTAAATGGACTACTCATAGATGACTTGCAAAGGACAAAAGACGGAAGTACGCTTTTTGTGTCCCATTACTTTTTTGCCTTGAATGACGGGAAAAATTTATTATTTTATTACAATCCGATGTATTATTGGGACAAAATACCTGTTGAAAAAGTTGATGATAATGTTTGGTTAATACTAGAGAAAGAGTGTGCTGTTTTTCGAAATTTCAGCCCCGATAAAGAATACAAAAAACCTGAAAAAGATAATAGAACTATATGTTCTAATTTTTACCCTGAAACAGCAAAAATTGGCAATCATTATCATCAATTAGGAAATGGAATTTTATCACACCACGGTTATTTTTATATAATTGGTGCTTGGGGTGGGTGTTCAAAAATTAAAACAAAAGACCTCACAGAGTATGATTTAATGCATCTAATAGGTATGGCAGTTTTGACAAAAACGCCAAACTACATAAAATCTATTTATGACCTCAAATGTTTCAAAAAACCTGTAACTTCAAATTCAAATACCATTATTGGTGCAGTTATTGGTGACGTAATTGGTTCCGTGTTTGAATGGAACAACATTAAAACGACCGACTTTAGTTTATTCAACCCAAAGTGTGATTTTACTGACGATACCGTGCTAACAATTGCTGTGGCTGACAGCATATTGAACAAGAAAGAGTTTGCTAAGACAATTTGGGAATATGGCAGAAAATATCGTGGACGTGGTTACGGTGGTAGTTTCAGAAATTGGTTACAAGAAGACAATTTAAAACCATACGGAAGTTTTGGTAATGGTTCTGCAATGAGAGCAAGTGCTGTTGGTTTTGCATTTGATGACATTGAAACAGTAATGGAAGTGGCTAAGCAGTCAGCAGAAGTGACGCACAACCACCCAGAAGGAATTAAAGGAGCACAAGCAACAGCGACTGCAATATTTCTTGCAAGACAAGGAAAATCAAAACAAGAAATAAAAGACTATATAACAAGGACTTTCAAATACAATCTTGACTTTACGCTTGATGAAATAAGACCAACTTACAAATTTGACGTAACTTGTCAGGGTTCAGTTCCACAAGCAATAGTAGCATTTTTAGAAAGTTCAGACTTTGAAAGTGCAATAAGACTTGCTATTTCAATCGGTGGCGACAGCGACACAATTGCTTGTATAACGGGCGGAATTGCTTCGGCTTATTACAAAGAAATTCCAACAGTAATAATTGACTTTGTAGTTGACAAACTGCCGAGTGAATACATTGAAATAATGAACAAATTTGACGAGAAATATGACAGAAAATAAAGAATGGCGAAGGCATAACATCACCTATACGCAAGCAGGGGTTTTGTGCTTCGTAAGACAGGAAAGTGGTAAATTTGAAGTTCAGTTCTTAGTAGGAAGTTCAGTGGTTAAAATCCCTGCCTGCGTATAGCTGAGAACCGTTATGGGCAAGTTTAAAACGACACACCACAACGGACGGCAACAAACAAGAGAGCCACCAACCTTTCATTTTGACACATCTTGACAGTCATTCTCGACTGACAACAATTCTTTATTTTAAAAAATATGGAGACCAGTAACCATTTCAAAAAACGGGGCGTAACCGAAAAGCCAAATGAGTAAGAAAGACAATTATATAAAAATGAAAAATATATTAATACTAATAATCTCAATGTTATTCTTAACAAGCTGTGCCAGTACATTTCAGTACAGTAAAATAGCAAGTCCAAATAATAGCAACAACGATATGGCAACAATTTATGTGCTACGACCATCTTCGTTTGGTTCTGCTATCAAATTTGGAATTTATCAAGATGAAAAATTAATTGGAAAACTTGGTCCCAAAAGCTATTTAGCTTGGACTGTGAAACCAGATGGTAAAGAAATAACAATAATAAGTAAATCTGAGAACAAAGATATTCTTACTATCAATCCTCAACCTGGAAAAACTTATTTTATCAAACAAAAAGTAAAAATGGGAATTGCTATTGCCAGAACAGGACTTGAATTTATTGATAAAAGTGAGGGAGAAATTATTATTAAAAAATTAAAAACACCTAAATCGAAATATACAGAATAATTATGAAAAACACAAAAATCACACTATACCTCCTCTTTTTTATTGCGTCAATCAGCACAACCTTACAGTCCTGTACAAAAGAAGAAACCAAACAATATAAATGTACTACATATCTAAATGGCACTGTATATAGTACACAAACAGTTCCTAATTGCAATTTATGTACAGCACCTCAAGGTTTTACAACTTCTTGTAATTAAAATCTATATTTATTATGACAAATCAATTAAGAGAAAAAGTAATTAAAATTACTTCACTATTATCAGCAGAACAAAAATCACAAGATATTGTTGAAATAGAAAATGATTTCATAAATCGTGAAATTATTGACTACCTAGAAAGTATAGGTACAGAAGAGATTGATTATGAAATTACTCAAAAAAATCACACTGGTTACATTCAAGAACAAGGAGGAAGAACCTACTTATGGTACAAACAATCAAATGGTAATTGGATTATTAAACTTTGGGAAATAAATAGGTTATTGAATTAAAAAACCTGCCCATAATAACTAAGGTTTCGTGGCACACGGAGTGTAAGCCATGAAACCGCTGTTGA